>RFMZ01000201.1 GCA_009927445.1 Betaproteobacteria bacterium
ACTCTAGCGCAGAAATTATGCGTCAATTTAAAGAAAACAAATGAAAGGAATACGCAAAGATTACTAACCTTTAATGTTGAGCTTAGTAATCGTTTTGTACCAACGGTCCAAATCTTCTTGATAAATTTTCTCAAACTCTTGACGTGTCATGACCTTGGTTTCTAAACCTTGTCCAGATAACTTTTTCTTGTTCTCGGGATTTTCTAAAGCTTTGTTAATCGCATCATGCAGTTGATTCATTATTAGAGCTGGCGTCTTAGCAGGTACAAATACGCCGTACCACGGCGAATAATTAAAACCCTTTAGACCTAATTCATGAAGAGTAGGTAAATCCGGTAAGGCAGCAGAACGCACTAAACCGGAAGTCGCAAAAGCCTTCACTTGATTATTTTCGATATATGGCTTAATCGCCGCAATCGTCATCAACATGGCTTGAATTTCACCACTAATTAAATCAGTGATGGCAGGCCCAGACCCTTTGTAAGGAATATGTGTCATCTTCGTATTCGTTGGTACCTGAAAGGTTTCCATTGCTAAATGCCCTGCACTACCAACACCACCAGAACCATAATTTATTTTTGATGGATTCGCTCGGGCATACTCAATAAATTCTTTAACATTTTTGACAGGTAAACGATTAGTTACAACCAACACATTTGGTGTCGCGCCTAAATAAGCCAGGGGCGCAATATCCGTTTTAGTATCGAATGGTAACTTATCATAAAGGGCAGTATCAAAGGTAATACCCATATGATGGAACATGATTGTTTGACCATCCGGATTGGCGCGAGCAAGCAGGCCCGTAGCAATTGTCCCGCCACCACCACCGCGGTTATCCACTACAACATTCATATTTAGGGATAGACCAATATCTTTACTTAATTGCCTGGCTGTAATATCTACAGTTCCACCAGCAGCAAACGGTACTAAAACATTTAATGTTTTAGTAGCTTGAGCTTGCACAACCGGACTAGTCAAACTAATCATCCAGATTAAAACTAGACAAGGTAACAAGAAAAAGATTTCTGTCTGCTTTACCTTTTTAAGTCTACCAATTTTTACCGCGATTTTCATATTAAATTCCCATCAAATAAATTGATACTTTAATAGCTTATCGTTATCTAATTCGACCCCCAAGCCAGGACCAGTAGGTAAACTAATCATCCCTGCTTGTAGGTTTAATTTATGCGTGACGATGTCATCGGCAGTTTTTAAAGGCCCCACGCACTCTAAGCCTTCAATAACATTTGTACTAGTAGCGGCTAACATGATTTCAGCTACTGTATTAACTCCCAATCCAAATCCGTGCCCAATAACAACACGAAGTCCAGCAGCTGTGGCCGTCTCTAACATCCTGCGCGTATTTAAAAATCCACCCTGTTTCATCACTTTCAACTTCACAATATCTGCAGAGTCTGATTTAATTACTGCAATCAAACTGGCATAGTCAATAATCGACTCATCTGCCATAATTGGGATTGAAGTTGATTGCCGCACTTTTGCCATTCCGGCTAAGTCTTCCGCTGCCACCGGCTGCTCTAATAACTGCATATTAAATGGCTCTAAAAGTTTGGCTAAACGGATACCGTCTTCAACGGAATAACCAGCATTTGCATCAGCTCGTAATTGCATCTTCGAACCAACGGCCTCTCGAATTGCTTGTATCCGGTCACGGTCGGCATCTACATTACCACCAACCTTCACCTTTGCTGAACGAAAACCTTGATCAAACCATTTCTTGGCCTCAGCCGCGGCCTCATCGGGCGGCAAAATACCAATCCAAGCATTAAAGCGCAGTTCACGCACCTGCTCACCACCCAAATAGGTACACACAGAAATACCTAACCGCCTACAAATCAGATCCGTACAAGCCATCTCAATGGCAGCCTTCGCATCATAAAACTGATCTTGCGCTAAATCCATACGAACTAAAAGCTCATGAATATTGAAAGGGTCTAAATCCATGACTGTCGGAGCTAAGACATTTCTCAACACGCCTAGGGACTCTTCAATCGTCTCAGCGGAATAACCCGGCGACGGATCAATATTGCCAAGCCCAACCCAACCATCGTTATCTACTACCCGAACAATGGCGCTTTTCTGGACCGTTTTCGTGACATAAGCATTTTTGAACCCAGCCCCCACTAAAGGAACTGCGACACCATATACATCTAACTGCTTTATTCTAGAATCCACAAAATCACCTTATTGAAGAGCTGTTAATTGACTACCTTTAATTTGAGTACGATGCATCAAGCGGCGAGTTTTTGAATCAAAGCTATCGCGTCGATGAATAGTCGCGTGGTTATCCCACA
Organism: Betaproteobacteria bacterium; assembly: GCA_009927445.1. Lineage (GTDB taxonomy): Bacteria > Pseudomonadota > Gammaproteobacteria > Burkholderiales > Burkholderiaceae > Polynucleobacter. The sequence continues at coordinate 2,316 of RFMZ01000201.1, forward strand.
GCATTAAGTCATATGGTTGCCAAACTTGCGTAAACACGTACTTGGACTGACTAACGTGAGCCCATAACTCATCTAAAAGTTCTTCACTTTCCGCTAAAGTAAGCCCTAGAATATAACTATTTCTGCGTCGCCCTAAAAAGATTACGGATTTACCTGTAACTGGATGCACGACAACTAACGGATGATGCGCTCCCGGCGCTTGCCGAGGATCTGTAACCTCTTGCATACCCTTACGCATCATGCCAGCACTGTTATACGTGCTGTCGTGAATCGCTTTTTTATCTGCAATCGTTTTTTTCATATCGCTTGATAAGTCGTCATAAGCCAAATACATATTGGCCCATGAAGTATCGCCACCGGACGGTGGCAACTCGAGCGCATGTAAAAAAGCGCCTTTAGGCGGCGTATTAATATAAGTCATATCCGTGTGCCAAATTGCCTCCCCATCACCTAGCCCACCAATTGGAGTATCACCCTCCTTAATATTCGAGATGACATTAATTTCAGGAAACTCAGAGAGGTATGGCTTACCTTGAGGATTTGGCCCGGGAGGATCAATCTCTCCAAAATAACGCGTTAATGCTAATAATTGCGGATCACTCAGTGCTTGACCTCGAAAACGCAATACTAAGTTTTCGTGCCAAATATGATTTAGTTCTATAGCTAACTCTGGGGCAAAGGGTTGAGTTAAGTCAACGCCTGAGATTTCAGCACCTAGTGCGTCGCCAATTTTATTAACGATAATTTTTGACATATATACACCTTGAAAAAGTTGATTATGACTATCGAAGGAATACCCATTATAGACAAGTGCCTCTTTGAGGGACTATCTTGATAATAATCTTTTTTAACTCTATTTTTCAGTTCCTCATTCAGGTGAATTGAATTGGATTGATAAAAATAAAGTATGTTAGATTAAGGCTAAGCTCTTTGAACACAGTGCGCAGAAAAAAATATCCGCTTTCATATTGCTGATTTGTTACTTATCTAGTCGGCTATTTGATGTGTATTCAATGATTCTCAATATGTAAACTATTACTGACTGGATAACTATGACATACCGAATAAACAATCTCTTATCGATCAAAAATGCCATACAAGCCACCTTTATAGTTAGTTTCCAAACTCTTGTTTTGGTGCTATTCACCGTCAGCAACAGCTATGCTCAAGTATCTGACTACCCTAAAAAACCAGTTACTCTCGTAGTTGGCTTTACCCCCGGTGGGATCTCTGATGTTCTAGCGCGTGCACTAGCATTTCGCTTAAGCTCGCAAATGGGGCAACAAGTTATTGTTGAGAACAAACCCGGAGCCGGCACAATGATCGCCGCCGAATATATCGCTAAAGCAGCACCTGACGGATATACACTTTTTGTTCAAGATATGTCGACTCATGCAGTCAATGTGGGTCTATACAAAAACATCCCCTATGATCCGGTTAAAGATTTTTCACACATCTCTTTAGTAGCTGTCTCGCCTTTAATGCTGGTAGTCAATCCGTCTTTGAAGATAAGCCAATTATCAGAATTTATAAAATATGCTAAAGAACATAAAAATAGCTTGGCCTTCTCCTCTTCAGGTAATGGCACAATTCCTCATCTTACCGCTGAATCATTTAATCAAGCAATTGGTATCGAAGCTATTCACATTCCTTACAAAGGCAGTGTTGCCTCTACCCAGGCTGTATTAGCTAACGACGTAGCCTATACATTTTCATCGATGCCCCCCGCTTTAAGTAATGTCAAGGCCGGCAAACTCGTGGCTCTTGGTGTAACTAGCTTAAAACGTGTTGCCTCCGCTAAAAATGTACCAACTGTCTCTGAAGCAGGTATCCCAGGCTTTGATTTTGATTTATATAGCGGCGTTCTAGGGCCAAAAGGTATGCCTGATACGCTTATCCAAAAAATCCATTACGAACTAGGTGTTGCCGTTAGAAGCCCAGAAATGCAGGCTATTTTTGAAACGATTGGGGCAGAACCAATGACGAATTCATCGAAAGAGTTTTTAATTCATAATACGAATGAAATTGCTAAACTAGTAAAAGTAGTTAAAGCTGCCAAAATACAAGTTAATTAAGGATCCAGATGAATCACCCATTACTACCAAAACACAAGCGGTATGATTACGTTCCACTCAAGGGGAGAAAAGACTATAGTTGGCCTAATCAAAAAAGGCTGGCTTTTGTCATTACGACAAATATTGAGTGTTTTGCTTTTGGAGCAGGCCTAGGGCATGACTCTGCTAAAACCGGGGAGCCACAAACGCATCGAAATTACTCTTGGCGTGATTATGGTAATCGCGTTGGAATTTGGCGGATCTTTGATCTTCTCGAAGAATTCAAACTGCCAGCTGGACACAATGTAAATAGCCTTCTGTATGAATATGCTCCACAAATTATGGACCAAATTCGTATGCGGGGAGATGAGATCGTCGCCCACGGCCGAAGTAACGCAGAAAATATGCGAGGACTCTGGGAAGCAGACGAAGCTCGAATTATTGATGAAATCCTCACTACTTTTAAAAGTCATGAAAATGGCGCACGCCCAACTGGATGGATGGGACCTGGTGCCTATGAAACAGCGAATACTCCAGACCTTCTCAAAGAGGCTGGCTTTAAATACCTGATGGACTGGCCTATGGATGATCAACCAATTTGGTTGAAAACGCGCAGTGGGCCAATTCTGAGTGTGCCCTACCCTGTGGAACTCAATGATTCACAAATCGTCATTCACCGTAAACAAGATGGTATCGATTTTTGTCAAATGATTACCGATCAATTTGACGAAATGATCGAGCAATGTGTAGAACATCCTCTCGTAATGAATATCTCTATTCACCCCTATATTTTTGGCCAACCATTTCGGCTCCGAAACTTACGTCAAGCATTACAACACTGTATGGACCACCCACACTTTGATCGTGTGTGGTTAGCTAAACCTGGCGAAGTCGCAGACTATTGTATTGCCCTTCCACCAGGAATTATTCCGGGCAGCTAGTATCTATAGTTGAAGATCTTTTTGATAGGAAAATAAATTGGGTTTAACTGCAATTGAAAAAGTTTTAGCTAGAGTGTGTGGCAAAACTCAAGTTATCCCCGGCGAAATAGTTTATCCCAACCCGGATTACATCATGATCCATGATGTTCTGGTCCGTGAAACTAAAATTCAGCTAGATCAAGTGCATATCAAAAAACTTGCTCACCCAGAAAAGGTCATGATGTTTAGTGACCATGATGTGATCTACGGTAGCCAGAGAGCTGCTGAGCGAGGCAAATACAATCGACAAGCAGCTAAAGAATGGGGTGTTACTAATTTTTATGATGCCGGTAAAGGTGGGCATGGGCATATCTTTCCAATGGAACAGGGGATCATTCTGCCCGGGATGTTTTACTTTGACAACGATACCCACGCGACGAATGCCGGTGCAGTCGGCGCCTTTGGAATACGCGTCGGTGGTGAAATTTCTCGTGTTTTAGGAACTGGCACCACCTGGCTTACAGTTCCAAAAACAATTCGGATTGACTTGCAAGGGCAAGTCAATCCTGGAGTTTTAGGAAGAGATATCGGATTTTTTATCGCTCGAAGCATTAAAAATGGCTCAATTAAGGCCGACTTTGATTATCGCATCATTGAGTTTTCTGGAGACCTCGATCAATTTAGTTTTGGTGACCGCGTTGCACTTTGTAGCTCTCCAACGGAACTGCGCGCTGCAGGAGTCTTTATTCCTCCTAGTGAGCGTATTCTGAACTACTGCCAGGCGCATCATCAAAGCCCTTTTACACCGATCTTTAGCGACCCTGATGCGCAGTACGAGTCAACTTATACCATTCATCTTGAAGAAATCGAACCTCAAATTGCTTTACCAGGCAACTTGAGTAATTCTGTAGACATTAGCGAAAGTCTCAATATTCCCGTACAACATGCGTTTATCGGCTCTTGTGGATCTGGTACCTATGAAGATTTGTTGTTAGCCGCGGCAGTATTAAAAGATAAAAAAATCCATCCGGAAGTTCGCCTATTTATTGTGCCGGGTTCTGAGGCTTCTACTCGCCGAATGCTGCGTGAAGGTCTAATGGAAATATTCTACGATAGTGGCGCAATGATTCTACCGGCCGGTTGTGGACCTTGTAATGATGCCGTAGTAGGTCCAATCGCCCCAGGAGAAAATTCTATCTCGACGGCCACGAATAATAATCGTGGGCGATTTGGAGCCAACGATGCCAAACTCTATCTGGGTAGCCCATTGAGTGTCGCTGCTTCAGCTGTTTGTGGAAAAATTAGTGATCCGAGAGCTTTAGCGATTAGCCAAGAACTACTTCATCAAATTGAGTCCGCCTATGTCTGAATATCCATGGCAACTGCGGGGACGTTGCTACCTTCTTGGGGATAACGTACCGCATCCCGGTGGAGTCATACCGCTAAGCCTCATCACGGCAAGAGAAACTGATCCCGCTGTATTAATCCCTCATTTATTTTCAGAAACTGACTCCGGATTTGCAGAGCGTGTCAGGCCGGGCGACCTCATTGTGACTGGTAAAAATTTTGGTATGGGCCCTAAAGGATGTGGTTATATTGCTATGCAAGCACTAGGCTTAGGGCTTTTATGCGAGTCGATGTCTGTCCAAGCCTATCGCGAAGCAATCAGTACAGGCTTAGCCGTTCTCAATCCATGCCCTCAAATTACTACAATGTGTGCTATGCACGATGATCTAGAAGTTAATTTTCAAAATGGCCTTTTTATCAATCACACAAAAAATATCCGCTTAGAATTTCCTGCAATTCCCAAAGAATTACAAGAATTAGTCTCTAAAGGTGGTAACACTGCCTGGTTAAAGTTTTGGCAAGAAAGTCAAAAAAAATAACTCATAGTGGTCCCTATTAAAAATCGTATTTTTTTAGAAAGTAACTCATGTTCATTAAATCTCCAAAAAGCTCTATCTGGTCTAAAGTTTTATCAACCTTAACTTTGCTAAGTCTGGTATGCCTCAACCATGTAGCCCAAGCCTACCCAAATGGCCCAGTAAAACTTGTAATTCCCGCATCAGCCGGTGGCACCACTGATATCCTAGCCCGCTTAATTGCTAAACCGCTCTCTGATGCCTGGCAAGTACCTGTGATTGTTGAAAATCGAGTTGGCGCTGGTGGAGTCATCGGTGCTAAATTTGTGATTGATTCCAAACCCGATGGCCAAACCGTCTTAATTGCTCCAAGTGCTCTTGGTGTACGATCTGGAATTGATAAAAAATTACCTTACGATAGCGTTAAGGAATTAGCTGGCGTTAGCCTCATTGGTCTAACCCCAAGTTTTCTGATTGTTTCTAATGATCCAGGTGTTACTACACTGCAACAATTAGCAAACCGCGCCAAAGGCAGTAAAGAAAAGATCTTCTACGCATCTGCAGGAATTGGCAGTACGGCTCACTTACACGCTGCTTTATTTGCTAAAAACTATGGCTTTGAAGCAGTGCATGTGGCTTATAAAGGTACTCCCGAAGCAGTAATTGATACGATTGCAGGACGAGTTACCTATGTATTTGCGCCCGGGCCAAACGCCCTCCCCCTAGCAAAAGATGGCAAAGCCAAAATATTGGGCACAACCTCTAAAGAAGGACAAATCTTCGCCTCCACTCTTAATCCAATGCCTGAGTTAATTCGGGATGATATTGGTGATGACTGGTTTGCGAGCTTTGTGCCAACGGGAACTCCCAAAATAATGCGAGACAAACTGAGTACTGAAATTACTAGAATACTCAAACTTCCAGAAATTCAAGATAGCTTCACCCAAATTGGAGCTATTGGCAGATCAAGCACACCAGAACAATTGGACGATATGTATAGTAAGTATGTTGCTAAAGCAGCAAAAATTGCTAAAGAAGCTAATATCTCCGCTGAATAAATTTTATGGCACAAGAGCTAAGCACTGATTTTTCTGATCAGATGACTTGATAGAATAACAGCTAGACTTTTGTTTTTTCACTTGTGCTAAACACATATTTTTATCATCGCTCTCTCTAATTGAATAGCAATAACTCGCCTGTTGCTGACTAATTGCTAAACAGAAGTTTTTAGCATCCGTATTTTTAATTGCATAACAATTGGAGGAATTTGCAAAACTGATATTGAATGACAAGATCCACACAAACCAGACAAATCCCATCCTTTTAAAAAATCGGATAAAAGTGTAAAAACAGCTCAGGAATGCTTGTCTATTTTTAATCGATGAATTCATTGCAGCAATGCCTCCCCATACTTTAAAAAATACGACTCTGAAAAATTGGCTAATTTAAATAATTGGGTATTAGCCACAAAATAAAAGACAAGGTAAATACTGAACCCAAAGTGGTTAAAAATATAGCCCGCGAAATCATCTCCGTGTCCCCCCGGTAATATTGCGCCAACATTAAAGGTCCAGTGCCCGTTGGTAGGGCACTTAATAGGATTGCTGAATTCACCCAAAAAGTTGGTAATCCTAAAATTGGCCCAGCAATCACCCAAGTGACAAAGGGTTGGACTATTAATTTCAAACTGACTAAAGTCACCATCCCATCAATCCGAACATGTGATTTTTTTACTAAAAACAAACCAATCGATATCAAAGCGCAGGGACTAGCAGCCGCGCCCAATAATTCTAGACCCTGTCGCACAGGTGCATATAAATCCAACTCCGAATAAGACCAGGCAAATCCAGCAATGGGCGCAATCAGTAATGGGTTTTTTAATAAGGCCCTAACGATCGGTACGATGCTTTGCGACCAACTATTCGCTTTTTGCTGACCAAGCTCGATCCCTACAATCGAAATACTAAATAGTCCACTCACAACTAACAAAGTGGCCAAGATGGCTGGTCCTAAAGCTTCTTCACCTAAAGCTAACATACACAGCGGAATACCCATATAACCCGTATTACTATAAGAACTACTTAAACCCCAGAAATTTGCTCCTAAGTTGCTCCGCGAACTTCGCCAATGAAGGAGATACATCAATAAATATATGAGTAGCGAGCCGCCCAAAAAGGCTACTAAAAATAAAGGTTGTTCGAGTATTTGCGCTTTATTTTTCGAAGTATAACTAAATAGCTGCGCAGGTAGTGCTAACCACAAAACAAAATAATTTAATTCGGTTGAAGCTGTATCTTTAAATAATCCAAATTTTCCAGTCAAGTACCCCAACAAGATAAGCGAAAAAACAGGAAAAATAATACTAATGACAGAGTACACGAGAATTTTTCAAAAAGGGATTAACTTATTCATCTGCATAGCGGTTTACAATCAATTACTCCTACTCTATCACTTCAGAAGAAACTGCCTCAGAATTTGATTAAAGCCCTGTGGGTTTTGAAGATTAGCAATATGGGCCGCCCCAGGAACAGGCACATAAACTCCTTCAGGAATCTGGTTTGCAATTGTTTGCATGATTTCTGGTGGGCCACCAATACGGTCCTCTTGTCCACCCATCAACATAGTGGGCAACTGAATTTGACCTAACGCATCAAAAAGATTTAACCCAAGAAAGGCATTCACCACGCCTAGATATCCTGCTTGACTAGTCCTGCGAATCATCAATCGAACCGCTTCTAATTGTTCAGGATAACTCTTTTTAAAATCCTCAGAAAACCATCTCTGCGCAGTATTTTCGACAATCGCATCAATCCCACCCGCCTCTACGCTTACTAATAATTGGCGCCACATGACAGCAAAATCCTCCACCATGATCGCCCGGCAACAACAAGGCACTAACTTGATAATTCGGCTGGGCTGATGAATTCCTAAATACAAACAAATCGACCCACCTAAACCAAGACCCATTAAATGACTCTGCACAATTCCTAAAGCATCCCATAGCGCAATTAAATCTGCACCTAATAACTCGATCGAATAAGGACTTGGCGTACTAGCACTTTGCCCTTGCCCACGAAGGTCATATCGTAAAATATGAAAGTCATTTTGCAAAGCTGCTATTTGACCTTTCCACATGGTCGTATCATTCGTTATACCAGTAACCATTGTTAACCAAGGTTTATCAGGATTACCATCGATCTCATAAAAAACCTGTAAACCATTCACCTGTGCCAACATACAATTCCTCTGCAATATTGAATAAACATTCAATTTACTACAAAATGAATATGGATCCATTCTGATCAACTACTTGATCGAAAAGATATCAAAGAACTTCGAAAGCCCACGTATGCGTCCTGCACTTACCTTTAAAAAACTATTGATGAGCAAATGGACAGCCGTCATACCCCAACACAAAGAAAAACACTTTATCGTGATTCAAGTATATGATCCGAATGGTCAGTCCCCGCTGCCTGAGGGGCATATTGAAATAGAATCTGTGTATAGCAAACGAACTCAAACAATGCACTGGACTGAACTCAAAAATACCGCTGCCTGGCTAAAGGGCTGGAATTAAAATAAATCGGCCTAGACCGACTAATTGACAAAATCTAGTTGCCGTATCAACCCGTATAGGTCTTCTTGAGCAATTTTTTGTGAGTATGCTGCATGATTATTAATTCTTGATTCATACCACAAAATACTGCCCCAAATAGTCCCTTAAGTAATTTCTATGAGCCCAAGAGCATTGTGATTAGTACAAACCCTGTATGCTGTGCGACCTAAATATACTATGATTCAACTAATATAACTAATTCAACTAAACATGAGGATTGATCATGAGTCGACGTGCGTTTTTATCCAAGAGTGGTGCTTTTGTCATTGGTGGGAGTACTGCTGTTTTAGCCCCTGCGGCTCTTGCACAAACCGAAAATGTTCGTTGGCGCTGCGCTTCTAGCTTTCCTAAAAGTGTTGATACCCTTTTTGGTACAGCAGAGTTGATTACCCGTCGCGTAGCACAAATTACTGCAGGAAAATTCCAAATTAGTATGCATGCTGCTGGCGAAATTGTACCGCCCTTACAGGTTCTTGATGCCGTTGAAAAAGGGACGATTGAATGTAACCATACAGCGCCTTACTACTTTATTGGTAAAGATCCAGCTTGGGCATTTGGAACTTGTATTCCATTTGGCCTGAATAGCCGTCAACATAATGCTTGGTGGATTCATGGCGATGGCGAAAAAGTGTTTAATGAGTTCTCCCGCCAATTTGGAGTTGTTAATCTCCTAGCTGGTAATACTGGTGCTCAAATGGCAGGTTGGTTTAAAAAGGAAATTAAAACCTTGGCAGATCTGAAAGGTCTAAAGTTCAGAACTGGTGGCATGGGGGGCCAAGTTCTTACCAAACTAGGTGTGGTAACCCAGCAACTCCCCGCTGGGGAAATCTACTCCGCTCTTGAAAAAGGCACCATCGACGCGGCGGAATTTACAGTACCCCATGATGATGAAAAATTAGGCCTTAATAAAATTGCTAAGTATTACTACTATCCTGGTTGGAATGAGGGCGGTGCTGCTCTCGCTTTTCAGGTAAACGCGAAAGCCTGGGACGCACTACCAGAGGAGTATCGCTTTGCACTGCAGTCGGCTTGTGCTGAGGCCAACACATGGATGCAAGCCAAGTATGACGCGCTCAATCCGATCGCACTCAAACGCTTAATTCAAGGAGGAGCGCAATTACGCGCCTATCCACCCGCAGTGATGGACGCATGCTATAAAGCAACCCAAGAGCTGATTAATGAAACCAATATGAAAAGTGCTTCGTTTAAAAAGATCTACACCCACATGAGTACTTTCCAAAGAGATCAACAAGCATGGTTTAGAGTGGCTGAAGCAAGTTTTGATAACTTCATGTATAAACAAAAATTATAATTAACCCTTTTTATTTTTTCTTAAAATAGTCTGCTGGATCATCAACTGGTCTTTGCAGGCTAGCATCAGACTCATTCAAACTAGGATCAAGTAATATCTCAATATTTTGCAAGTCAGAAGTAACCGGTTTATCCAAAAGACCGGTTACCATCTCTGGGAAAAATATTAATAATAAAACTAATAGTAATTGCAACCCCACCCATGGCAGCGCACCTAAATAAATATCAGAACTCAAAATCGATTTCGGAGCAATCCCCCGCAAATAAAATAGTGCAAAACCAAATGGTGGATGCATAAACGAAGTTTGCATATTGACGCAAATCAGCACCCCAAACCAAATCAAGTCGATTCCTAAAGTAGTGGCTATCGGAGCTAGAAGAGGAATCACGATAAAGGCAATTTCAAAAAAATCTAAGAAAAATGCCAGTATAAAAATAATGATATTGACTGCAATTAGAAAGGATACTGGATCGTCTGCACCAGCTACTCGGAATAAATGCTCGACCCATACGCCACCATCTACCCCCTGAAATACTAAAGTAAATACGCTAGCGCCAATTAAGATAAAAATCACCATGACGGTCACCCGCATCGTAGCGTCCATTCCTTGCCATAGCATGATCCAACTAAAGCGCCTTTGCGACAGTGCTAGTCCAATAGCCCCAGCAACACCCATCGCACCAGCCTCGGTTGGGGTTGCTAGGCCCATAAAAATAGTCCCTAAAACAATAAAAATGAGGCCCAGAGAGGGCAATACTCCACGCATCATTTTTTTTACAAGTGGCCAACCCATCGCAGTCCTTAACTCTTTGGGTTGGGGTGGCATTAACTTGGGATTAAACCAAGAAAGCAACATAATAAAAGTAATAAAAATAAGAATCTGTGCAATCGATGGTCCAATTGCTCCGAGATACATATCCCCTACAGACTTACCTAATTGATCAGCTAAAACTATTAAGACTAATGATGGTGGAATAACCTGTGTAATTGTTCCAGAGGCGGCGATCACGCCAGTAGCTAAACGCGGGTTATATCCATACCGGATCATGACTGGTAAAGCAATTACCCCCATAGCGATTACCGAGGCAGCAACTGTCCCAGTAATAGCTCCTAAAATTGCACCAACAATGATGACGGCATATGCTAAGCCACCAGATAAGCCCCCAAAGAGTTGTGCAAAGCCCTCTAACAAATCCTCCGCCAAACCACTCCGCTCTAATATGGCACCCATGAGTGTAAAAAATGGTATCGACAGTAATAACTCATTACTAATAATCCCAAATACGCGGTATGGCAAGTTCGCCATAAACTGCGGCGGGAAAAAATCAAATTGAATGGCTATCAAACCACACGATAAACCTAAAGCCGCTAAAGAAAATGCGACCGGTAGTCCTAGTAATAAAAAAATAACTAAAGCAATAAACATCGCAGGAGCCATCAACTCAACTGGACTCATGACTATTGCTCCATCCGCTCATAATGGGTATTGATGACAAACTCGCCCCGCAAGGCAGCAATCCTCTTCACAATCTCAGCAAAACCTTGCAATATCAGCAAAGAAAAACCAATTGGAATGAGGATTTTGACTGGCCAACGAAATAATCCTCCAGCATTCGCAGATATTTCTTGTAAATACCAAGCCTCCATAAACCACGGCCAAGAATAAACCGTCATGGCCACGCTAAAAGGAATAACAAAAATACTAAGGCCAAAGAGGTCAAGCCAAAGCTTTTGCCGAGCAGAAAGCTTTAAATAGAATAAATCAACCCGGATATGGCCATTGGTATTGAGCAAATGTGCCCCGCCCAGCATCACAATGCCGCCAAACATATACCATTGCAACTCTAACCAAGCATTCGAACTCAAGTCAAACGCATAACGGGAAAAAGCATTTAAAACAGACACTAAAGCACAAATGAGTACTAAACTAATAGCTAATTTGGCAGCTTGTAAACTTAACCAGTCTATCCAGCGTGTGATTCTTATTAAATAACTCATCTATTTCCTACCCGATAAATACCCATGAACACATTGCATAACCCAATGGAACAAAGACTGTGCAGCCTGTATAAGTGCATGCCCTACACAAGTGCAATTGGGTTGAATAGTCAATCTCTTAATAGTCAATCTCTGAAGGCTGATTCAAGTTTAACCTTGAAACCGCCCCATATAAACTAAATAACTCTGTTTTAAAAACCTCAACTCTGACACCCAAATATTCTAGCCTTTAAAATCATCCATGAATATATTCATTACAGGTTGTACATCCGGCATCGGAAAAGAAACAGTTCTAGCTCTTGCAAAAGAAAATCATCAGTTTTTCTTAGCCAATCGCTCAGCAGAAAAAACGGCCGAACTGATCAAAACAATGCAATCTATCAACCCCCAAGTGCAAGCTCATGCAATCATTGTTGAACTGAGTAGTCTGCTATCTGTTAAAAAAGCTGCTTTAGATTTCCTTCAACGCCATCAAACACTGGATATATTAATCAATAACGCTGGGGTTTACGGCCAAAAAGGGTTAACTCAAGACGGCTATGAAATGGCGTTTGGAACGAATTTTTTAGCGCATTTTTTTCTGACGCATCTCTTGCAACCAGCCCTATCTCTGGCAAATAATCCACGAATCATCAATGTAGCTAGCGATGCCCACTGGTCTGCACAATTTACGAGTTGGGATCAATTACGCAGAAAGACAAAATCATTAACGGCTTTTGATGAATATGGCTTTTCTAAACTGGCGAATATTTGGCATACGAACGAAATCACAACCCAAGCCCAATATCAAGGGATACAAGCCTATAGCCTCCATCCTGGTGTGGTTAAAACGGGGATCTGGCGACATATCCCAAAGCCACTTAACTATTTTGGCGCAATGCCCTTTTTAAAAACCCCACAAGAAGGCGCAAAAACCACCTTATTTTGCATAAAAACAAATGGCCAATTTCCCAATGGCCAATATTTTTCGGATTGTCGACCCGCCCAAACTTCTGCCTTAGCCCAGAATCTACAATTGCAAAAAGAACTGTGGAACTATAGTCTACAAGCAATCCAATCTATCTGACTACTTTGAATAGCCAGAACTTCTTCAATCGAGCCATCACTAATAGGTTCATTGAGCCAAGACTTAAAAGAAGATCAAGGTCTGAGTAATTTCTATATACTAGTTTGTCTGAATGATTCTCAACACAATGTAGCTAAGCAAGGAAAAACAGCATGTTTAATGGTATAGAAATTTTTGATCGGGTGCCACCATTCTTAGATGGTATTAAAGCTCTAGCGAATCTTCCCACATCAATTGTCGGTGATGTAACTGGACGCATTATTGGTACAGTTGGATTGTATCCAGTCAATAAATCCCCAGTAAGTGCCTGCGGTAATGCTGTCACTGTGAAAGCGCGCGCTGGTGATAATTTATTAATTCATCGCGCCCTCAGAATGCTGGAGCCAGGGGACTTTTTGGTAGTAGACGGTGATGGGGATATTACGCGAGCACTTTTTGGGGAAATCATGATGAGCGTTGCCCAAGTTAAAGGTGCTGTTGGGGCTGTCTTTGACGGCGCTATTCGTGATGTCAATGCTTTTGAAGAAAAGAATTTTCCTTGTTGGGCAAGAGGTGTTAATTTAAGAGGCCCCTATAAAGATGGTCCTGGTGCGATCAATGTCCCCGTTTCGATTGGCGGTTTAGTGATTTATCCAGGAGATATTGTTCTTGGAGACTCTGACGGTATCGTTGCCTTCTCACCCAAAGTTGCTCTGGAAGTAGCAAAGCTAGGTCAGCAAAAACTGACCCATGAAACCGCTACACTTAAAGCAATTAATAACGGGACCTATGACGATTCTTGGATTGATGAAGCCTTAGCAAAGAAATCCTAGTACTTGATAAGAGGTATTACTGATGAAGACCTTAAGTTTGCAACTCACTTCAGGTCCTCGTAATTGCCTTTATAAGGAATCACGTGGCGCACGCCACCTTTCGGATAAGGCGCGTCACCCTGTCTTCTAGGAATCAAATGAACATGGCAGTGCCAAACCGATTGACCAGCCACCTTTCCGCAATTCATCCCAATGTTGTAGCCAGCAATCGTTACATCTTGCTCACTTAATAATTTTTTCTGGGAATGCAATAACAAATGAATAGCGCTCACCTCAGCTGTATTTAATCCAAAATAATCGAGTACATGGCGCTTTGGAATCAATAAGGTGTGGGACTGTGTCACCGGAAATCCATCTCGAACCACAAAAGCTAAGTCGTTTTCTTCTACGATTCTAGCTCTGTCAATTTCAAGAACATCACAAAATAGACAATTTTCTTGCTTGGCTTGGCTCATGATCAATAAAAATTAGTTCAGTTAAAAGATTCTTAGTTTAAACGACACAGCTTTTTTAGAAATTAGTGCCCTTCTAAAAATGCCTGTTAGAATAATTTCTAAGCCATTAAATTGTATTTTGCCAGCAAACTACAATCCAATAATCTCTAATAAATGCCCAATAATCTCAAGGGAATACGAACTATGTACCACTGGATTTATAAAATTAGTAGCCTAATCATCTGCTGCACTTTAGGATTTTTAACCAGTGTCCAGGCTCAGTCCAACTGGCCATCTAAACCAGTTCGTATTATTGTCCCCTTTGCCCCTGGTGGTAATGTGGACGTGACAGCTCGTGTTGTCGGCGCGGCCATGAGTAAATTATCAAATCAAACCTTTATTGTTGAAAATCGCGCTGGTGCGAGTGGCAAAATCGGTGCCGAAGCAGCTATCAAATCCCCTGCTGACGGGTACACCTTGCTCATGGGTTCAAATAGCTCCCTAAGCGTGGCTCCAAATCTCTTTAAAGACTGGCCTTACGACCCAGTAGGCGGCATATCACCAGCAAGCTACCTAGCTGCGGTGCCATTTGTTTTAGTTGTTCGCCCTGGACTTGGGGCTAAAAACCTTGCCGAAGTCATCGCCGTAGCCCGCCAAAAACCAAATGGCTTAAGTATGGCGTCCGCTGGTAACGGTAGTTCTAATCATCTAGTCGGTGAATATTTTCAAGCGATGACTGGTGTCCAGTTTCTGCACGTACCCTATAAGGGCGCTGGCCCAGCATTGCAAGACGTCGTCGCCGGTCGTGTCGATCTACTATTTGATCAAGTCAGCTCCTCATCTGCCTTCATCGAACAAGGCCGGGTTACGCCAATAGCAGTCTCTTCAGCAGAGCGCTGGAAATCCCTTCCACAAACTCCAAGCTTCGTAGAGGCTGGGATTAGTAATTTTGTAATTAACAACTTTACCGGCCTGGTTGCACCTAAAGGTACTCCAAACGATGTGATCCTAGCAATTCAGGCGCTTGCCTCGCAAGCCCTGCAAGATGAGGCGGTTAAAAAAAGCTTTGCCACGATGGGAGTTCAAGCCATTGGGGCTGGTCCAACACAATTTAGTCAAGTGATACGCGAGGATCTACAACGCTGGGCCTTGGTTATTCGTGAAAAAAATATCTCTCTTGATTAAGTGCATACCTCGACCTCAATACCCCTAAATCCCCATATGACGGATTGGCATACCAAATTAGGAATTATTGTTCCGTCCTGGAATACCGTCATGGAATACGAATTTGGACAAATGGCTGGACCACAGACATCCATTCATGCCCAACGAATTAAACATACGGATGATTCTGAAAAAAGCTTATTATGGCTGAGTACCCAAGCACCTCAAGCCGCCGAATTGCTATCGCATGCCAAGGTCCAGGCCATTTGTCATGGTTGTACTGCCAGTGGATTTCTCAAAACACCACAAGAAGATTTAGATCAAGCGAAAGAGCTGACCGCACAAACACAAATCCCCTGCGTGACTTCCGCTGCATCAATTGTGGGTGCGCTGCGCGCTGTTTCTGCGCAAAAAATTAGCGTTGCCTCACCCTATGAACCTTGGCTTAATGAACGTGTAAAGATTTATCTCGAACTGGCTGGCTTTGAAGTACTCGCTATAGCAGGTCTGGGTACGCAAGCACATGGCAGCATCTCTGCGCCAGTCATTAAAGCTCTAGCGCATGAAGTCATGCGAACGAACACCGAAGCCTTATTTATAAGTTGCTCCAATTTTCGAACGCTGAGTCTAATTACTGAGCTAGAAAACGAACTAGGCCGACCAGTCATCACGAGTAACCAAGCGTCCATGTGGGGAGCTTTGCGAAGTATGAATGATCTTCGTACCATCAAGCACGCAGGAAAACTTTTTCAAACACAATAATCAATTGGGAGTCACTATGCGAACTCGTTGCCTAATCTTTGGATTTTTAGTCTCAATCTTTAATCTATGCGCCCAAGACTATCCGACTAAACCTATTCGGATAGTAGTACCCTTTCCGGCTGGTGGTACAACTGACATTATCACCCGTGCTCTTGCTCAAAAACTATCGGAAGAATGGAAGCAGCCTGTGATTGTTGATAACCGACCAGGTGGTGGAGCCAATATTGGCGCAGAAATCGCAGTCCGCTCAGCGCCAGATGGGTACACCCTTCTGATGGCCTCGACTGCACATAGTATCAATGCCTCTCTCTATCCAAAAATGACTTATGACCCGATTAAAGACTTTACGCCAATTACCGTTGTTGCAGAAACTGCCCAAGTCCTTGTGGTACATCCATCCATACCATCCAATACTATTAAGGAACTCATCGAATATCTCAAAAATCAAACAAACCCAATTAGTTATAGTTCGGCAGGTAATGGCAGCCAACCCCATTTATCAACCGAACTTTTTAAAATGATGAGCAGTACAAAAATGACCCATGTCCCCTACAAAGGAGGGCCACAGGCAATGACTGATTTAATGGCAGGTCACGTTCAGTTATCTTTAGCAACGGCACCATCAGCAGTACAAAATGTTAAATCAGGTAAAGTTAAAGCACTTGGTGTGAGCACGAGACAACGTATCTCCGCTTTACCGGATGTCCCTACGATTCATGAATCTGGTCTGCCAGGCTATGAGGCTATTGGATATTTTGGTTTAGTCGGTCCAGCACAATTGCCTGTGGCTATTGTGAACAAAATAAATGCCATAATTATTAAAATTGTGCGTGAACCCGCGATGACTAAATATCTCAGCGAGCAAGGTGCCGATCCCCTTACAAGTTCACCTGCGGAATACGCTAAATTGATCCGTGACGAAGTGGATAAGTGGGGTAAAGTCGTCAAGGCTACGGGAGCACAAATTGACTAGTCACGTGCAAGCAATTGTCGAGTGTGTGGCGCATGACCCCCACCCTAAAAAGCCTCATACGAAACCACCGCTCTTGGCCTGCGACGTCCATGCGCATGTCTGTGGACCTAGAGATCTTTTTCCTTTAGTAGAAAATCGCCTTTATAACCCCCCAGAGGCCTCTACTAAGGAGTACTTAGAAATGCTGGATATCCTCGGCATGAGTCGTGGTGTTTTAGTGCAGCCAAGTGTCTACGGTACAGATAACCGCGCCATGTTAGAGGCACTTGCCATGGATCCTAAACGACTCAGAGGAGTTGCTGTTGTACCGTTTGATGTCTCCATAACGGCAATCGAACGACTGCACGCTCTTGGTGTTCGGGGTGTTCGCTGCAATATCGTTGACTTACAGGTTGGTAAGGGACAATTGCCCACGACTGATCTCCAAATACTAGCAGACAAAATACGGCCGCTTGGTTGGCATATCGAATTTTTAATGCATGTTCATGAATTTCCTGATCTAGATATCCAACTTAAAAATCTACGCGTACCTCTCGTTTTTGGACATCTTGGCTATGTTCCCACGCATTTGGGACAGACACCAGGCTTTGATGCTTTATTACGAATGGCTAAAAATGGTTCTGCTTGGATTAAACTAACGGCACCTTATCGCCTCACTACAGAGCCCTTTCCGTATCCATCTGTACTTCCAACTGCGCAGATTTTATTAGCAGAAGTACCTCATAGCCTGATGTGGGGCAGTGACTGGCCACATGTTTTTATTAAGAGCGCTATGCCCAATGACGGCGATTTGTACAACGTGTTTTCTGAATGGGTGCAAGATAAAAACCTACTCCAAAAGATCCTCATTGATAACCCTACTTTAATTTATGGTTTTTAAAATATGCCTTTAAATCTACAACAACAACGACTCAAAGACGGTAAGACTGTCATCGCAGTGAATGTCGCAGGGAAAAATCCCGATGTCATGCAAGCACTCTCTAAATCTGGCGCCCACATGGCCTTTATTGATTGTGAAAGAACTGGGATTGGCATTGATGCTGCGACAGAACTAATTCGTGCAGCTAAGCTTGCTAACCTAACGGCTATTGTGCGTAGTTGGTCTAAAGATCCGACCGTCTTAGTGCAGTATTTAGACCGGCAGGTTGACGGCCTAGTAGTTCCCCACATTAATACGCCAAAAGACGTAGCAGATGTGGTCGAACTTTTTCGATATGCTTGTGGTGATAAATCGGTAGATAAAACAATTATTGTTCAAATAGAAACTGTCGAGGCGATCAATAACTTAGATGCCATTATCCAAGTCCCAGGCGTTGACGCTTATTTAATTGGCCCCAACGATCTCGCTTATGATATGACGGGTGTGCGGGGTGCAAGAACACCGGATGTTCTCAACATGGTCGACCATGTTAGCGAAAGACTTCGTCTTGCTGAAAAAAGGTTTGGTATGCCCGCAGACTGGTCTCAACTAGAGCACTTTCAACAGCTTGGTGCGACATTTTTGTATTTTCCAATTGAATGGCTGATTGATAAAGCTCTCAAGGACTTAAATGGGCTTTTAGGTATTGCGAAGCAGTAAAGAAATTACCTCAGGAATTAAAAGCTGCAATGGAGATCTGCAATGGTGAGCTGCAGTAGAGAGCCTTCAGTTCAAGTGAGCGCGATGATTTGAATCTCAATCTCAACAAAAGACCTGATCAGCTCATTAGCTGATCAGGTCTTTCAAAAATAACCCAAATAATCTAGGCAATACTTAGACGTTTGCTGAACGTTTGCTAAACGTTTGCTAAACATATGCAAGCCTGCAAAACACCCTCAAACTAGCGCGCTCGTCTACCACCCCAGAAATAAAAGCCTAAGCCAGTTAAAAAAACCAGCAATGGTATCAAAGCAATATTAATCACCTTCGCCCAAAATTGTAGTGCCTCGCTATCTGCCCTTAAATCTTTTCTGAGGCTCTTTAATTCCTGACTCGTTTGCGCTGCAGTTTTCTTAAAATTCTCTACTTGGGCTAATTGCTCGGCATTCAAAATAGCGCCACTATCAGCAGGAGATTTATTCTTTTGTATCTCCGCCAAAGACTCACGCGTCTTTTGTAAGTTTTCCTCTAAAGCTTTAATCTTGCCAACATAGGCTTGCTGCGCCCTAGTCTCCATCTCCCGAATAACGGTAAATGGATAAGAAGTACTTTGCCGTGCTCTTAAAGAAACAAGTGCTGCATCACCAGCAAATTGATCAACTAAGGATTGTAAAAATGCTAAGTTACCATTCGTCGGATAAACGATTCGTTGTCCAAATATCTCCTGAATTTGAACAGCTACATTATCATTAATAAAATCTGAATCAGCGATCAGAATTACAGCATTATTTTCTTTTGATTGGGTTAATACTTCGCTGACTGGTGCTGCCACGTCGGGTTCTTTAGAAGCAGGCCCCTTAGATGCATCTGCCTTGACAACCGGTGATTTAGAAGCCGACTCATTGGCAGCGCTTTTTGGCATCCCATCTGGGAACGCAGTTTTAAACTGGCCCTCTAAACGAATCGCAATCGGGTATGACTGCCCACTTGGCTTAATGATTGTAGCTAATTGCTCACCCTTTTCCATCGCAATCTCTTTACTTACCAGTTCAGAGTAGCCCGAAGATTTAATTAAGTCGACTTGCTTGAGTCCAGATGTAAGACTCGAAGTAAATGCTCCAGTAAAAGCCAACAGGACTTCACCCAATTGGGCTGTAGCTATATCAGTAGGGCTATAAGCTGTTTCATTTAAAGTGAGCAAGGTGGGTAACGCCCGATTTCCCTTACCAGTCATAAACTGGAGATCAGCCAGCATCTTTTCAGTTTCAAAAGTAACGCCCCAGGCCTTCGTGAGTCGTTCTAAATTCGATGATGAACCACCCGGTTGCATACCCTGAGGTGTGGGGATTAAATCGAAATATGCGTAGGAGTCTAAAAGTGCAATCACCTTACCACCCCGCAAAATAAATTGATCAATCGCAAACTCAGTAGTCTCACTTAAGCCTTTGGGATGAATGACTAACAAAACCTTTACTTCATCATCAATTTTGGTACTACTACTAGAAACTCTTACCACCTCAAAGTCACGCTCCAACTCGGAAATAAATACTTGCTTAGGGGATGGTGGCATACCCATCATCGGCATACCAGGACTACCAAAAACCGGAATAGAGCTCAAGACACCAATCTTTGTTTTTTTCGTACTGGCAGTCCGAGTAATCGCCCGCACAATATCGTATTCTAATAACCGCTCACGCTGCATCACAATCGATGGAATCGCCGCTTTTTGTTCACCTCTCTTGACCACTAAACCAAAGTAAAAACGCTCGCCCGTATTTAAACTCTGCGGTTGAACCCCGTCTAAACTGGCCGTATCTTCTGCATCCGAATCGGGCTGCGGGTCTAATTTTTCAATGACTAATTTACCCTTGGACGCGGCTTTAAATTCTCTTAATAAATCCTCTACTCTTCTAGCGTAACCTTTTAAGGGTAATGGCATATTGTCATCACCCTGAGAAACGTAGAAACGCAGAGTAACTGGTTCGTCTAAATTTTTGAGGATTTGCTTAGTTCCATCAGAGAGTGTGTAAACCTTCCCTTCAGTCAAATCAATTCGGAAAAACTCTAAACCACTGACCCAATTAATTAATAAAACTGCAACAACTGATAAAGCTGCTGCGAGCCATTTTGAATTATTTTTCATTTGCATGTTCTGTCTACCCTGCCCGCGTATTTTTAATAACAAGATTATTGATGTATAAGGAACAAGCAATCACTGATACAAAGTAAATGACGTCTCTTGAGTCCAAAATACCACGTTGAAATCCATCAAAATGAGACAACACGGAGAAATTTGCAATCCCCTCAATCATGGGTGGACTCAGCCATCTAGATAAGAGATCGGTAATCGGTGAAAAACCAATGAGATTGAGCAATAAACAAACCATGACCGAAACAATGAAGGCAATCACTTGATTTTTAGTGAGTGCGGATGCTAAACAAACAATGGCTAAATAGGTCCCAGCCAAGAAAAAGCAACCAATATAGCCAGCTAAAATCACCCCATTGTCAGGACTACCCAGTAAATTCACCGTGATAACCATCGGAAAACTACCTAAAATCACCACAATTAAGAAAATCCAGGATGCTATAAATTTACCCAATATCGCTTGCAAAGGAGTAATTGGTAAGGTTAATAAAAATTCAATCGTTCCTAATCTTTTTTCTTCAGACCAAAGCCTCATCCCAATTGCCGGTACTAAAAACAATAGTAGCCAAGGCATCCAGTTAAAAAAGATCCCTAAAGACGCTTCGTTACGCTCAAAGAAGTTTCCTAAGGTAAATGTCAAGATCCCTGATAGTAATAAAAAGGCAATTAAGAATACGTATGCAACGGGCGATCCCAGATAAACACTGAGTTCACGTTTTGTAATTATTTGAATCATCTTGGTTGGGCTCATTCGGATTCTCAATTCAAAGTTTTGGGCTCTTTGACAGAGCGGGTAATGTTTCTAAAAAAATCATCTAATCGGCCAGAAGATGTTTGCGCTTTAAAACTGTCCGGTGTGCCATTCGCTACAATCCTACCTTCATTAATGACAATTGCACGACTACAAACGTTCTCAACCTCTTCTAAGATATGCGTAGAAAAGACAATTGCCTTCGATTGCGCAATCCTTGCAATTAAACCGCGGACTTCGTATTTTTGATTTGGATCTAAGCCATCTGTTGGCTCATCTAGAATCAACACATCAGGGTCATGCACGAGTGCTTGGGCCAGTCCTACTCGCTGGCGAAAGCCTTTGGAGAGATTTTCAATCGGTTGATGTAAAACGGGTTCTAAGTGACACAGATCAATCACCCGGTCGATCGCCGTCGATTTAGCAACACCAATCAATCCACGAATTTGGGCAGCAAAGTTCAGAAAACTCTGCACCCGCATATCCTGGTAAGTCGCAGCCGATTCGGCTAAATAGCCAATATAACGCTTGGCCTCTACTGGCGACTGTGCAACATCTTGCCCACAAATACTTACCTGCCCAGCATCAGGCTCTAAAAATCCAGTAATAATTCGCATGGTAGTGGATTTGCCCGCACCATTGGGTCCTAAGAAGCCTAAAACTTCTCCTTTTTGTACATCAAACGAGATGTCGTGTAGAACCGTTTTACCTTGAAATGATTTATACAAATTCTCAACTTTAATCATATTTATATTCACAGTGATTGACAAATTGCGCTACAAAAAAACTTCTCATTTAACATCCTAGACCATCTCCTAGACCCTTTGTAGAGAGTTTATATTTTATATTCAAGAGTTTAGTTTAAAGTTAGTCTTGCGATGAATAATTCTAAATCTGCCATAGTATATCGCTTCTTGAAAGTTACTACATACTGCCTGGCCGATCAATTTTTTGGCAGGTTTTCCGAATCAGCTTTCACCCTTTGATTTGCCAAAGGCGATTTGTCTTGCAATCTCAGCCAAGATGACCATCCAACTTCATACTAGGGAGTGCAGATCAATTTCTTAGGACAGGACACATGATCAATCCTCAGTTAAATGTCCCTACACATCCCGGTGCACGTCGTGTAGCGTCATGCCAGTAGATTGGTCCATCTTGAGCCACTCGGGATGGGATAGAGTCCGACGGGCATCTTCTAATCCAGCAGCCCAATGCTCCCGCATGGTCCATTTAGAGAATTCGTAGTCCTTTTGATCACCCTCATAACTAGCATGGTGATAAATTAACTGCAAAACATTAATCTGCGGAGTGTCTTGCAGTTCTTCAAGTATTCTTTTATCTTCAAGAGTCCACTTACTCGGATCAACTCGACTTAAAGCATCGCGCAAATGGGTCTGTAAGTCATGAATTTTTTTATAGCGATTCGTCGCATTGCGCGTTCGACTTGAATACATGATGTCTTTGAGCCTTGCCCTGACCTCCGGCACCGTCTTGGGCATATCGCCCCGGGCATTAAACAAGTCAACTTGAAAAACTAAAGTTTGGTGTAATTTATTGAGTTCCAATAAATATTGTAGTGGTGTATTCGATACGATACCCCCATCCCAATAAAACTCAGCACCAATCTTGACGGCCGGAAAGGCAGGTGGCAGAGCGCCACTTGCCATAATATGCTCTGGGCCAATGCGCTCAAGCGCTGTATCAAAATACTTATAGTTACCCGTTCTGACATTCACTGCACCAACGCTTAAGCGGTGACTATTTTGATTCAGAATATCCCAGTCAATTAAACTATTTAAGTGTTCCTTTAAATCACTCGTATCGTAGTGACTAGTCGCACCAGCCTGCCCTGGAGACTGCTGCCAGGGGCTAAGCATCCGGGGCTTATAAAACCCAGGAACGCCATAGATCATCGACATCATGGCACTGGTAAGGTTGTGAAGCGTCCTCAGATTATCATTACCCGCTAATTGGCTAGCGTAGCCATGGTCGGTGATCGTCTCCCAAAACTCTTTTAACTTACTAACGCGGTTTTCAGGCTTATTACCAGCGATAATTGAGACATTAATCGCTCCAATGGATACGCCAGACATCCAATTCGGCTCAATTCCAGCCTCACTCAAAGCCTCAAATACTCCAGCTTGATAGGATCCCAAGGCCCCTCCGCCTTGAAAAACAAGAGCAATATATTCGTAATTACGAACCAAAGAAGAAATGCTCTCACTTTTAATACGATCTGATTGCTGATTCATAATTCTTCTTTCAAATTAGACACTTATCAAAAATTCATAAAATTTCTTGTGAAAAAAAATTAAACCAAGAAATCATCATAGCCTGTTTCAGCACCATAAATATTAATTTTCTGCTTAAACAATATCTTGCTAATTACAAGATGGTCAATTTAGCCAATTGACATGTACTCCACGATGCAAATAATCGGATAATGGGTTAAAGTATGCGAATGAATAATTTCCAATTAAATCATATCGCTTCTCTGTGTAAATATACGGGTATCAGTTTTATTGCTGGTGCAATTACCCATGGGTTTTTTAGTGGGGAGAGATCTTTTTGGACCGCTACATTTGGTATTGCTATTTATCTTATAAGTGGTATCTTAGAAAAAATTGCTAATCCAGAAAAAAACTACACTTGGACCAACCTTCTTGCGATTGGTATTATCGCTTCTATTGGTCTAGGTTTTTTTACCGGCGGCTTACAACATTTCCCCGACTCACCGGCGAGAAGCTCTTGGGTAGTGCCCATTGGTTTTGCTATGTCACTTCTTGCGATGTATTTGATTGAGGGCAAAGGCGTAGTCAAATTAAAAAGTGTTTTAACCTACGGTGCAGTAAGCTTGACTGTCGTTACGGTTCTTTCCGTTATGACACTTTTTTTATTTTGATGAATATGGCACGAATGCTCATGGACATAGTCATGGGGAGAGTCATGCACAAGATCATGGCCAGCACAATGAAGCCAAGGATTCAACTGCTGCTAAAAATGAAGCCACCATTCGAGAAATTCGTATTGTGGTCGACAATCAAATGCGCTTTACCCCCTCGAATTGGAATGTCAATGCTGGCGAAACCGTCCTGATCACCCTAGATAATCAAGGCCAAATAGATCATGAACTTGTCATTGGTAAAGAAAAAGAAATTCTGGCACATGCCAAAGAAATGTTAAGTCCTAGTAAAAAAGGCCATCAGCACACCAATGAGATTTCTGCTAAACCTGGCAAACAGGCCTCTTTCAAATGGACTTTCAAAGAGGCTGGTCAATATGCTATGGCATGTTTTGAGCCAGGTCATTATGAGGCTGGTATGAAAGGGGTTATCCAGGTCATTGCTTCTCATCAAAACCATCGACACTAAGAACCTTGATTAGCAACGACTCTCATCGCCTAAAAATTTGCTTAGTTCTCTATCATGCCTAGTACCGATGAGTTACACAGGTTAGCCTGTGAGCAGTTCAAAGAGACTTACATAGATCCAGAGTCTGGCTATATCGTGCTAACTAGTCTGGCCCATCTCCAACGGGGAAGCTGTTGCGGAAATGCCTGTAGACACTGCCCTTACAGACATATGAATGTTAGTGATCGATTCAATCCTAGCTAGTTCTTGCTGATTTTTTACCTCTTATTCTTGCCGATTAGTGCTTTTTAGGACTAATCAGAAAAATAAAATTTAGCGCCAGTCTAATCCCATCAATGAATGGCCTAGATTATTTTTTAGGATGATTGAACTTTTCAGAATAGGCATATAAAAAACCAGTCACAACAAAGGTGAAATGTACGCCAATCATCCAAGCTAAATTCTCTTTATTAGCGGATTCGATTTCTAAAAAAGCGGCCAATAAATTAATTCCAGATAGCGCAATAATTGATCCAATTAATTTAATCTTTAAACCTGCAAAATCAACCTCCCCCATCCACTTAGGCCTGTCTTCACTAACTTTAGCAACGCCAATCACAGAAACAAAATTCTCATACCCAGAAAAAATAACTAAAATAAGTAAGTTAGCTAAAAGTGTTTTATCTACCATCGCTAAAATCCCAGTAAGAAACTTGGATTCATCAGCCATCCAAAAAATACTAGCAAAATGCACAAATTCTTGCACAAATTTCATTGCTAAAATTAAAAGACATAAGACAAGTCCTGCATAGAAAACAACCAAAATCCACCGACTATTAAAAATGATTTTCTCGAGTAAATGCTCAAATGTATGTAAATTCATCAAAATATCCTTACTTAACTAGTTATCTATTTATGCTTAGCTGTTGATACTAAACTAAGAATGTGTTGATTTGAGGTTGATTTAATCCAATATATTAGTCTAAAGTGATTCTTCGGCTATCCACGACCATCGATAAACTACTGATGTCCTTGACTACACGCGACTTAAACTCATTAGGGCTACTCCCTTGAGGCTTTCCCCCAAAGTCAATTAAACGCTGCTTAACATCAGGTTGATTGACAACTAAATTGATCTCTCGATTAAGCCGCTCAAGTAATTCAGGATGGATATTAGCCGGCGCTGCCACACCTAACCAAGATTCAAAAGAGACATTCGGTAATAGGTCCGCCACCGTCTGTACTCCAGCAACTGGACTTGTGCCTTTGGGTGAAGTTACTGCTAAGGCACGGACTCGTTTATCTTTTAAGAGGGTAGCTGTTAAGGTCATGGTATCAATCATGACATCGACTCGCCCAGCAATTAACTCCTGAAATGGCTGAGTTCCCCCTTTGAAGGGAACGTGCAATACATCTACTTTTGCTTCTGAAAAAATCCACTCTCCTAAAATATGCATCGCAGTACCAACACCGACCGAAGAATACGCATATTTACCTGGCTCTTTTTTGGCAGACTGAATAAACTCCTCTAAATTTTTAAATTTAGAGTCCGGTGCAACGGTCAATGCTAAGGGGTAGGTAGTGACCGTACTAATCCAAGTGAAGTCATTGACCGGATCAAAAGTCAGACCCTTTCTACGCAGGGCAGCAATACTGGCATGTCCACTGGGTACAAAAAATAATGTATAACCATCTGGGCTAGCTTTTGCTGCCATATCTGTGGCAATAATCCCACCCGCACCAGGATGATTCTCCACTAAAACATTTTGCCCAATTCGATCAGTTAATCCCCTGGCAATTAAACGCGCAACAATGTCCGAACCACCACCAGGGGGATAACCTAGCAACATCTTAATGGGCTTAACTGGCCATTGAGGATCCATCGGCCTATTTTGCGCATGAGCACCTAGAGTCCAAAAAATAATCACAACGAGACAAACACTGCGTAAAATTTGCATCACCTGGTTTCCTTATTCATTTGACATACGTTGCTGCATTCTCGACAACCATTCTTCTCTGGTACAAAATCCTGGACGCATACTCACCTGTGACTCTACTCCACGCATTAACTCTTCATCAGATAAAGCCAGATTAATAATCTCCCGCAAAGGTTGATCGCAATACCATGGTGTATCCATAAAGATCTCAATTCGATTCCCCTCGGGATCACGAAAATAAATAGATAAAGCGTTGCCATGCGAAATCGCCACTAAATCGCTAGTCGCAGAGTGCGCCTTTGCCCGGGCATCAAATGATTTTAAAAATCCTAAATCAGGTACTTTAAAAGATAGTTGATTGATTAAATTAAATCCTAAATTTTCAGGGCGGCCACTCGCTAAAATAATTTGGTGATGTTCATTCGGGTCTCTACTTAAAAAAATAATTTCAGTATTACCCAACATGCCATGGTCAGTTTGACGAAAATCTAATACCTGCTGATAATACTCAGCCATCGACTCTACATTTTGAACGTAAATTCCAAAATGACTTAGCTTGATTGCTTCAGCACAAAGCACAGGAAAAGGGTTCGAAAGGTTCATCATTCTCCCCCTTTTTGACGGTTAATTGCCTTTGATATCGTTATCTTTGACTAACTTAGCGTATTTCACCTTTTCAGCCTCATAAAAACGCTTTGCTTCATCTTGCGACATCGGCATCGGTTCCACGCCTAAATTACCAAACTTATCTTTGATATCAGGCATCGCTAAAATTTTGAGTAAAGCACTCTGGTATGCGTCCATGATTGGCTTTGGTGTGCCTGTTACTATAAAGGCCCCCCACCAATTCGACGCCTCCATCCCATCCAAGCCACCTTCCAAGAAGGTTGGAATATCTGGAAATAACGGCGAACGCTTGGCGCTAGTAATTGCTAAAGGCCGTAATGTTCCAGCCTTAATGTGTTGCGATACGGGTTGCGCATCAGAAATAATCATATCAATTTGACTTGCAAGAATATCGTTGACAGCTAAAGCCCCCCCTTTATAAGGAACTTCCTGCATTTTAATTTTGGCTTGACTCATCATCAGAATCGAAGTCAATTGCGATAAACTGCCCGGCCCGCTAGTTCCGAAATTAATTGAATTCGGCTTAGCAACTGCAACAGCTAATAATTCTTTTAAATTTTTATATGGCGATTTTGTATTCACTACCAAAATATTTGGGCCACCAGCCACCATCGTCAAAGGAACTAACTGCTTATCAACGTTATAGTTGACTTTAGAAATTAATGGATTAACAGCGACTGGACCTAAGTTACCAACTAAGATGGAATAGCCATCAGCAGGCTGAGAAGTGGCGTACTCCATACCAATTGAGCCAGCTGCACCAGCTTTATTTTCAACTAAGACAGGCGTCCCAAAATGCTCACCAAGTTTTTGACCAACTAGGCGTGTAATTAAATCGGAACTACCGCCCGGTGGATAAGTAACAATCACTTTAATGGGACGGTTAGGAAAGTTTTGGGCAAAGGACAATGTGGTTTGTAAAAAAACAAACGCAATGGTTGCCATCACGATTAAACGCAGTAATTGCGTTGTTAAAAATTGCTGGGAAACTTGTGTTGCTTCACTTTTTTTAAATTGCATCAATCCTTCTCCATTGTCTTTAAAAAATAAATGATTAAAATAAAGTACCAAAATTCCAAAAAAGCTTTAGCGAATTTGAACTAGCATATACTAATGTGCGACATATTTGTTAATTTTAACCTTTTAAAAAATTACTTGAAAAGATCTAAAACATGAATTCAACACCAACACCAAATCCAAAAGCTGATCAGACACTTTCCCGAAACATGACTCTTTTAGCCCATCATGAAATGAATGGTTTTGGCGGGCTAGGTGAAGGTATTAATTTACAAATTACTAAAACAGGCCGACGCATATTGTGGGTAGCCCACGAATCAGCCCCTAAAAACTTCTCGGGACTCGATGTTACAGATCCTAAAAATCCTCGACTCATCGTCCAAACAGATTTACCACATATGCAACTGCGCTCTAATTCGCTAGACGTGTATGGCGATATCTTAGCTGTAGCCTACCAAACTAAAGTGGTTGGCCTTAAACCTGCCGGGGTCGATTTATTTGATATTAGTAATCCTGAAGAACCCAAGTTACTCTCCCATTTTGATTGCTCAGGCCCTCATTCCCGGGGCGTACACGCCCTCTGGTTTGTTGATGGCAAATATATTCACATGTCCTCTGGCGCGGCAGATTTTGAGCCTACGAATCCGCTGGATGACCAGTTTTACCGAATCCTTGATGTCTCAGACCCAACTAAGCCATTTGAGGCAGGTCGTTGGTGGTATCCCGGCACACGCCTTGGTGATTCAACTCCACCCCCAGCTAGAATGACGCAAAAGTTTGATACCGGTTTTCGAGTCCACAATACCAATGTCTACCCAAGTCACCCTGATCGTGCATATATCGGCTATATCGATGGCGGTGCATTCGTCCTTGATATTTCCGATAAAAGTAATATCAAAGTTATCTCACACTGGAACCATTCGCCTCCACTAAACGGCTTTATCCACACGGTCCTGCCTCTATTCGACCGAGGTCTGTGGATTGTGAGTGATGAGTGCGTTAAAGATGATGGTATCGATTGGCCCAAGCTAGTCTGGGTTGTGGATGCAAGACATGAGGCTAACCCGGTGTCCATCTCAACTTTCCCAATGCCCAATCCAGAAATATTTACCAAACGAGGCGGGCGTTTTGGCGCTCATAACCTGCACGAAAATCTCCCGATCAAAGGCTCTTTCCATTCCGATACAATTATTATTGGTACTTTCTTTAATGGCGGAGTCCGTGTTTTTGATACGACAAACCCTTATCAAGTGGAAGAAATTGCTTACTATGTTCCAGGTAAACCTGCACTATCCGCTTCCGGAGCGGTACAAATCAATGATGTCTTCGTCGACGAAAATGCAATTGTCTATGCTATCGATCGCTTTGGGGGTGGAGTCTATATTCTGGAGATGAATATTTAACGCGTGAACTATCTCAGAGATCCACTAGCTGGAAAAATACCAGTGACAGTCGTCACTGGTTTCTTAGGAAGCGGTAAAACAACCCTCATATCCAAATTAGTTCGCCACCCTGAAATGAATCGGGTCGCAGTGGTAATTAATGAAGTGGGTGAGATTGGGATCGACCACGATCTAGTTGCCAGCTCATCAGAAAATATAACCCTCTTATCCAATGGTTGTATTTGTTGCTCCGTTAGAACAGATATGCAAGAAACGCTACGGGATTTATTCGCCAGAAGGACAGTTGGAGAAATCCTTGATTTTGACCGAGTCATCATCGAAACAACGGGCCTAGCAGATCCAGCACCTGTCATCCAGACTCTAGTGAGTGACACAATGCTAGAAGCGCAGTACCGCTTTGATGGGCTAGTCACTCTAGCTGATGCTATCAACCTACCCTCTCAACTCAAGAACCAACCCGAAGCAACGAAACAACTTGCCATCGCTGACAAAATCTTCATCACGAAGACTGATTTAATTGCTTCTCCAGAAATAGACGCGCTGCGCGCCCAAATTATTCAAATCAATCCCCATGCACCCATTGCCTATTTAACAAATGGCGTCATTGAGCCAAAAGAGTTAATGAATCTTGGCCTCACTAGCGCTAAATCAACTTCTAAAACTTTGGATTTTTTAGGAGAAAATAATTCCCCAACTGAAACTGGGAAATATTTGGGAAGTTTTGTTAATGCCCATAGTAGTCAAATTAAAACTGCATCAATTCGGTTCACCGAACCCTTCACCTGGACAGCCTTCTCAGCCGCTCTCGAGCTACTTAGTAATTTACGTGGCCCAGATATGCTGCGCGTTAAAGGAATTGTGAATGTCGCAGGGAAACCCGTCGTAGTCCAAGGCGTGCAACATATCTTTCATCCACCAGTGCACCTTGATAAATGGCCAAGTACTGACCAGGATTCGCGCTTAGTATTTATTACGCGAAATATTCCCGCAGAATTAATCCAAAACTTGTTTCAAGCAGTCGGATCTGTTTCTAACGCTGGTTCACAAGCCGGCATCTAAAATCATCATCAGTACAAATCCAAACATCAAGCTTGCAGAGGCCAAAAGCGCATGACCAGCCCGGTGAGATTCGGGAATAATTTCATGACTGATCACGTACAGCATAGCGCCCGCAGTAAAAGCCATACCCATTGGCAAAAGAAAAGAAGATTGTCCAATTAATAAAACTGCCGCTAAGGCTGCAAACGGTTCAACCAAGCCAGATATCGCACCAAAGCAAGCAGAAAAAAGGGCGCTCTTGCCCATCCCTCGCAGTGCAATGGCAATAACCAAGCCCTCAGGTACATCTTGGATCGCAATACCCCATGATAAAGACTGCGCTTTATTCAAATCAACACCAGAAAATGCAGCTCCAATGGCTAAACCTTCAGGTAAATTATGTAAAAAAATCGCAAAAACAAATAGCCAAATTCTTCGCTGTGCTTTGGCGTCAGGCTCTTCGAAGTGTTGAATAAATACGTGATGCGGACAAGCAATATCTACACTCAATAAAAAAGCTGCCCCGAAGATAATACAAAATCCAACTAATGTAGTAGCTAACATCGGCATCGATACAAGACTCTTTGCTGCCTCTAAACTGGGAAGTATCAAAGAAAATATACAAGCAGATAACATTACTCCAGAGCCAAAGCCAAGAGATATATCATAGGCCCTTTGAGAAATCTTCTTAGAAAACAAAACCGGCAAGGTCCCTAAGGCCGTAGCAAAGGCAGCAACTAATCCCGCATCAAAAGCTTTTGTTTCATTTGCAGTGAAATGAATCAACATATCCATCTTCAGTAAGATAAAAAGCACAACACTACCCACGCAAATGGCGTATATATTTTTATAAGAATTGAATATCGTTTGCATGGTTTACTTGAATGAAAAAACCGAGCTCAAACTTCTGAGGAAATAACCGCATCATTCGAAACGGTTATCTCCTGAATTAATCAATTACTGCACCAGATTCTTTAACAATCTTACCCCAAAGTGCAAAATCAGCTTTCACAAGATTTGCAAAGGATTGACTATCCCCGCCCAAGACAATTCCACCTTCGGCTAGAATTTTTTCGTTCAAGACAGCAGTTTTTAAAGATTCATTCGCTGCAGAATTAATCTCTAGGACGATACTAGCTGGGGTATTTTTAGGAACAAATAAACCATACCAAGTACCAATCTGAAAACCCGAATAACCCGACTCACCAATGGTTGGAACATCCGGTAAAACATGAATTCTTTTGCTTGCAGAGACCGCAATTGCTCGAATTTTGCCATTTTTAATTTGGCCAAGAGCAGTCGGGACAGAAGACATCATCAAGGCAACGCGTCCACCAATTAAGTCAGTCAGAGCGCCAGTGGCTCCCTTGTAAGGGACATGCGTTAATTGTATATCAGCAGTTTTTTGAAATAACTCACTAATTAAATGGGACGGTGTGCCATTGCCAGGGGTCGCCAAATTGAGCTCTTTAGGATTTAATTTTGCTGCCTTAACTACGTCCTGTAAGGTTTTAAACGGGGAGTTCTGTTCTACTAAAATAACATTTGGAGCGCTGGCTAACAAGACTACTGGGACCAAGTCAGTTAGGGGGTCAAAAGGTAACTTTTTATACAAAGCAGGATTAATTGCTAACTGTGCAGTTTGTCCAAAAAATATTGTGTAACCATCAGGCCTTGATTTAGTAACTAATTCAGCAGCTATGTTGCCATTCGCACCAGGCTTATTTTCTGGCATAAAAGACTGATTCCATGTTTTGCTCATCCGATCAGCAAGAGCCCTTGCAATCACGTCCATTCCACCACCTGGGGTACCCGGAATAATCATCGTGATAGGCTTGGTTGGATAATTTTGTGCAAATACCAAGTTCCCAAATATGAAAAATATACATCCAAACACGAGGCATACATGGCGGATCATTTTGCAGTTCTGATTAATCATCTTCTTTGACAAATACTTTCTTGGGTTTCGTATGAATAGGGTCTGACTCCGTGCCAGATTCTGGTACCGAACTACCAAATAATAAACCCTCTTTGATTTTTGGCAAGGTTACTTTTGGATTTAATATAGGCAAACCATGGGTTGGTGCAATGTACTGTACATCATATTTATCCATCAGATATTGCAAACGATTTACATATAAATTCATATCCGTAAATTTGGTCCAAAACAAGGCCCGATCCGCAAAAACTGCGGATACCTCTGGGATGTCTAATGAAATCGCCTCTTCAGCAAATAAGCCACAATGCCCGTCTTCGTGATAATGGCTATATGCAAACCCATCACCTGGAAAGAGTACCCGCTCTTTGGTATCAAAACCCCACCAAGTTGTTCGCAAGTCACGGATCACCGGTTCAACCACCACAAACTTTCTACCACCAAGGTCTAATTCGTCGCCCTCTCGCAAAGATTTCATCCGGTGAACATATTGGGGAAATGCCCAGTGATAGTCACTAATATCACCACATAAAATAGCTTCAGGAAAACGATGCAAGATTCTTCCTAAACCACCAGCGTGCGGAGTTTCTTGATGCGTAACAAATAAATACTTCACTGGTGGTAAGCCCTTTTTCAAGGTAGCTAATTGTTGCTCAATTTTTGGAAAATCTTTTGGATGACCCGTCTCAATAATCATCGATGCGTCATTACCAACCAATAAAAAAGCTGCATTATAGGTATGATAGATTTTGCCATTAGCGCGTTGCTCTAAACAATCTCCTAGCCAAAATACGCCAGGAGCAATTTCTCTGGGAAGTTCCTTAGGTCCAATCATTGTATTTACCTCACTTCATCTCGGTCCATGTAATACGGTGTTATTTGGCTTTTATCAAAGTCACGTAATGCTTCGTCTAATAATTGATATTGCTGCTTTACTAATTCCTTCCCCTGAATAACACAACCATACCCAGGCGCAATATTTTCAATATCATATTTCTCAAAAATATCTGCTAATTTTTTTCGTAAGGAACCAGTGTCCCCGCCACGCAACCACCAATAGCGGGTATTTAATAAAAAACTTTTGACATGCTGAGCCGATGTTTGATTCGTAGTTGCATTTGTTATCCAAGGCCCATCTTCTTGATCACGCCATTCATGTGTAAATGAATCAGACGTAAATAAGGTTTTAGTCACTTGATCATAAATCCAACGCGTCGCGATTAAACGAATCGGCGCCTGAAAGGCTTCTAAGAGACGCTGATCCCCTGAACCAACATAGATTTTTTGGGCACGAGAAACCACGGTCGTTTTTAATGAGTAGGGTTGGGGATTCACCGAATCTGAGCGTCCACCAAAATCAACCCAAAGAGCCGCATCAGGATTGCTAGAGTAACACTGATCAACATGAAAAGCGCCCGCGATCGCCTCCACATTACAAACCGACATAAACTCATTTAATCGTAAAGGATAAATTGACAAAGGGGTTTTCTTATCGAGTAATCCGCCTATTTGAGTCAAGATACTATCAGCATGGACGGTATAACCCGAGTCAAGAAGCAACGCCCCATCATCTTGCATGAGTAAATAGCAGTTCACAACTGAATACCCACGAGCATTGGCGGGATATGAACTCGCTAAACCATTTAATTCAAAAACATTTTGTAGTGCATATAAACTGTTTTTACTTAATTCTTGAATATGACTTGTTGCCATTATTATCTCTAATTTGCCTCTTTATTTACGGATCTCATAAGCCAAATTTACAATAATCGATGGCCTAAAAGCTCTGCGTGATTATTTTTGACGATTTAATGAATTTTATACTTTTTTTCAAGTTTAAGTATCACGACTGCTGTTTTAGCTAACCCTGGTTAGGTCAAGATTTAACCGCTAAGTAACTACGATCTTGTCTTTGGCGAATTCACCGAAGTTCGTCACCGAAGTTCGTCACAAAAGTCTGACCAGTGTCTTCGCGCAACTTGGCAACATCACTCGGGCCACAACTCATCTTAAACTGCTGGAAGGATTTAATGCAAAAAAATAGAAGTCTATTGATTGACTGGGGACTGCGGATCCAATAATAAGGCCAAGACATCCTTGATTTGCTGTTCAGTTAATAACTGAAAATGCCCAAACCTGGGCATATTACTGCAGGCGTTATACGCCTTGGAATTATTAATTCTATTCCAGGTGTATTTGGTGATTTCCTCACTGTAGCCACGCGTCTTACCGTAGGCGATTAGGGATGGTCCAATGTTGCCATGTGAAATCTCTTTTTTATCAATCTGGTGACAGTTATAACAACTTCCACCATTAGTGGTATTGGCTGCATCAGTCCAAGTGCTCCCCCGACCACTTTGTGCAATTCGCTCACCACTTTTCCAGTCACCAACATATATGCCATCCGATGGTGGCTTAATGGCCGCTAAAGCAACTTTTTGGAGTTGTGCTTGCTTAGCCAAACCCGCTTTGGAGGATCGTAATTTTTCGTCCGAGCAAAGAGCCTGATTTTCATCTTGGACCAATCGATCAAGTCCAGCGATTCCCTTGGCTTGAAAACTTTGACCTAAAATTTTTTGAACTTCCAGATCAACGCGTTGGGCAGAGGCGGAATTAACTACGAAAGATGTAATTAATCCAAAAGCCAAGCGCCAATATTGTGATTTCATATTCATCCTAGTTAGCGTTTTAATCCTGGCGTCTGTATTACTCCGCCATGAGCAGTCTTAGCCATATACATGGATAAAGCAATCGTACCTTCAGAGCCATAAATCGGCTCAGGTAACCTTTGCTGCCGGAAACAGTCGTTCAGCCTTCGCTGCATTGTCCAAAACTCCCCGCTAGATACGCGATAAGCAGGCCAAGAACCCCACCCCTCAACAGCTCCCTTCGCTAATGTTAAGTTAGGCAAATCCTGCATGCGAATCCGCTTACCATCCTCTGCATGACAACTTGCACAGGAAAAGTCCATCGGACCACCTTGATAATTAAAGATCTTCTTCCCTAAATCAAACATCTTTTTTTCCTGCGGGTGCGCTGCTAAAACTTGTACCTTCGCTCCCTTAGATGCTGTCACTACATAAGCGGTCAATGCCTCAATATCTTTGCGTAAACCCTTGCCAAACGATTCTTTGATTACATCTTGAGAGGCTATCCCCTGAAGGGTCTCCATACATGTCATTAATCTTGACTCGACGTCTTGAACTCTTTTAGTGTCTGAGAAATATCTTGGTAGTTGTGCAAATGCGCCCTGCACAACACCAGGCCCTAAACCTAAATTACATTGTTCTAGAGTGGCATTCTTAGGGCCAGCAGGTTTTTTCCATAACTCCTCACCAGCCGCTTCATATAATTCGGAGGGATTACCATCCGCAATCATTTGCCGGTACTTAGCAATCTCTTCCGCATTGCTCTGGGCAAATACGAAACTGTGACTGAAGGAAAAAATGACGCCGACAAGAATTTTTTTGATCATTTTTAAGGCCTGTTTTAACTGCACTGTTTTAACGACGCTATCTTTGCTGAGATGAGTAATTTCAAGCAATACCCAAGCCCGCTATCTCTATTATGAAACAATTGCCTTATCAGTCCTTGATTCTCCCTTAGAATCAACCCAACTAACCACAACCTCATCGCCTTTCACAGCCCCTTTAAACTTCACATTTAAAAACGGATCCTTTGAAATAGCTGTTCCAAACTGCCCACGAAATACTTCCTTATCTTTTGCCTTGATCGCAACGTGCGCAATATGCCATGAGGGAATCGTCTTACCCGAACTGTCTTTGCGCTGCCCAGTCTCCATATCGTGCTTCATTAAAATCTTCACATCCACTACCCCACCACTCTCGGTGGCGCGAACACGCATTGGATCAGCCATTGTAATTTCCTCTGTTAATCATTGTATTGAATCAAACTCTGACAGTTAAAAACTGTTTAACCGCCACAGCCCCCTAAAGTTACTTTCACCTCTTTACTGGCTACGTACCATTTACCGTCGGCTTTAACAAGACCATACACATTGGAACTTTGTGCCATCTTGACCCGCGTT
This sequence comes from Betaproteobacteria bacterium, assembly GCA_009927445.1. Classification (GTDB taxonomy): domain Bacteria; phylum Pseudomonadota; class Gammaproteobacteria; order Burkholderiales; family Burkholderiaceae; genus Polynucleobacter. Next base: position 39,124 of record RFMZ01000201.1, read on the forward strand.
GTAACAAAAGGTTGAGCCCCTTCCGGAAAGAAAAACTGCGCAGCTAATGCACTAGGATTTTTTTCAACGAGAATCGCCATTTGAGTAGCCTTGAGGGAAGTAACAACCCCCACCGGCACAACCGCACCATTTTCAGCTATGTCGGGGGCATTCAGAGTAATTGCGTTCGATTTTTCAAAGCCAGAAGCCCCTAAAGCCTTCATCACATCGTCCAAGCTTTTTCCATCAAAAGCAGCTTTATTCCAATCCTGTGCTTGTGATTGTGAAATCAATCCCGTAGTCACCATTAACCCAATTAATGCGGTGATTTGTACAACACTTCTGCGCTGTTTATTCATTTTTTTCTTTCCTAATTATTTCTTTTAACAATGCTCAATTGACGGACACACATCTCATATCGCCTTGGTTTATATAGGTTTATTATCGCATAATTACGTCGCAATACCCATATTAAGTTGTTATTTACTTATATCCAATTTCACATATACAATTCAAAACATTACTTCTGAATAATTGCAAAGGAAACCCAACATGAACCATGATTTATTAAACGATACCTCGTCCCTGCTTGGACAGTCGACCCAAACGCGCCGATCGTTCTTAAAAACTTCTAGCGTAGCTGGACTTGGAATTGGCTTTGCAATCGCTTCAGAGCCAGTCCTAGCGCAAGCGATTAAAACCGACTTTACCGGTATTCAAGCTGGGGAGTCTGTCATTGAATACGGCTCGTCCAAACTGCCGATCTATGTCGCCAGACCCAGTCAAATATCCAAAAATTTACCTGTTATGCTCGTCATTAGCGAAATTTTTGGAGTTCATGAACATATCGCAGATGTCGCTCGCCGCTTTGCCAAACTCGGATACCTAGCTATCGCTCCAGAGTTTTTCTATCGGGCTGGAGATCCGCAGCAACTTGGCACCGTTGCCGAAATCCAAGCAAAAATTGTCTCTCAAACCCCAGACGCACAAGTGCTTAGCGACCTGCGTGCCACGATAAACTGGGCCATGAAAGAAGGCGGATCAACCCAAAAAATTGGGATCAATGGATTTTGCTGGGGTGGACGCATTGTCTGGTTAGCTTGCGAACAAATTCCAGAAATTAAAGCCGGCGTTGCTTGGTACGGCCGCTTAACTGGGGATCGTACAGCGAATTTCCCATTTCAACCGGTCGACCTCGTATCCGTTCTTAAAGCGCCAGTTTTAGGTTTATATGCTGGTAAAGATGCTGGAATCTCTATGACTAGCGTAAATCAAATGCAAGAGGCTCTCAAGCAAGCCACTAAAAACCCTGCTGCACAAGCCTCAAAATTCATTATCTATCCAGAAGCTGGTCATGCTTTTCATGCCGATTACCGACCTAGTTATCGCAAAGAAGATGCGAATTCTGGCTGGAGTGAGGCAATCAAGTGGTTTAAAGATCGAGGAACTATATAAGCAAATTTGCCCAGCCCAGCGCATCCATCCCCCCATACCTCCAAGTGAATGCTGTGTATACAGCATAGCTTCACTCAGGTTTAAAAACTAGGACTTACAACAAATCGGGTTTTTAAATGCGTTTCTCAAGATAACGTAGAGCCAGATAAGCCCCTAAGAAAAATCCTCCTAAGGCGATCATGGCACTCAAGGTTAAAGTGGAAATTCCACTTAACCCCTGACCGATGGTGCAACCCATTGCCATAACCCCACCGACCCCCATACATGCCGCCCCCACCAGGTGATTAGCGGTATCCTCTAAGCCATTAAATCCTTGCCATTTCATTAAACCATGAACTTTGGCACAAATAAATGCTCCCAAAATCATGCCAAGGACCAGCATCACTCCAATCGTGAGTTTTTTGGAGCTGTCACTAAAAAAGGATAAATAATCCAGAGTGTAGGATACCGGTGCAACAAATGACGCTGCTTCAATCCGGCCTGTATTAGTGGCTAAATAAACCTGCGCTAAAGTATTTGGGTCCTCCTCAACATAACCCAAAGAACCAGATACAAACCACAAAGCAATAATCGCTAACCCAACAAACAAGCCCGCTTGAATATTGTTCATGTTGAAGAAGTCTTTATCTTGGGCTATGTAAGTCATGATACATAAAAACACCACTATAGCTGTGAGCAATGCGATTAATGAGGTATCGATCCCCAAAAAATAAGCCAAAATGCTTGGCAAGTCTTGCTGGGTTGGCAATGTAAAAAATACTAAATCTGTGGTGTTTACGCGGACAACACCAAAGACACCCCGTAAGGTCATCTGCCCAAATACGCCAACTAAAACCATCACTACAAGTGCTCTTAAACTTCCACTACCTATCCGAATAAGATTGCGGCCACCACATCCTGAGGCCAAAACCATACCAAAACCAAACATCGTACTACCAAGTAAGGTCGATAACCATAAGACTTTGGGTGCCGTATAGATAACGTCCTGGGTTTTAATCAAGCCGAAGTAATGCAATAAACCAAACCCTAAAACACTCACAGCAATAGCAAATAGCCATTGTCGCAGTCGTGTTGCACTGCCCATCAAAATCAAATCACTAATGGCACCCATCGTACAAAAATTCGTTTTCTGTAAAACATATCCCAAGACCAAGGCACTGAAAAAGGCTCCGCCTAAAACTAACTGATATAAAGAGTGCATTTCGGAATTATTTAACATGCTCGCCATTTTAAACCGAATAATTGAAATACTTCCTAGCTAGGAAAATCAAGTCCTGTACAAATTGACTAAAGTGAACTCCTATTTTCGTTAAAATACAAATAACCAACTATTCATGAATATGCCATATGCCTATTACCAAAACACCGAAAGCTAAGCCGATCAAAAAACCTAATCCAGTCGCTAAAGCCTCTCAAAAGGTGACTTCAGGGTCTGGTAGACATGCGTCAAAAAAGGATTTTAAACGCCAGTCAAAACATCAAAAAGCAATTGATGATTGTTTTTTAGCAATTCAAAAACAATCATCCCTTAATAAACTCCAGTAATTTCTATCTCAATCGACAGTTGTTGTATGCTGATCGCACTTCTTCTTAAAATTATCTATGAAACTTATTTCCAAACTCCTTACCCTCTCAATTACTCTACTTTTTTCGATCTCTTTTGGCCTCTTCGCCCAAGAGTCTAACTATCCAAATAAAAATATCCGTTTAGTTATTCCTTTTCCAGCAGCAGGCCCAACTGATATTTTAGGGCGGGTTGTAGGGCAAAAACTGTCCGAACGACTCGGCCAAGCTGTCGTCATTGAAAATCGAGCAGGTGGAAATGGCACAATTGGCGCTGAACTAGTTGCTAAAGCTCCGCCAGACGGCTATACAATCATGTTAACAACCTCTGGGGTTGTAACTGTTAATCCAACCCTGACTAAAGTTCAGTTTGATACGTTAAGAGACTTTATTCCGGTAATCATGACCTCTACCCTATCAAGCGTTCTAGTCGTTAATCCGGCTTTAGGGGTAAATTCAGTAAAAGACTTTATTCAACTCGCTAAATCCAAGCCAGGTTTGCTTAATTACGCCAGTTCAGGATCAGGTAGTACGAGTCATTTAGCCATGGAACAATTTAACCGCATGGCTGATGTGAAAATAGTACGCGTCCCTTATAAAGGAGCTGCGCCCGCAGTCAATGACCTCTTATCAGGCAATGTCCAAGTTATGCTGATGGGCTTAACTACTGTGCTGCCGTTTATCCAAGCTGGCAAATTGACGGCAATCGGTGTCTCAAGTAATAAACCTTCACCGGTAGCCCCCAATATTCCAACCATTACCGGATCCGGACTGCCTGGATTTGAAGCTAGTAATTGGCTGGGGTTTTTTGTGCCAACCAATACGCCAACAAACATTGTTAATAAACTAAATTCTGAAATTTATCAAATCATCCAGTTACCTGAAGTAAAGGTAAAACTTTCGAAAGATGGCTTTGAACCTGTCGCACAAAATAGTCCGACACAGTTTAAAGAATTTTTAACTGGCGAAATTAATCGCTGGTCTAAGATCGTCAAAGAATTAGCCATTACCACCGAATAAACGATCACATCTTTCAAAAATCAGCACAATATGACAACCACACTCACCAAACAACTCATTACGCAATGCTTGCATGAACTCCCCAAAAGAATTCAAGAAGAAACGCTCAAAGCTGCTAACCAATGCCTAGTAGACTGCCTAGCTACAGCTTATGCGGCTTATGGTGAGGCTCCTATTAATATGCTTCGCAAACTGTATATTGACTCTCCCACAACCGGTGCTAGCACCGTCATCGGATATGGCGAAAAAGCGCGTCCAGCAGATGCTGCCCTAGTCAATGGCGCAATGATTAGCCTACAACTTTTTGATGATAATCAGGCTCAAATGCGAGGCCACCCCTCAGGGCCACTTTTACCAGCAGTCCTAGCCCTGGCGGAGTTAAAAGACGCATCCATTGAAGAAGCACTCACAGCTTTTATTATCGGGTATGAGGTGGAATGTCGCTTCGGCACAATCTTAAATCCATCCCATTATGAATTAGGGTGGCATGCAACCGCAACCCAAGGCACCTTAGCCGCCGTTATAGCAAGTGCTTTAATTCTGGGACTAGATGATCATACCTGCGCACACGCCCTAGGAATAACAGCCTCGATGGTCGGTGGTGTGCGTCGAAACTTTGGCACCATGACCATGTCCTTACATAGCGGGCTAGCCTCTAGTAACGGCATTCGGGCAGCACAATTGGCTGAACAAGGATTTACAGCTGATCCTGAAATTTTTGATGGCCCGATGAATCTTGCTGAAATCTTCTCGCGCGAATGGTCTCCCGATCTTCTAGAAAAGAATCTTCCCCTTTGGGGGAAGCCTTTCATGATCGTTAATCCTGGCGCTACTTTTAAATTGTATCCGTGCGGTAGACCGCCATTGTTCGCCGTTGATTGCGTGATTGAAATTCAAGAAAAATACGCTATCGATCTCAAAGATATTGAAAAAATACAAGCAGATGTCAGTTTTCTGTATCCCCGAACACTAATCCACCAAAGACCTATCAATGGCCTACAAGCAAAAGCCTCTTTACAGTACTGTATTGCGACAACGTTCTTAGATACTCGGCCCACCCTCAAATCATTTACCGATAGCGCCGTAGCACGTCCTGAAATTAACGCCTTAATTGATCTCATTGAAGTGCATGTACCGCCCCACTTAACAGAAGATATTCCGGCAGTTCGTAAAGCGCCTTTTGAACAACCCGTAAAAATAACTGTCCAAACTAAGTCTGGGAAAACGTATAGTGCTACCGTACCAATCCATAAGGGCTCACCGCAAAATCCGGCGAGCCCAAACGACCTGCAACAAAAATTTATTGATTGTGCAACCATGCACATTCCACTGGCAAAAGCGAAGACGATCTTAGATTTTATCTCCCAACCAAACGCCAAAGTTCGCACTCTCATGCAACTCTTGCAAGTCTAACTCACTCTATAGAAATACCTATCTACGCATGAAACTATCCATCGTTGTTGAAGAAGATCGCGTCTTGCGATTAATGCAAGTTATCTTAGATCCGACAACTAGCCCAGAACGAATCGCTGCTTTTACCGATTACAACTCAACCGATCAAATTGATTTTCTGGGCTGGCTGACCACCCTTCGTCAAGAAATACCAAGTATCTACCCCGCCCATGTGGAACTTGTTGCCAATGAAGAAACCTTTCTTCTGCAACTGCAGCAAGCTGATATTGCAATCGTTGAGAGTAATGTCATTGGTCGGGATGAATTAATGATCGCAAAGAATTTAAAATTAATTGGTAATTTTGGAGTTCTAACAAATAACATTGATCTTCAAGCCTGTGCCGCTCGATCAATTCCGGTCCTGACAGTTCGTCGTCGTACCAATATTGCCATGGCAGAACATACGCTGATGCTCATTTTGAGTCTGGCAAAAAGATTACCGCTAATCAATGGTCTTTTGACCGAAGATCAATTAGCGAAAGCAGGCTTTTCATTTAAGCCCTATGATTCACGACACACTGCCAAAGCAAACTACGGCAGAATTCCCGATCTGAGGACTCTGCATGGCTTAAAAATTGGTCTACTCGGCTTAGGCGAAATAGGCCAAGAAGTCGCTAAACTTTTAAAACCTTTTGGGATGGAAGTCTTTTATCATAAAAGGCAGCGACTGTTAGCGTCCGAAGAAGAATTACTTGGCGTGCATTACTGCTCTTTTAATGAACTATTTTCCCAATCTGAATTTTTAAGTGTGCATATCCCCTTCTCAGACTCGACGCGTGGTTTAGTAAATCATGAGGCACTAACTAGAATGCCTCAAGGTGCATATCTAATCAATACGTCTCGGGCTGAAATTGTTGATCATGACGCCCTAGTAAATGCTCTGGCGTCCAATCATTTAGCGGGGGCAGGTTGTGATGTGCACTATAGTGAACCCACGCATCCTGAAGAACCACTCCTTCAATTTCCCCAAATGATTAGTACCCCGCATCTGGGCGGTGCCTCCAGAATGAATGGGCTTATGGATGCAAAAAACTTATTATTACAAATCCAAGAGCAAATAAAAAAGTGGTAAAGAACTACCCTTTAAAAAAGTTGGGACTATCTATTCTGGGTGCACTAATTGAATTTCCACAAATTTAATTTGCCACGATATTGGCTTCTTTTACAACTCTTCCCCAACGAATAGTTTCCGCTTTAATAAAAGCACCAAATGCTTCAGGCGTATCTAATTGCACAATAGCGCCTTCCGAACGTAAACGCTCTCTGGCTTCAATCGTATCAAAGGCCATTTTGGTGCCTTGGTTTAATAGATCAATAATCTCGCGCGAGGTGCCTGCTCTGACAACAACTCCGTACCACTGAGTTGCATCAAAACCCTTTAACTCAGTTACTCCAGATTCAGCCAAAGTGGGTATTTGCGGTAAAACATCCACACGTTTCGTGCTTGAAACACCTAAAGGATTTAATTTTTTACCAAGAATATGCTGCATGAGGGGCGGCGCACCAGTCATCGTCATATTCACCTGACCACCTAATAAATCCATTACTGCCGGAGCAGTTCCTTTGTAGGGAATATGCAAGATATCGGTGCCAGTCAGCAATTTAAAATACTCCATCGCAATATGCGCTGCACCTCCACTACCTCCAGAACTGTAGGTTAATTTACCAGGATTATTTTTAGCGTAAGTAATCAACTCTTGAATAGTTTTAAAAGGCTGATTCGGATTAATAACAAAGACGTTTGGTACTAAGGCTATCCGGCTAATCGGCGCTAGATCTTTCATCGGATCGTAAGATAAGTTTTTGAATAAAGCCGCGTTCACAGCTAACGTTCCAATATGCCCCATAAAAATCGTATGACCATCCGTAGGCATTTTAAGCAATTCATTCATCGCAATCTGCCCACTTGCCCCCGCTTTATTCTCAATAATCACCGGCTGCTTCCAAATTTGCGTTAGCTTCTCGCCAAGCATTCGTGAAAATATATCAGTCGACCCACCAGGAGGAAAAGGTACTATTAACCGAATCGGCTTTTGGGGATATGATGCTTGTGCTAAACCTATGGGAGAAGCGCCAAGGCCAAACATTGCCAGGAATACAACTATTCCTCGAAAAAACTGTGTCATCAATATATCTCTCAATAAAAGTACTATGCTTTTTGATCTTTTTTAAGCCAGGGCTTCGGATTCCCCTCGTAGACTGATGGCCCTAATCGAAAATGTTGCGCCTCTCGAAAAGTAAATACCGCCGGGACATCTTCGTCGTAAAGCGTAGCACCAGATGGCAAACCACCATTCATCGCCACTTGCGAATGTAGTGGCCTACCTAAGATTTCTGATAGTCGCGCTGAAACTTCGATCAAGCGATCCACTCGAATCCCGGTTGGAATACCTAAGGTATCCAATAAATGGACGAAATCTTCAGTAGGAATCATGCCAGTAGCCTGACCATTACCGCAATATGGACACCCGCCTATGCCCCCAATTGTTGTATCAGCAATGAGGGTATGCCGATGATCTAAGCATTTAATCGCTTCATACATCGATAACATGGCTAAGCCCCTAGCATTATGCAAATGCAAATGGAAGTCCGTTATGGATGGGAAAAGTTCTTTAATCGCCAACATATCTTGCGCTACTGCAGTCGGGGTGTTCCATGCCATCGGGTCTGCCATATCGACTCGTTTGACAGGTATCCCAGCCTCTTGCCAAGCATGGTATTGCTTGGATAGTGACTGCATGCGCGTTTCATGAGAAAACTGACCAGACCAGTTCGATCCCCAACCAGCACTTAAACCAATACCACCCTCTGTTAACCCTTCTGCCTTGGCACGTTGAATTGGACTTAACCAAGTTTGTTCTTGCTCTTCTAATGATCGGTTTGTATTGCGCTTAATAAATACTGGACAGATGTGTAAATGCGTTGCCTGAATCGGCTCAACCGTCACCGGTGGAGAATGCTGCAAGCGCTCAACACGACCCCTTTCGTTTAAAGCTAAAACATAAAAGGAAACTCCAGGACGCGCTTTCAGTCGCTTGACCAACTCCAAGGAATCAGCCATTTGAGGACTCCACTTGGGATTGACAAAAGCCCCAACCACCATCCGGCTTAATCCAGCATCAACCATCTTTTCAAGTAACTCAAATTTTTCATCTAAAGTTACACCTTCTCGCTCAATCTGTAAGCCGTCTCTTAAAGTTTCATCGGTAATAAGTACGGTAGGATAGTTAGTCATATGTTTTCCTTGTTTAACGATTTTTCCAAACGGGCGAACGCTTTTCTAGACGAGCAGCGATTCCCTCCTGGCGATCTTCACTCAAATAGGGGTTCATACCCGGATCTTGACGAAGTGCGGATGCTACTGATAAATCTAAACCACGCAGAGCAACTGCTTTGACTCGTCGGACTGAAATTGGGGCATTTTTAGCAATTGTATGTGCCAGACTGATTGCCTGCTTCAACACATCCTCCGCCGGCACCAAACGATTCATTAAACCGAGCTCCAGCGCTCGCTCAGCCGATATATACTCACCCGTTAATAACATCTCTAATGCCTGGGTTACGCCAATTAATCTAGGTAATAAAACCGAACCAAAGTTCGCTCCCATACCAATCTTTGTCTCAGGCAACCCAAACACAGCAGCGGCATGCGTTACCCGTAAATTACAAGCAATAGCTAACTCAAAGCCACCCGCTACAGCACTCCCATTCAAAGCAGCGATGGTCGGTTTTTTCATTTCATACACGACTTCAAAGACATTTCGGTCTATGCGGTTCATCGGCGTTCGAAAGCGGACTCCTGCCTGGTCATTCTGATGCATATCTTTTAGATCTGCCCCGGCGCAAAAGGCCGCAGGCCCAGTACCTGTGATTACGACAACGCGTACCCCCGAGTCCTCATCAGCATCTAGCAAGGCAGTAATCAATTGCATTTTTAATGACTCTGATAAAGCATTCCGGCGCTCGGGGCGATTCAACCTGAATACCCGAACAAATTGATCGTCGGTAATAATTAATTCATCAGTTTGTGGATGAACTTCAGTCATCTCTTACGACCTTTCTAAACAAATTTAAAGACAGCTTTTTGCTCTACTGCAGTTTCAATCTCTTCTGTAGTAAACCCGAATTCTTGCATGACCTCCAAGGTATTTTCACCTAGCCTAGGAGCAGGTAAAAATTCAGTTCGAACACCCCCTGAAAACTGATTAGTAAGCCCTAGCTGCTTTATCATACCCTCAGAAGGATGCTCCGCCTCAAAGATAAAACCAACATCCTGCAAATGTGGATCAATCATTAAATCTTCTAATGAGTTATATCGCATGCAGGGAATATCATGTTTTTCAAAAATCACAATCCACTCCGCTGAGGTCTTATTAGCCAACGATTTTGAACGTAATAAATAATACGCTTCACTATTTTTTGTCCGACTTGCCACATTCGAAAAACGTGGATCATCTTTTAACTCAGGTCGACCAATTACTTCAAAAAACGCAAAGGCTTGGGCATCCGTATTGGGTGAAATAGATATATACCCATCCAAAGTTTTTACTGGACGGTTATTTTTGTCTAATACCCGAGCATCACCAATCGGTCCGATGGCAGGTTCAAAGGTCATATTACCCATATGCTCTCTTAGAACAAATGCCGCCGCGGTCTCAAACATCGGTATCTCAATTAATTCGCCCTGCCCCACTCGGGTGCGCCGATATAAAGCAAAACCAATTGCTTGGGCACTGACTAAGCCAGTAATATGGTCTGTCATCACTAAAGGAACAAAGCGGGGTTCTCCACTCGATTTTTCAAAGGTGGCAGCGACTCCAGCAGATGATTGGATAACTGTATCGTAAGCCGGACGATTGAAATATTGCCCACCTCGCCCAAACGCTAACATCTGACAATAAATGAGCTGCGGGTTACTTTCGTGCAAACTAACCCAATCTAACCCAAGTTTGTCTAGGGCATCTGGACGTATATTGGTAATAAAAATATCGGCTTGAGATATAAGCCGCAACATAACCTCTTTACCAGCTGGACTTTTTAAATCAATACAAACAGACTTTTTATTTCGGTTAAAGTTAATAAACTTACCCGTCATACCTAGATTACGCCCGCCCCCGCCAAGTTGACGCATCAAATCGCCACTGGGTGCTTCAATTTTAATCACCTGCGCGCCGTGATCCGCCAGTGTTAACGAACAAACCGGGCCAACGACCACCGAAGATAAGTCAATGATAACCACCCCATCTAATGGGCCCTTACTGATCTTTTTGGGATTGGAAGTACGAGTTTCAGTCACCTTTTAAACCCATCTGACCAACTAGTGGTCCCCACTTCTTCGCATCCGCAATTAAAAATTGGGTGAATTGCTCAGGTGTATTGCCAATCACTTCAGAACCGTCTGCTGTTAATCGAGTCCGCATCTCTGGTTGCTTTAACACCTCCACAATGCCTCGCTGAATTTTACGAATAATCTCTGGTGGCGTTTTAGCTGAGGCAATAATTCCGAACCAATTTAAAAATTCAAAATCCTTTAAACCAAGCTCTTGCATTGTCGGAGTATTCGGTAATGCCGGTGAGCGAGATTTACTCGTAACCCCAAGTAACCGAAGCTTACCGGCAGTCGTTAACTCTTTCGCCGTAATTTGCGCTACAAAAGCAAAATCAACATCACCTGCAGCCACAGCAGTTGCTGCAGGTGATGCGCCCCGATAAGGAATATGGGTTATTTTCATACCAGTTTCTATACGCATCATTTCGCCTGACAGGTGACCACCACTGCCAATACCCGCAGAGCCGTAATTTAATTGCCGGCCTTTTCCTAAATCAAGTAAATCTTGATAGGTTTTTACCGGTGATTTAGCGCTAACCACTAACACTAAAGGTGAAGTCACGACCATCGAAACACCCACAACATCCTTAATTGGATCATACGGCAACTTTTTAAATAAATAGGGACTTAAGGTATGGGGCGTATAGATAAGTTGTAAGTTATAGCCATCCGCTGGTAACTGAATTAAGGCACTCGTGGCAATGATGCCACTCGCACCAGAGCGGTTTTCAATGACTATATTTTGACCTAAGATCTTGCCTAATGGTTCAGCAATTACTCTGGCATACGTATCACTAGAGGCTCCAGGCACTGAGCCAACCAGCATTCTGATAGGTTGGCTTGGAAATTTCTCAATCGGCTCTGCGGCTCCGACTAGACAAGAAAAAAAACCAAAAATAAAAGAAATACATATCCAATTGAGTGTTTGATACGGCTTTTGCAGGCTCTTTTTCATTCTGTTACGCTGACCTATTTTGTTTGAAATATCCAATTTAAATCCAAATGTGTTAGACCGAATTTTAACGGATTAGGAAAAGTTTATTATGGCCTGTTTTCTTAGATCATTGAATAAACCCTCAAATATTATTATCACTAATTTTAATAGCTCGCAATTTATAGATACCATGTCAATCATTGTTAAGATAGAGTCTTTCAATTCTTTAAGGTTTTAGTATGACGATACCAACTCCATATCAAGTAGTCGTTATAGGCGGAGGGAACAATGGGCGCCGATGTTGCTATCGTTTTTGCTAGGGGTGGCTACCCCACGCAAGTCATCGAGTCCAACGTGGATCGCTGCGCCTCAATTCCCGGCTACGTTAACCAAGTCATGTCAGAGAGTGGTTACGCTTGTGATCCTCATCTCGTTAGCGTGGTCCCAACAATGCATGATATCAACTGGACAAATGTCAAACTCGTCGTGGAATGTATCCCCGAACGACTTGATTCTAAAAAAACCCTCTTTGCAGAACTTGAACAATGCGTAAATACTGACACAATCCTTGCCAGTAATAGTTCCAGTTTTCCAATTAGCGCCATCTCCGAAGGGCTAAAAACTGCTCACCGGATGATTGGACTTCACTTCTTTATGCCCGCCCATCTAATTCCATGCGTTGAAGTAGTCTACGGCTCCCAAACGAACCACGCGATTGCCCAGCAACTTACAGAATTAATGACTTCCTGTGCAATGGTGCCTGTTCAAGTAAAAAAAGATTTGCCTGGATTTTTAGCTAATCGCTTACAACATGCCCTCTCTCGAGAGGCATTTGCAATGATTGATGCCGGGATAGCAACTCCAGAGGATATTGATAAAGCGGTACGATTTGGTTTTGGATTTCGCTACTTAGCTGCAGGTCCAGTCATGCAAAGAGACCATGCGGGTATCGAGATTCATGCCGCAGCTGGAGCTAGCATCTATCCCTCACTCAATAATGCGCCAACCATTGCCAAGTCCCTAGATGATCGAGTTAAAGCCAATCACCTGGGTATGAAAACTGGCCAAGGATTTTTTAAATGGACCCCGGAAACGATTCAAATAGAACGAAAAAGATATGACAATATCTTAAAACAAGGACTGCAAATTATTCAAAATGAAATACCGAAGATTAAATAAATTTTTCTTGAGCATTCTTCTTCGACATGTAGTACCCAAGCTGGAAATTTGGCACCGTTAGCACTTTATAAAATTTATAAATCGTACTAGGGTTATTACTGATACGACTTGTTTTAATACAACCCGTCTGATATACACAATAGCGCCAACTGCGTATTGGATAAAAACGGATACCTTGAATTGCATTAGGGCTTAACCTAGGTATTCTTATTCCTAATTATAGGTAGAATGGGATTGAAAAAAATATTTTGATAATTAAGTCAATCAGCTAGGTAGTTAAGGAGACCGATTTGCAAAAAACGAATCAAATAAGTCCATCATACTTTCACCAAGTTGTAGATTGCCAGTGGGCTTGTCCAGCGCACACACCAGTTCCGGAATACATTAGACTAATCGCTCAGGGTCAATATGCGGATGCCTATATGGTGAACTGGGTATCAAATGTCTTTCCAGGTATTTTAGGTCGAACATGTGATAGGCCTTGTGAGCCCGCTTGTAGGCGCAGTCGTGTTGAAGAAAATAACGGTGCAGCGCCAGAACCAGTTGCCATATGCCGCTTAAAACGGGTTGCGGCTGATCATAAAGGGGACATTACAGAAAGAATGCCCCCGAAAGCTGCCTTCAATGGTAAACGCATCGCTTGCGTTGGGGCTGGACCTTCAGCCTTAACAGTCGCAAGGGATTTAACTCCTTTGGGATATCAGGTAACTGTCTTTGATGGGGAACAAAAAGCTGGTGGATTTATACGTACCCAAATACCCCGCTTTCGACTTCCAGAGTCTGTCATTGATGAAGAAACAAATTACATCCTTGACCTAGGTGTTGAGTTTAAAGCGGGTCACCGCATTGCCTCCATGCACGATCTCTTACAAGAAAATTATGATGCTGTTTTTGTCGGGAGTGGTGCACCCCGTGGCAGAGATCTTCATATTCCGGGTCGTCAACAAGCAGCACACCAAATTCATATTGGTATTGACTGGTTAGCATCAGTCTCCTTTGGACATATCACAAGCATTGGCAAAAAGGTGATTGTTCTAGGTGGTGGGAATACAGCAATGGATTGCTGTCGATCTGCAAGGCGCCTTGGAAGTTCTGATATCAAAGTAGTTGTTCGGAGTGGCTTTGATGAAATGAAGGCCTCCCCCTGGGAAAAAGAAGATGCTATTCACGAAGGCATCCCCATCATCAATTACCATGTTCCGACCGCTTTTATTCATCAACATGGCAAGTTAACCGGTATGACTTTTCAAATCGTGCAAGCCGTCTATGATCAAGCAGGTAAAAGAACTCTTGAACCTGCCAGTGATACCGAAGTATTCTTTGAATGTGATACCGTACTCCTAGCTGTTGGTCAAGAAAATGCCTTCCCTTGGATTGAAGCCCATGCCGGTATTGAATTTAATTCACATGGCATGCCGCTAGTGGATGAAATCACCTTCCAATCTAGCAATCCAAAAGTATTCTTTGGAGGAGACGCAGCCTTTGGACCTAAAAATATTATTACAGCCGTAGCCCATGGTCATGAGGCTGCAGTTTCTATAGACCGCTTTCTTAATCAAGAAAAAACCAGTATTCGACCACCACCTCGGACGAATTTAATGTCCCAGAAAATGGGTATCCATGAGTGGAGTTATCACAATGACATTTCCGACGATCATCGCTCAAAAGTGCCATGGGCAGACGCTCAAAAAGCCCTAGCAAGTATTCGTATTGAAGTCGAGTTAGGGTTTGATGCAGCAACAGCTTTTAAGGAGTCTCAACGTTGCTTAAATTGTGATATTCAAACTGTCTTTAAACAAGAAGCTTGTATTGAATGTGATGCCTGTGTTGATATCTGTCCGATGGATTGCATTACTTTTACTGATAGTGGCTCAGAAGACGATCTACGCTCTCGCCTTCAGGCCCCCGCAACCAATAAAGAACAAGGACTTTACGTCTCCGATTTATTGAAGTCAGGTCATGTTATGGCGAAGGATGAAGATGTTTGCCTACACTGCGGATTATGTGCCGAACGCTGCCCAACTGGAGCTTGGGATATGCAAAAATTTTTACTCATCACCACGCAAGCTGGACCAAATTGTCGAGACAGCGCCTTGCTTAGCGATTCGGTCCCTACATTATGAAAACCATATCTGCCATTAATGATTTTGTCATTAAATTTGCCAATGTAAACGGCTCTGGTTCAGCTTCTGCCAATGAATTATTTGCAAAAGCGATTCTCCGCATGGGTGTGCCTGTTAGCCCCCGAAACATCTTTCCAAGTAATATCCAAGGACTGCCCACCTGGTACGAAGCCCGCGTTTGTGAAAAAGGTTATAGCGGTCGGCGGGGTGGTGTTGACATGATGGTCGCTATGAACCCACAAACATGGGATGCTGATATCAGTGAAATCGAACCTGGGGGATTCTTGTTTTACGACTCCACAAGACCTATCCCAGAATCAAAATTTCGAGGCGATGTCCATACGATTGGTGTACCACTAACAGAAATTAGTAATAATGCATATCAAGATCCTAGACAAAGACAATTATTCAAAAATATTATTTATGTCGGTGCTCTAGCAGTTCTGCTCGATGTGGATAGTGCCGTTTTTGAAAAGCTTTTTAGTGAACAATACAAAGGTAAAGAAAAATTACTTGATTCGAATATCAAAGCCTTTAATCTCGGGGCAGATTATGTCAAAACCTATCTCAAAGCCCCTCTCAGTATTCGCGTTCAAAAAAGCAATCAAGTTGGTGATCAAATTTTCACCGATGGCAATAGTGCCATTGCACTGGGATGCGTCTATGGCGGTGCGACTGTCGCAGCTTGGTACCCGATTACCCCGTCCTCATCTGTCCCCGAAGCATTTGAAAAATACTGTCGGAAATACCGGGTTGATCCTAAAACCGGCCTAGACAGGTTTGCGATTGTTCAAGCTGAGGATGAATTAGCCTCTATTGGGATTGTGATTGGTGCCGGCTGGAACGGTGCAAGAGCTTTCACTGCCACATCCGGGCCTGGGATTTCTTTAATGACTGAATTTATTGGTCTGGCATACTTTGCCGAAATCCCAGTTGTTATTATCGATGTCCAACGAGGTGGACCATCAACCGGCATGCCGACCAGAACGCAGCAGTCTGATATTCTAGCTTGTGCTTATGCCTCACATGGTGATACCAAACATATTCTGCTCTTTCCAGAGGATCCCTATGAGTGCTTCGAACATGCAGCCTGTTCTTTTGATCTAGCTGAAAGACTCCAAACGCCAATTTTTTTAATGACTGATCTAGATATTGGCATGAATCAACGCCTATCTAAACCCTTTGCTTGGGATGAAAGCAGATCTTATGACCGAGGTAAAGTCATGACCGCTGAGGAACTCGAAGCAGGTAAAGATTTTGGTCGATACAAAGATGTTGATGGCGATGGTATTCCATGGCGAACGCTGCCGGGAACACATCCAACGAAAGGTAGCTTCTTTACCAGAGGCACAAGTCGCGATGCTTATGCGCGGTACTCTGAGCGGGGTCAAGACTACACCTACAATATGGAACGTTTAGTGAAGAAGTTTTCTACTGCTGCCAAGATTGTTCCTCAACCAGTGCTGCGACTCGCCAATCAGTCGACCCGCTATGGCGTCATGTATTTTGGCTCAACGAGCCCTGCAATGCAAGAAGCTCTCGATGTTCTAGAGCAATCAAAAATAGCTTTAAATGCCATGCGACTGCGGGCTTTTCCGTTTTCAAAAGCGGTTGATGATTTTATTTTGCAACATGATTATGTGTTTATTGTTGAACAAAATCGAGATGCCCAAATGCATACCTTAATTATTTCGGAATTAAGTATTAATCCAAATCAATTAATTAAAATATTACACTACGATGGCACACCGATTACTGCACGTTTTATCGTTACAGCCATTCAAAATCAACTAGAAAAAATCAGTGCCCTATCTGATCAAAAAAACCAGGAGTTGGTATGACCTATATTGCAAAACCAATATTACATCACCCCAGCTTAACTCGAAATCAAGTTGGCTACACCCGGCGCGATTATGAAGGCAGAATTTCGACACTCTGTGCCGGTTGTGGTCATGACTCCATCTCTGCAGCCATCGTTCAAGCTTGTTGGGAAATGAATATCGAACCACATCGCGTAGCCAAGATGTCAGGTATTGGATGTAGTTCAAAAACACCAGATTATTTTTTGGGCGCTTCGCATGGCTTTAATACGGTCCACGGGAGAATGCCCTCAGTCCTGACAGGCGCCAACTTAGCCAATCGAGAGCTACTCTATCTTGGAGTCTCAGGGGATGGTGATTCTGCTTCAATCGGACTTGGGCAATTTGCGAACGCCATGCGTCGTAGTGTGCGGATGGCCTATATTGTTGAAAATAATGGTGTATATGGCCTGACTAAAGGACAATTTTCTGCAACAGCAGATCAAGGTTCCAAAAGTAAAAAAGGGGTAGTTAATAACGATAGTCCAATTGATCTAGTTGGCATTGCGTTGCAACTCGGAGCAACCTATGTTGCTCGAAGTTTTTCAGGAGATAAAGCGCAACTAGTCCCCTTAATCAAAGGTGCTATCGATCATGGTGGCGCCGCATTTATTGATGTAATTAGTCCTTGTGTAACTTTTAATAACCATCAAGGAAGCACCAAAAGCTATGATTATGTCCGCGAACATAATGAAACCGTCAATCGAATTGATTTTATCAAGCAACATGCAGAAATCACGACAGCATATCAACCTGGCGAAGTGACCGAAATTGAACAGCATGACGGATCTATTCTTCGTCTGCGTAAATTAACGAATGATTATGATTCCACCAATAGGTATGGCGCCCTTAGCTATGTTAATGAACATCAAGCTAAAGGAGAAGTAGTAACTGGACTGCTTTATATTGACCCTGATGCGACAGATTTACATACGGCCTTAAATACCTGTGACCAACCCTTGAACTCCTTAGCACTCGATAAACTATGTCCCGGGTCCGACATATTGTCAAAAATTAATATGTCTTTCAGGTAATTACTGCAAGAGTTGAAAATTACTGAGTATGTTTTTGCTTGTCTAATGAAATAAATTAAACTTTGAACTGGAAATCATGATGAAAGCAAAAACAGCAAAAAATGCTCCCTATGCAGTTGAGGT
Organism: Betaproteobacteria bacterium; assembly: GCA_009927445.1. Classification (GTDB taxonomy): domain Bacteria; phylum Pseudomonadota; class Gammaproteobacteria; order Burkholderiales; family Burkholderiaceae; genus Polynucleobacter. Next base: position 57,174 of record RFMZ01000201.1, read on the forward strand.
TGTGGCTGGCAAAACTTATCAGTGGTGTTCTTGTGGACTGAGTAAAAATCAACCCTTTTGTGATGATTCACATCAAGTGACAGAATGTGAGCCCCTAGATTACATGGCTACCGAAAATAAAAAAGTCTTCTTTTGTGGTTGTAAACAGACTCATCAATCACCTCTTTGCGACGGCACGCATTCCAAACTATAAAAGAGCCACTCTTGTAAAAGCTCAGTCAAATAAATCTAAAAAATAAACTGTGTTAACGTTACGGCATGCTTAGCAATCTTCAAAATGCCTACAGTAGTGATTTATGCCTATCTATTCTAGAGACCATGCTTTTGCAGGGCTACGATTCTGTTCTCATCACCGATGCCTCAAATAATCCCAAAATTACTTATGCGAACTCAGCGTTCACGCAACTGACTGGCTATAGCATAGATGAAATTCTCGGGAAATCTCCAAAGATTCTCCAAGGCCCAAGTACCTCCCAAGTGGTCATTCAACGTTTACGGAAATGTCTTATTGATGTCACGGTCTTTGAAGGTGAGGCCGTAAATTATAAAAAAGATGGTACGATTTTTATGATGAACTGGCGCATGATTCCAATTATTGATAATGGAGAATTAAAAGCCTGGTTAGCAATCCAACGTGAAAAAATTGTCGCATGGTTGCCAGATTAATAGATTACATCAGTTCATTAAAAAGATATTTTGAAATCCTGTTCGCAGTAAAAATCTCTGGGTTTTATATAACAGTTTTATACAATAATCTGTAAAATTTAAATTATTAATTATGCCTGCACATCTGGGACTCATCGAAGCTTGTCGACTGATTCAATCAAAAGCTCTGGACGAAAAAAAATATTTGCAAGATTGTTACAACCTAGCAGACTTACTCGAACCACAATTAAAAGCCTTTGTGACGCGTAGCACAATAGATGTCCTCCAAAAATCGATGCGTTCAGGACCACTATCAGCAATTCCCGTAGGGATCAAAGATATTATTTCTACGAAAGATTTAATCACGACAAATGGCTCGGTCATTTATCAAAACCACCTCCCAAAAGAAAATGCTCCAATCGTGGAAAAACTATTTAATTTAGGTGGCGTCTTGTTCGGTAAGACAGTGTCAACCGAGTTTGCTTATAGAAAGTCCGGCCCCACAAAAAATCCATGGAACCACCAACATACTCCCGGTGGTTCTTCTAGTGGCTCAGCCGCAGCAGTAGCAGCCGGCATCGTGCCTCTAGCGGTCGGTACTCAAACACAAGGCTCTGTTATAAGGCCTGCGGCTTTTTGTGGAGTGGTTGGATTTAAACCTAGCTTTGGAACACTGCCGATAGAGGGAATTTTCCCTTTTTCTGGATCATTAGATCATGTTGGACTATTTACGCGTTCTGTCGATGACGTTGCTTATGCCTTTAATTTACTGCAACACACATCGGTACAGGCAGATGAGCACGTCAAGCCAGCTCTTGATCTGGACCAAGAGCTGGCATCTAATCTGAATCCAAGATTGGCTCTTTTAAAAACGCCTTTTGATCATTTCATCAGCCAAGAACAAGTGCTAGCTATACAACATGTAATCAGTAAACTAAGGTCCGAGGGTGTAATCGTTAATGAAATAGAGTTGCCAACTCTTTTTTGGGATAGCCTTCACTCGATGACCACCTTGATGTTTTATGAGGCAGCTATTGTCCACCAGCATCATGTAAAAGAATTTAAACACCTCTTAAGTGAACACATTCAGAGTCTTGTAACACAAGGGCAAGCAATTACCACCATCGAGTATGCGAATGCTAAGACTACCCAAAGCCAACTGCGTCAAGCAGTAGTACCCTATCTGAGTCAGTACGACGCTCTCCTCACCATTCCGGCAAATGGCGAAGCGCCCCTTGGACTGAGCTCTACTGGCGATCCCATGTTTTGTTCTTTGTGGAGCTTTTTAGGACTCCCCGCAATCACGATGCCTATCGCAAAGTCTCGCAATAATTTACCGCTAGGTTTACAGTTAGTAGGAAAAATGACCCAGGATCAACTCTTACTTCAAACTGCAAAAACTGTCCAAACAATCTGCTTATTCGATGTATATCAATCCTAGGCCTAGTTGCCGACCTAAATAATTTTTCCTAAATAATCTCGCTTACCAATTTCTACGCCATTATGGCGCAAAATATTGTATGCCGTTGTGATATGAAAATAGACGTTAGGTAAAGCATGGCTGAGCAAAAATTGCATGCCAACGTAATGAGTCTCTTTATCGCCCCGCTTGGTAATGATTACCTTGTCCTCTGTACCATCAATCTGTTGGGGCGTAAAACCCTCAACAAACAATATTGTCTTAGCGATGCGTTTTTGTAAGTCAGCAATCGTCTGTTCATTATCTTCATAAGCGGGAATATCAACGCCTGCCAATCGTGCAACAACAGATTTGGCAGTGTCGGTAGCTATTTGAACCTGCCTAGTCAAATTGAGCATATCAGGAAATAATCGAAAATGCGTAAATGCAGTGGCATCTAATTTTTTTGCTTCAATGTGGATCTGCGACTTTTCTAGGATTGCAGAAAGATTTGTCAACATATTAACTAGTCGAGGAACGCTGGCTTGGAACATGGATATTGTCATAAAACACCTTTCATATAAAAAACTTGAGAGTATTTATACTACACCCTAAAATAGAATAATCTCTTTAGAAATATGATTGCTAACTATGCTGACTTGTATTGAACATGAAACATCACCAAACCCGCTCGCTAGCGTAATTTGGATGCATGGCCTAGGTGCTGATGGGAGCGACTTTGCAGGAATTGTCCCGCAATTAAATCTGCGTCATTGTCCTCCTATTCGGTTTGTATTCCCAAACGCACCCAGCATGCCAGTCACGGTCAATAATGGCTATGTGATGCCCGCTTGGTACGATATTTATGGCAGTAATTTGGTCCAAAAACAGGATGCTACCGGTATCACACGCTCCGCCCAAGCTATTTGCGAATTAATTGAGCAGGAGGTAAAAAGAGGGATTCCCTATGAAAATATTGCCCTAGCAGGTTTTTCGCAAGGCTGTGCCATGGCCTTACACACTGGCTTACTATTTCCAAAAGAACTAGCTGGAATTATTGCCTTATCCGGATACCTGCCACTAGCTGATCAGTTTAAGAGTCAACGACAACTGACAAACCAAAATACGCCAATTTTTTTAGCGCACGGCATCTATGACCCAGTTGTAGTTCCAGAGCGTGCTGAAGAGTCACGTAAATTACTCGTAGAGCTTGGCTATCAAGTCCACTGGAAAACTTATCCCATGGAGCATTCAGTCCATCCCCAAGAGTTAATCGATATTGCCGAATTTTTCAATCAAATCTTTAAAAAAATTGCGTCTTGATTTAAACCAACGGTATAAAAATCTCGACTTTTCTTGCTAAGGGTAAGCCACTTTCCTGAGCACTCGTTGCAATCTTGGCAATCATTTCTGATGTAACCCCCCCAGGGTATCGATAAACCTCCATCCAAGTTTCCAAGCCATCACTTGAAACTTCGGGACGTTGCATCATTTCTATTTCCAAATCCCTGTATTGGGCTTTTAAATTCTGAGCCATCAGACGGAGTAAATGCAGAGTTGTTACATGTTGCGCAGTAGTAATTTTATAGTATACAAAAAGTGTCGTAGCAGTCTGCATATCGTATCCCATTTTAAGAATTTTGGGTCGTTGATAGTGCTTGTTTACCCATACCAGACCAACGTTTGACTAAACTCGTATCAATCTCAAATAAATCTAAACAACGGCCTGTTGTATGGTTCACAATATCATCGATTGTTTCTGGCTTTGAATAAAACATTGGAACCGGCGGCATAATTACCGCACCATTTTCAGTGGCTTGGGTCATCGACCTTAAGTGCCCTAAATGCAGTGGAGTCTCTCGAACCATTAAGACTAACCGACGTCTTTCTTTGAGGACAACATCAGCCGCCCGCGATAATAGACTCGTGGTCGTACCCCAAGCCACTTCAGACAAAGAACGAATCGAGCACGGCGCAATCACCATGCCCAACGTTTTAAATGAACCAGAGGCAATTGTTGCCCCAATATTTTTATTGTTATGAACCACACTTGCCAAGCTCTCAACATCCTTAATCGTCAAATCCATCTCTGACGAAAGAGTTAGTTTGGCCGAGTCAGACATCACTAAATGGGTCTCTATCTCAGAGCCATATAAGGCTTGTAAAATCCGCACGCCGTATACAATCCCTGAGGCGCCACTTATACCGACAATTAAACGCTTTGGATGATCCATAAACAACTCACTTTGTTAGATTCGGACTTTGAATTAAAAAAACTCTAAAAAACCTAGCTAGCCAAGCATCTTTTGCATAGGCGCTGCATAGGCGCTTTAGACCGGTGCCAATTTCATTATATTCTGTTTAAAGGGCATCCTTTGATCAGTGTGTACCTCACAGAAGATAATCCCCACTTTGAACATAGCAATGTCTCACTTAGGGTAGTTGCTTTTCGTAATACAGTATGATTACCACAAATGATCTTTATATGATTAACTATTAAATAAACTTTTAAAATATCCACATGTCTAGTCCTACTTCTACAATATCCGAACGTTTACAAAACTTAGGTATCAAACTCCCTCCAGCAAGCCCACCAGCAGCAGCCTACGTGATGTCTGCCGCAATTGGCTCGACAGTTTTTCTATCAGGCCATATTGCGAAACAACATGGCAAACCTTGGGTAGGAAAACTAGGTCTTGATATGGATACCGCGACTGGCAAACTTGCCGCTAGAGCAATTACGATTGACCTCTTAGCGACCCTGCAGGAGCATGCTGGCTCCCTAGATCGGGTTAAACGTATCGTAAAAGTGATGGGATTAGTCAATTCCACATCTGAATTTACTGAGCACCATCTTGTGATCAATGGCTGTTCCGAGCTCCTTTTTGAAGTATTTGGAGAAGCCGGGAAACATGCCAGAAGCGCTTTTGGAGTAGCTCAAATACCTCTGGGCTGTTGTGTTGAGATTGAACTCATCGCCGAACTCCACCCATAGATCTGAAGCACGCATTTTTGATGAACTACCAGTTCGATCATCTAGTACTGATGGCTAGAGACCAAATATTAGCGATCAGTAATCAATTAGCTAAGCTAGGTTTTAATTTAACGCAATTATCAAAACATAATTTGGGATCTTCTAACCAACTATGTATGCTAGATAGTACGTATTTAGAAGTTCTCGGATGGGAGTATGGCACAGTCCCTCAGCGTAAAGAAATAGCAGATTTAGCAATTGGCTTAGACGCGCTTGTTTTTAAAACAAATGATGCGGAGCAATGCTTTAATTATTTAAAACAAGCGGGGTTCGATCCAAATCCTATCCAAGATCTCTCGCGCCCTGCCCTAGTTAACGAACTGATTCAAACGGCCCTGTTTAAAACAGTACGGTTTTCTGTTCAACCAATTACCGGTCTCAGAATTTATTTCTGTGAACATCTGACCCCAGATTATCTCTGGTTTGACCAAGTAACAAAGCATCCTAATGGAAAAAATCACTTGCAAGAGATTGTTATAGCAAGCCCTGATCCAGAACATACGACAGACTTACTGCATCGACTGCTTGATATAGCCATGCCGCAATCCTTAAAAAATTCGGAGTATCTCATGGATCTAAGTAATTGCGTCTTACGTATCAAGCCCGCAGTAACCCTGACAGTTCCATACATTGAAGAAGTTAGGATAAGTACGATTAAAGTAAATACTGCGGCTAACTCAAAGAACTCAAATCTAGATCAAGCTACCCAAGATCTAGTCATCAACAGGAATTTTTTTGGTAACTGATTGGGATAATTAGAGTTCATCTATTTGTCCCCCGCCCCACTAATCCACTCAGTTCGATTCTATAATTTCAATATTGCTCTTTAGTAGGATCTTTTTCAAGGATAGCCTGGCTAGTTTATCAGTTTTGGCTCTACTTTCAATGAACTACCAAAGATTCCCCGTAGGATGAATAATCTGATGTAGATGACGATAGTTAGTTGTTACTGGCTCAAGCAGGCATAAAAAACAGCTTACCTGATCACAACTGCAAGTGTTTGACCGAGTCGAGTTCATCTTGAATTTTTTTCTCTTCTTCCTTTTTCTTGCGTTTTAAGAAAAAGCGTCTTCTCTCGCCAAGGAGGGAGGAAGTAAAGGTAATCGTTACAAGCAAAAGGGTGGTGTAGTAAAGAGTCATAACTTGAATTTCGTGTTGATTTAATTAATATTCTAGACAAGTGATATTTCACTTGTATGAAAAATTAGTAATCATTTGGTGCAAAACGCACAAAATTTGAACACTTTAGAAGTTTGCAAATCCCACCTTTTTGCCAAAAAAATGGTAAATTAAGATTTATTTGTGACAAAAATTATTAACCAATATTCTTTAAAACTGAAAGCACCCTATGACAAGATCTTGTCGAGCCAGTAGACTATTCATCATTTTTTTTAGTCTGATTACTGTCTTTTGTAACCTGGCTAACGCAGCAAACTTCCCAACCAGACCATTAGTCATGATTATCCCTTACGCTGCCGGTGGTTCAGCAGATGTTCTTGGACGTGTAATTGCCGATGAAATGGGCAAAATCATTGCACAAACTGTTTTGCCAGAGCTCAAGCCTGGAGCAGGAGGAAATATTGGGGCTGAATATGTGGCCAAATTGGCCAAGCCAGATGGACATACATTTCTATTTGCATCTGTTAGCCTATCTACTAGCCCAAGCTTGGCAAAGCTCAATTTTGATCCGACTAAAGATTTAAAAGCCGTTGCAGGTGTGGCGTCTATTCCTAGTCTGATGCTGGTATCAAACGACTCACCCTTTAAAAATCTTGCCGAATTTGTGAGTGCTGTGAAAGCAAACCGCATTCAAGCAAGTTTTGGGTCGTCTGGCAATAACACCGGTAGTCATTTAGTCGGCGAACTGTTTAAATCAGCGAGTGGTATTGAAATGACACATATCCCTTATAAGGGAAGTGGAGCAGTCTATCCCGATTTAATTGCTGGACGTATTACGGTCCTCACTGATGTGATGGGCTCATCCCTTCCACAAGCCAAAGGTGGCATGGTAAGGGCCCTAGCAATTACTTCTAGTAAGCGCTCGAAATTACTTCCAAATGTGCCAACTTTTGCTGAACAAGGCTACCCAGGATTTGAATTCGGGACTTGGTTCGGTTTTTTTGCGCCAGCAGCGGTGCCAGATGAAGCTTTAAAAGTAGTCGAGAATGCAATTTTGCAAGCTTTAAAATCTGACGCAGTAAAAGATCGGCTAGACGCAGTTGCCGCTACACCCCTGCCCGGTCCAGGATCTGAATTCGAAAAATGGTATTTAACCGACGTCCAGCGCTGGGCCAAGCTGGTTAAAGAGGGTAGGCTTCAAAAATCGGACTGATCTTTCTGCTTGAATTTCAAATTCTTTTTTGAATGCTCAATCTACACCAATCGAATAAATAACTTAATAAGCAGCAGCAAGCCCATCCCTGCGACTGTCGCTTGCTGCAACATACCCACCAGACAACTGGTCCGATAAGCGCCATATAAATTGACCTGATCCAAAGTCCATATAGGGATCATCGATTTTCTTTAAAATATGGCCATATTCCTTTAAGCCATCAATGGTATTAGCACTTAAATTAAGTTCGACATCTAAGGTAAAGTCGTGATTAACTTTCCATCTTGGCGCGTCACAAGCCGCTTGTGGTTGTTGGCCATACTTGAGCATCCGTAATACTGTTTGAATATGGCCCTGCGGTTGCATGTCTCCACCCATCACCCCAAAACTCATTTGAGGAACCTGTATACCATTTTCTTCGCGCATCAAAAATGCTGGAATAATTGTGTGAAAAGGTCTTTTACCGCCAGCAACAACGTTCCTTGATTTGGGATCCATAGAAAATCCAAATCCACGATTTTGCAGACTAATGCCCCACTCAGGCACAACTACACCCGAGCCAAAACCCATATAGTTGCTTTGGATAAATGAAACCATTCGACCCTGTGCATCTGCTACTGAGAGATAAACCGTCCCGCCTGATTCAGGCATTCCATGTGAAAAATGCGTAGATTTTTTCATATCAATTAGTTTTGCCCGAGCGGCTAAATAACTCGGATCAAGCATTTGTGCGGGCGTAACCGCCATCGAACGCGCATCTGCTACATATTGATACACATCGGCAAAGGCTAACTTCATTGCTTCAATCTGCAAATGCTGACTAGCTATGCCATCAACAGGCAAACTTGCTAAATCAAAATGCTCTAAGATACCCAAAGCAATTAAAGCTCCAATACCCTGACCATTGGGAGGGATTTCGTGCACTTGATAGGTTTTGCCATCTCTGCCAAGCACCTTTTGAGCAATCGTTCCAACCCATTCAGGTTGATAAGATTGTAGATCGGCCAGCGACATACTCCCGCCATGTTGGTTCGAGTAAGCCACAATTGCCGCTGCTATCTCACCTGTATAGAAATCTTTTAAGCCACTTCTAACTAACTGGCGAAGGGTTTTTGCCGCGCCTGGAAAGTGGAATAGTTCTCCTGTCTTAGGCGCTCGCCCACTAGGCATAAAGGTCTGTGCAAATCCAGGCTGGTCTTTTAAATCAACGACCCCTGCAGCCCATTTATGCGCCAAAATTGGTGGCAAAGCATAACCCTGTTCAGCAATTTCAATGGCAGGTTGCAATAAGTCACCTAAAGGCTTTGAGCCAAATCGGTTTAATAAGGCGTCCCAACCAGCAATCGCCCCAGGAACAGTTACCACGTCCCAACCGCGCTTTGGACGATTAGCCACCCCATTTCCATCTAGTCCGTATTTCTTTTCATAATACTGTGGGCTCCACGCTTGTGGCGCAACTCCCGAAGAATTTAATCCGTGTAATTCTTTTCCATCCCAAACAATTGCAAAGCAATCACTGCCCAAGCCGTTCGAAACGGGCTCAACCACCATCAAAGCGGCAGCAGCAGCAATAGCAGCATCGATGGCATTTCCGCCAGCGTGCAGCACTTTCAAACCAGCTTGAGCCGCATACGGGTGAGAAGTGGAAACAATATTCCGGCCCATGACCGGCATCCGAATAGTCGGATACGGATTACCCCAATCGAATTGCATATGCAGCTTTCCTTTATAAAGTTTGGTGTCTTAGATTACTAAACAAGCTGGCAGATATCTACCCTGGTTGCTTGGCAGCAAACTTGGAATTTTTCAAACACATTTTTCCCCGCGGGTCTTGCCACAAAATACCCTGTGCATGCAATTCACCAAAAGTTTTTGCAACTGTTACAAAACTATATTGAGAAAATTTCTCAGCGATCTCCGAATAGTAAACTGGACTGATCTCTATTAAAGCGATGATTTGATCTGCCAACTCTTGGTCAGTATTTTTTTGTGTAACTAATTCGGGGTCGGCCTTACCGGCACAATAGTCAGCAATCTTTGCCCGATCAGCATAGGCATATGAAATACGTTCAAAACGCTCCTTAGGTATACCCTCACCAATCGTTGCGTCAATACCAACCTTTGCACCAGTTGGTACTTGCCCTGGCGTGATATACAAGCTCGGGTCTAATGGCTTAGCCCGTGCCCCAGGAATAATCATCACGTCTTTATCGCCTTGAACGCGAGTGGCTATTGCCCATTCAACCTCAGTTGGATTGAATACATCAATATCATCATCGACCACTACAATATGCTTGAGGTCCATGACCGATAAAGCTGCAAGCAGTGCATTCTTCCCTTCACCAGCTTGTTTTTTAATCGAGATCACCGCATGCCAAAATGCTCGCCCACCCAAAGTAACATTAATATCCTTGACTTGAACGCCGGCCGTTTTTAAGGCACGTCGAATGGCTTGATAACGTGTTGGGGCTGCCAACCAGGTATTTTCCCAAGGCATATGCAAGAAATAAAACATGGGGTTTTTACGCATCATAATTGCTTTAATCCGAACATTGGGGTTCCAATGTAGACCACCCATGAGGCCAGTAAACTCACCAAAACGCCCCTCAGGTTGCGTCCAGCCAACCGGTAATATCTCTGCCTCCAAAACAATTTCACTATCCGCAATATAGGGCATATCAATCGTCTTACACTGACCCAAAGCCACCGAGCATCCACGAATACCACCGGCAATTCCCATCTCATCAACACCAATTGGCGCTCTAAAACCAGCTCCTAAAACTTCCATCGGATGCGTTCCAATCGAAATCGAGATGGGACAAGGACGACCTGCTTCAAATGCTCTTTGAGCAAACATCCGCATATTATTCGGAGTAACGATATCAATGCCAGTGAGATTTTTCTCTTTGACGATAAAGCGGTATACGCCAGTATTTATCCCATACTCAGGGTCACGTGCAATGACTACTCCAGCAGTAATCATCGGGCCGCCATCGTAAATCGAACTCATGGGGATTGGCAATTTAAATAAATCGACCTCATCTCCTTGCCAAATAATTTCTTCAGTACTAGAAGTGCTCACGCGCGTTGCAGCAATCGGATGATCAATCCCATACTGAAGCTTATCTTCAATTTCTCTGAACGTCTCACAGCCAACGGACATCACAGCACGTTTTTGAGTTCTAACAATACCCGATAAGACGGGCATATCATAACCAATCACTCGGTGAAATAAAATTGCTTTATCGGATTGATCGACTAAGGTTGCGATGTGTCGAATATCTACTGCTTGATGTAAATCAATCAGTTCACCAGTCTGCCTTAATCTTTCAACAAAGCCTCTTAAGTCCTCTTTAAAGGGAGTTAGTTGTGTCATCTTTATCTTTCTACGAATATTCAATCAAGTTTAGCACCAGTTTCTTTGATGATTTTTTCCCAGCGCACACTTTCTGATTTTGTGAAGTCGGTTAGTTGTTGTGCGTTCAATTGTAAAACTTCCCCACCTTGTGCTTTTACTTTCTCAATATAATCTTGGCTTTTCAAAATCAGGCCAAGTTCTTTACTTAAATACTCCACGATCGGACGCGACACACCCGCTGGTGCAACCACCGCAAACCAAGATTCCATTTCATAACCTTTAACACCAGCCTCCATCATGCTTGGTACATCAGACAAAATCGGAATCCGTTTCGCACTGGTCACGGCTAAAGGTCTTAATTTGCCAGACTTAATAAATTCAATCACGGACTCAACTGAACCAAACATTAAATTAACCTGGCCACCTAAGGTATCAGTTACAGCTGGACCCGTACCTTTATAAGGGATATGCGTCATAGTCACGCCAGTCAAGTGCTTAAACTCTTCGGCTGCTAAATGTGCGCCACCTCCAGAACCGGCAGACGCAAAATTTAGTTGGCCGGGTTTATTTTTAGCCAAGACAATCAAATCCTGTACCGACTTGACTGGCAAAGATGGATGGGTAACTAAAATCAAAGGAAATCTTGCCAGACCAGATACCGAGACAAAATCACGGGTAATTTGAAAAGTTAGCTTGGGATACAGGGATGCATTAGCAACTAGGGCAGATGGTAAAAGCATGAGGGTGTAGCCATCAGCTGGTGATTGGGCAACTAACTCAGCACCAATGACACCGCCTGCGCCACCCCGATTTTCTACGAAGACTGTTTGCCGAATCGAATTAGACAGTGCGACAGCCATCAATCGACCGATGCCATCAGCTGGCCCGCCGGGTGGAAAAGGAATTAATAATTTAACGGGTTTATTGGGATAACTGGCAGGCTGGGCATACAACCCTAGTGACATCATCCCCAACAAAGTGAAAATCACCCCATACATCACACGATAAAGCCAACTATTTTTTTTCATTTAAATACATTTCCCAAAAAGATAAAGTTCAACTTAAGGTCTAAAAAACTCTTTACAGATAATCTTTACAAATAAAAATGGCCTGACAAAATCTTTTGCAACTAGTACTTAAATTTACCAACATCGAAACTGTATTTTAGCTAATCCGCACCTCTTTGGACACTCTAGTGCATGCTTGCACCAAGCACTGATAGCAAAGTCGCCCCAAGTTATCGATTGCCCTTACTCACAGAAAATTTAACGGTAATGCCGTCGTGTATTTAATCTGCTCCATCGCAAAACTGGAATTAATATCAAAGATATCTGCTGTCTTAATTAACTTTTTATAAACAGCATCATAACCTGCAATATCCGGGACGACAACGCGTAAAAGATAGTCCATATCCCCACTCATGCGATAAAACTCGACTACCTCGGGTAGTTTCATCACCGCCGCCTGAAATTTTTCAAACCATGCTTGGTTATGGCCACTAGTTTTAATCGCCACAAAAACTGTCACGCCAACATTTAGTTTATGGGCGTCTAATAAGACTACCCGCTTGCGAATATAGCCTTCATCTTCAAGTCGTACAATCCTGCGCCAACATGGCGTAACAGACAAACCAACTTTTTCTGCAACTGAGCTAACTGGCAAAGTACCATCCTGTTGCAGAATCGACAATATTTGCAAATCTATTTTATCTATTTTCATAATAGTAGAAATATATCCTAAAAAACTACTAAAAATTGATAAAAATAGCAATTTTATTTTTATCAATTGGATTATGATAAGCAAAGCTCAAGCAAGTAGACCTAAAGCTATAATTTAACTGCACTAAAAAAATCGCTTAATATTTCAATTCAAATTTAATCCCCGGAGAAATAAAACTTATGAAAGCTTTGGTACTTAGCCAGCATGGTGGTCTTGAAAATCTACAATGCGTTACCGATTACCCAATGCCCACCCTACAAGATGGCCATGTCATTATTCGCGTCGGCGCGTCCTCGTTTAATTATCATGACGTCTTTACCGTCAAAGGTATGCCTGGTATTAAGGTTCCCCTGCCTGTGGTAATAGGTCTTGACTTCGCTGGTACGATCACAGAAATCGGCGGCCAAGTTACTGGCTGGCAAGTGGGTGACCGAGTCCTGGTAAATCCTTTAAATAAAACCAAGGGCTTAATGGGTGAAATGCTTGACGGTGGAATGGCCGAGTATTGTCTTGTCTCGGCAGAACAGCTGATTAAAATGCCTGACGCCGTTTCTTTTGAACAGGCCGCCTCATTACCAGTGGCCTATGGTACTGCGCATCGTATGTTAATTACGCACAATACCGTTAAAAAAGGTGACCGAGTACTCATACTCGGAGCCTCCGGTGGAGTGGGTACTGGCTGCGTTATCCTGGCTAAAAAATTAGGTGCCGAAGTGATCGCCTGTGCAAGCAGCGCAGAAAAATTAGCTCGACTCAAAGAAATTGGTGCCGATGAAGTCATCAACTATAAAGATGTTGATTTTTCTAAATGGGCTATTGAAAAATATGGCAAACCACAACGCCGCAATTATGAGGGTGGTGTGGACGTAGTGATTAACTTTACCGGAGGAGACACTTGGGTCCCATCTCTACGCTGTTTAAAACGCGGCGGGAAATTATTAGTCTGCGGCGCTACAGCTGGGCACGATCCTAAAGAAGACTTACGGTATGTCTGGAGCTTTGAGTTACAAATCATCGGCTCAAATAGTTTTTATATGGACAACCTCACAGCGCTCATGGACATGATTTCAAAAGGTGAAATCACCCCAATGATTGATAAAATTCTCCCTCTAGAACAAGCTAGCGAAGGTTTACGATTAATCCAAGATAGAGAAGTGCTTGGTAAAGTTATTATTACCCCCTAACATTAAAAGGTATTCGATATGTCTACTCCAATGATTACAGCGCTAGAAGTTGAAGAAAAATTAAAACGTGGACCATTTCATCAGTGGCTTGGATTGAAAGTGCTCAGCGTCACTGAAGGTGCAATAGAAATTGAAGCCACCTGGCGCGAGGAATGGGTTGTAAACCCTGATCGTAAATATACCCATGGCGGAATCTTAGCAGCTTTAGTCGACCTCACCGCAGATTGGGCTTTAGTCTCTAAAACCGGTCGGGGAGTACCTACTATCGACTTGCGAGTTGACTATCACCGGGCAGCTATGCCAGGAAACTTAATTGCTAAAGGTAAAGTGATTAAGTTTGGCAGCCAAATTAGCGTGGCTGAAGCGATGGTCTACGATCAAGACGGCGCATTATGCGCTAGCGGTAGAGGCGTGTACTCAACTGCACCGCCACCCCCACCTAAAGCTTAAAGTGTGTCCTTGGATCCTACAAATTTAGGAGATTTATTTAGGCGCGACTTCGATTTCAATCAAGTCGCCCTCATCGATCTAGGGGGCGAATCGTCTCCGAGAGAGTTTACTTTTGCCCAACTCGACGCCATGGCTAATGCAGTTGCTCGAGGCCTTGATCAATTAGCCCTATTACCCGGTACACGGATTGGAATTCTGTCAGCCAATCGGGCGGAATTCATTGCCAGTTATTTGGGAATTATGAGAGCTGGACTCGTTGCGGTACCAGTTAATTATAAATTCCCTCAGAAAATGATTGATTTTGTGCTAGCAGACTCAGGCGCTCAATTGGTTTTTTGTGATGCTTTACGCGCCCCTCAGATTCCTTCAACCCTGCCAAAAATTGTTTTTAATCAAAGTAATTCCGAAGGATTTGATCACTTTATCAATCAGGAGCTTATTGCTCGGTTATTCCTAAACCTCATCAAATCGCTATGATTTTATATACCTCAGGTTCATCAGGACAACCGAAGGGCGTGATGCTTAGCCATCAAAGCCATATTTGGGTTGCTAAAACACGCCTTGGTAAAAATAATTGGTCAAAGCACCGTTTTTTAATCGCTGCGCCCATGTACCACATGAATGCCCTAGCTCTCACCAAGCTAGCTATTCTAGCGCACGCGCAAATGATTCTGCTGCCGCAATTTAATGCCAAAGAGTATATTCAAGCAACTGAAAAATATCGTTGTACTTGGCTAACTGCTGTCCCGCCTATGATCGCCATGATGTTACAAGAAACTGAACTTCTCAAACGATCTGACTTATCCTCAGTGGAGTTTTTAAGAATGGGTTCAGCACCCATCTCACCCAAACTGTTAGAGGCAATCCACCAGGCACTGCCGAATACCAAAGTCACGAATGCTTTTGGCACGACAGAAGGTGGGCCTGTAGTCTTTGGTGCACATCCTCAGGAGTTAGAGCAACCAACAATCTCGGTCGGCTACCCACATCCTGAGGTTAGCCTGCGTTTAGTCGATGAAAATAATCTACCAGCAAATGAAGGCATCCTTCAAATGAAATCTCCCGGTGTAATGCTTGGCTACCATCAAAGCTCCTGGAGGGATCCAATACCCAATCCATTCTCGCCCGATGGTTTTTATAGTACTGGAGATATCTTTCGAAAAGATGAAAAGGGTTTTTACTACTTTGTCGGCCGAAGCGACGATATGTTCGTTTGTGGTGGAGAAAATATATATCCCACAGAAGTTGAGCGATTACTTGAATCCCATCCAGATATTCTAGCAGCCGCCGTGGTTCCTGTTGAGGATTACATTAAAGGACAAAAACCTGTAGCCTATGTAGTCAAAAATCATAACAGCATGCTTACCGAATCCGAAGTGAAAGGTTTTTGCTTAGCCAATGGGCCAGCCTATCAACACCCCCGTTGGGTTATTTTTTTAGATGCACTGCCCCTAGCTTCAACAAATAAGATTGACCGCGTATTTTTAAAAATTCATGCTAAAAATCATTTAGCCAAGACAGATTAAAGCCCCTACACTATGAAACTTTCTAAAAAAGACTGGATTAATCAGGCAGTTCTAAAAATTGAAGCTGATTTTAGTCGAAGTGTAGATACGCATATCATTCCAATCCCATTAAAAAACTATTCTAACCATGGTATTGATCTATACCTAAAGGATGAGTCAACGCATCCCTCGGGAAGTCTCAAGCATCGTTTAGCAAGATCTTTATTTCTGTATGCCTTATGTAACAACTGGCTTAATCAAGGCATGACAGTCATCGAAGCATCTAGTGGCTCAACCGCAGTCAGCGAAGCATATTTTGCAAATATGCTAGACCTGCCTTTCATCGCAGTGATGCCCAAAAACACCTCTCCTGAAAAAATTGAACGTGTGCAATTTTATGGCGGATCTTGTCATCTCGTAGATCATTCCAAAGAAGTTTATGAGGTGGCGAAGGCTCTTGCTGTCAAAACACAAGGACATTTTATGGATCAGTTTACCTATGCCGAAAGAGTCACTGATTGGCGAGGTAACAATAATATTGCACAGAGCATTTTTTGTCAGATGGCACTTGAAAGACATCCAATTCCGAAATGGATTGTCATTGGTGCAGGAACTGGCGGCACCAGCGCGACTATTGGACGCTATATTCGTTATCAGAGATATCCAACCGAGGTCTGCGTTCCAGATCCAGAGGGCTCGGTATTTATAGCCTATTATATTACTGGTGATCAATCACTTAGTTCAGAGGGCTCAAGGATCGAGGGGATTGGTAGGCCAAGACCAGAGGCTAGTTTCATTCCCTCAGTGATCGATCGCATGATTGCTGTGAAAGATCAAGATTCTGTAGCATCTATGCAAATACTGAGTGATATTCTGGGCCGAAAAGTGGGGCCATCTACTGGGACAAATTTCGTCGCCATGCTCAATCTAGCAAATGAACTCAAAAAGAACGGTTTAGAGGGCTCAATCCTCTCTCTACTTTGTGATAGTGGTGAACGCTATCACAATACCTTTTATGACTCCAATTGGATATCGAATAATATTGGTGATATCAAAGCATCATTAAAACGCTTAGAAAAGCTTATCTAAAAAACCTACTTAACTAGGCTATAAAATTTTCTTCCAAATGCCTGTAGCACTCGCAACTAGACGATCATCTACCATCACGTTCCCACTCAAAAAAACTATTTGCTTGGTTGATCTAGTGATTTCTGGTGTAAGTCTAGCAATTTCACCAATCTTGACTGAATCTAAAAAATTCATATTGAGCTGAATCGTAGTTGTTTTATTGGCCTGCGTTAATTCCCTAGCAGCTGCTCCAAAAGCACGATCAACAAAGGTCGTTAAAGCACCACCTTGTAAAACTTGATTTCGATTTTGATGTTTAATACTGGTTTCAAATAAAAAATGCATGCAGCTTAGATCTTTCTTGAAGAAAAATGGGCCTGCAATCTCTACAAAACCCTCATCCGTAAACGTATCCCAGCCTAGTTCTAAATATTTTTGTTTTAATTGTTGATCATTCATCATTTCTAATATCTTTATCTACTATTGGAGTACAAAAAATCGGATTCAAATTGCACTCTTTATTCTTTTAACTTCCGACCATTATACAAATTTCATTCTCAATGAGCTTGGTAGGTCATCCTTGTTTTGCATTTTGATTGAATTCAAAAGCCAGAACTCATCAATATTTATCTTAGTGACAAGCTGTTAATCCTTACAGCAACTTAAAGATTGGCCTTTGAGCCACAGTATTCAAACTACGGCGTAAATTACTCATGATTCAATACTTAAGATGCAGAGGATTTGCGAAGATGCGCTTTACTCGCATAATTTGAAAATACTTCGTAAAGAATCGGCAGAACAATTAATGTCAGTAATGTCGCACTAACCAATCCACCAATCACAACTAATGCTAAGGGCTTTTGCGTCTCTGATCCAGTCCCTGTCGATAAGGCCATTGGCAATAAACCAAGCATTGCCAATAGAGCTGTCATCAGAACAGTTCGTAAACGTTCAATGGAACCCTTAATGACCGCCTCACGCAAGGTAAAACCCTCAATTTGTAACTGATTAAAATAAGTCACTAAAATAACGCCATTTAAGACAGCCTGGCCAAACAAGGCGATGAAACCAATCGCAGCGGATACTGATAATGGAGTATTAGTAATAAATAATAAGAAAATACCACCAATCATCGCAAAAGGGATATTCAGAATAATGAGTAAGGCACTTTGAAACGAATTAAAAGCACTAAATAATAAGAAAAATATGACTAATATAGATATTGGTATTACAAAGGCTAGTCGCGCCATGGCCCGTTCTTGATTTTCAAACTCACCAGACCAACTTATTCGGGCATCATTAATAACAATATTCTTATCGACTCTAATCTTCATGTCTTTAACAATACTACCCATGTCTCGGTCTTGAATAAAAATACCGATAGAGGTTACGCGCTGACCATTCTCACGGGCAATATTGATTGCCCCCGAAATAGTACGAAAATTCATCACCTCAGATAAAGGGATTTGTGCCCCATTTGCTGTTGCTACTAGCGTATTGGGTAAATTTCCTAAATATCGCTCTGCATCTTTTAAACGAATAACTACTGAAAAATGCCGCTCTCCCTCCCATAATTCAGTGGCTGCCCTGCCACCCAAAGAGGTTTGAATGACGTCTTGCAAGTCACCCACATTTAAACCATATCTAGCCGCTTGATTTCGATCAATATCTAAAATAAATTGTGGCAACTCACCTTCTCTGTCAATAAAGGCCCGCTTGACTCCGTCCACCTGAACAATTTGGTCTAGTATTTTTCTAGCAAGAGCTTTGTTGTTATTTAAATCATCACCAGCTATTGTTATGACAATTTGCCCCTTTATTTGAGAAATACTTTCTAGTATGTTGTCTCGAACCGGTTGTGAAAAACTTGGGTTTGTGCCAGGTAAAGCCTGTAGGTTTGCATCAATTTCTTTAACTATATCGGCCTTAGAGTACCAATTTCTCCAAAAATTTTCTGGCTTCAAATCCACTAAAAGTTCTAATTGATTAATTAACTTGGGATCAGTGCCGTCGTCTGGGCGTCCCACCTTAGAAATTACACTGGAAACCTCTGGTGTCTGAGAAATAATCGATCGAAGCATCGTTGCGCGCTCAGTTGCCTGTGCAAGGGATACAGAAGCTGGTAATTCGACATTAATCCACATAGCACCCTCGTCTAACTCCGGCAAGAATTCACTCCCAAGTAAACTTGCCACACCTACTGTCAAAATCATCAAGCTAATTGCAATTTTAAGAACCGCTCTCTTTTTATCTAAAGCAATCAATAAATAATGATGGTATTTATTTTTACACCAATGAATTAAATTGTTATCTCCATGAGCGATGTCTTCTTTTAAAAACAAATGACACAAAACTGGTATAAGTATTAGGGAAATAATTAAGGAACCAATTAATGCAGATGTGACTGTATAAGCCATTGGTGCAAAAATCTTGCCTTCGTGACGTTCTAGTGTAAAAATTGGAATATGAGCAGCAATAATGATTACTATTGAGAAGACAGTTGGTCTAGCAACTTCTGAGGTGGCTTTAAAAATAGCCCTCTTACGCTCATGCGGATCGCTAATTTGTTGGTTACTTAACTCGCCAAGACGCCGAAAAATATTTTCTACAATAATTACTGCGCCATCTACGACAATACCAAAATCCATTGCGCCCAAGGACAGAAGATTGGCCGGGATACCTACCAAGGTTAAACCAATAAAAGTTGATAGTAAAGCAAGCGGTATCGTGACCGCAACAATTGCAGACGCCCTTATATTTGCTAAAAAGATATACAACACAGCAACGACTAATAAAGCTCCTTCTAATAAATTGATAAATACTGTTTTTAGAGTCTTATTAATCAGTAGCGATCGATCATAGTAAGGCTCAATTTTTACTCCTTTGGGCAAGATCTCATTATTTAATTTTTCAATCTTTTCCTTGATGGCAGCTAATACTCGACTGGGGTTTTCACCTTTACGCATCAAAACAGTACCAACTACAATATCATCTTCCTCATCTTGCGCCATCGCACCTTGCGGAGGTGCAAAAGAGATATTTATATCAGCAACGTCCCGAACAAAAATGGGAACACCAGCGTTTTCTGAAACGACTACACTACCTATATCTTTATAAGATTGAAATAGGCCGATCGATCGTAACAAGTACTGTTGGCTCCCCTCTTCGACACGCCCACCCCCGGCATTAGAATTTCCTCTTGAAATAGCCGTAAATAGCTCTGCCAGTGTAATTTTATAATCACGCATTTTTGCTAAATTAGGATTTACTTCATACTGTTTAGATTGGCCGCCAATAGTCACCAAATCAGTTACCCCGGGCACTTGGCGCAATTGCTTCTCTACAACCCAGTCTTGTAAAGTTCTTAACTCTTGTGAACTTTTACCTAAACCTTTCAGACGAAAACGATAAATCTCGCCAATTGGCGTTGACAATGGCGCAATATCTGGCCTTACTCCTTCGGGCAAATCGACTTTTCTTAAACGCTCCAAAACCTGCTGTCTAGCTATTAAATCTGTGGTCTTATCATTAAAAGTCACCATTAAAAAAGATAACCCAAACTGCGTGTGCGAGAAAACTCGAATCGAATTAGGGATCCCTGCAAGCGCAATTTCGACTGGAATTGTCACTTGCTTTTCAACTTCCTCTGCTGCTCTTCCGGGATATAAGGTAATGACGTTCACCTGAATATCCGTTACATCAGGAAATGCTTCAACCGGGAGATTTTTAAATGAAACAACGCCAGTAACAATGAGAATTAATAACCCAAAAAAAACAAAAATTCGTTGATTTAATGAAAAATTAATAATGTGATTTAACATAATTATTTCAGAAACAGCACGATATCTGCTTTTATTTTTTCAAAATATTTGCTCAAAGAATGCTGTGGGGGATTGTTACTCGTCTTTGATTGGGTCCGTAAAATCTCATTTAAATATAAAGCGCCATCAAAAACAATTTTTTCGGAAGCATATAAGCCATCAACTACTTCAGTCTTTTCCAAAAACTGTGTACCCAGCCTCACTTTTTTCCGAATATATTGATTAGGCTCTATTTCCACAAACACATAATGACTATCACCAATCAGAACAATTGCCTTCGAGGGCACAATCAGACCATCAACATGCGACAAGGGAATCTCGGCTTGGATGAACATTTCTGCTTTGAGTTTTAGACTGTCATTGGGCACTGTCACACGTACCTTGACAGTCCTAGTAACGGGATCAATAAACTCAGCAATACGACTGATTTGACCCTTTAACTTTTCATTGGGTAAGGTGTTGTTGAAAATCGTTACTTCAGCACCAAGCTCAAATCGGCCAATATCGACCTCCGATAACTCAAGAATGGCCCATAAATTGGATGGGTCCGTCACAACAAAGGAGGGTGAGGTATTTAAATCAATCCCTAACTCACGACCTGGATAAATATTTCGTTCAACCACAGTGCCTTTAACGGTCGAAGTCAGTTGAAAACGTTGATCAACTGATTTATTAATGGCCCCTAAAGACTGCATTCTGGCTAAGGCTCTGTCATATTCTGCAAATGCCTGTGAAGAGTCCGAGCTAACTTGATCTAACTCTTTCTTGGCTATGATTCCTTGATCAAAAAGCTCCTTCGCTCGATTCAGATTTAATCGCGCTAAGTTAGCCATTAACTCTGCCTTCTTGGCATCGGTTTGTACCATACCAAATTCGGGAGACTGAATAATAGCTAAAGTTTGACCTTTAGTGACTTGCTGACCCAACTGAACATCGACCCGTTGTACCCTACCCGCAAACGGACTAAAAATCTTGACGGTCTTTTCCTCGTCCCATACTAAGCGGCCAGGAAGCACCAAAACAGGTTGTGCCCCAATTTCAATGGGCTTAGAGCGCATCCCGTTCAGCGGTTTATTAACGCCAGTAAACTGAATTTTATCCCCATCAACAAGCACGCCAATACTCTGAACCTCTGGCTTGTACATACAACGCGCAAAATTAAGGAAAGCTAATCCCACTATCACTATATAAATAATTCTTAAAACTACACGATGATGTTTTTTCCAAAAGCTTTTAGGTATGTCTGGCAAATTCTCTTCAATTTGATTCACCAAAAAAACTTCTGCCTCACGGAATTTTTTTATAAAAATTCGCGATTGAATCGCCCTAAGAAGGCCTCCAATGATTTTAAAGAAACTGCTAACGACGGCTTGAATAAGCCAAATCATTGTCCGAAAAAAATCATTGATAAATTGACTCAAACTTTTCATGATTATTCTTCAATCTCAATCGCTAATTTAAAACTACTTAAACTCTTGGCAAAGTCTGTTCGGATTTGTGAGGCCTCTGTCCTGGCCTGCCTGAGAGACCTTCTTGCATCAATTAAATCTAAAACCCCAATTGCACCCTTGGCATATGCAAATTCAGCAGAAGCCGCAACTTGCGAAGCAGTTGGCAAGATCTCCTTGAGAACACGCGTTAAACGCTCTTGATTAGCCACTAGCTCAGCCTCTTGATACTTTAGACTTGTATGCGCGTCCTTTTCTCCTCGGAGTTGCTCATCCCTGAACTTAAAATACTCGATCTCTGCCTTTCTTAACTCACCCTCATAGGAATGCCTCAAAAATAATGGCACGCTTAAATTAAGCATATAGGTGTTCACAGTACCAAGCTCATAAGAACCAGTTACCGGTAAATGGTTATATTGCAAACCAACCGTTACATCCGGCACCCGCAGTGCACGTGCTAAATAGCGAGATTTTTCTGCTGATAAGGTACGATTTTGTAAAACACGCAAATCCGCTCTTTGAGAAATCCTTTCCCAAGGTATCGCTGGAATACTGATTTCATGGTTTGGCCAATCTCTCGCCAACGTGGTCTGATTTAAAGTTTGGTTATATCCTAACATTTTTGCTAAATTTGATTTCGATTTCGCTAAGTCTGTTTTAGCATTTTGATATTCATTATTTGCCCTGGTAATATCAAGCACAATTTTTTTCAACTCTAAATCGGATATATCACCAGCCTTGAACCGAGCCTGGGCCACCTCTAAAACGCGCTGATTCATCTGCACCATTTCAGCTAAATCCATCGCTCTTTGTTGGGCACTCAAGACATCAAAGTAAATATGCTCGACATCACTTAAGACCGCTTTTTGAGCAAACTTTAATGAAAATTGGGCAGCTAATTCTGCAGCACTTGCTGCTTCTCTTCGAAACCGAGGCTTTTCACCTAACTCAACTAATTGATCAATTCGAACTGAACTATCTATTTGCCTTGTTCCCTGAGGACTGCGGCCTGGAGTTGGATTAATCGAATCAGCCCCTAAGCCCAAAACCGGATTCGGTCTTTGGCTGGCAATCATCGAATCTGCTTGCGCAATTTGATAGTTCAGTTGGAATTCCATTAACTCAGGACTACACCTTAAGGCTCTTTGTAATACGTGAGTTAAGTGCAAATTAACTGGTGCGTCTGAGGGACATTGCTGCAAATCAGAACCTCCAACTGTCATCATTTGCATTTCTAATGATTTTTTAGACGTTTGAGCAAAACCCTCCCCCAATGGAATCAAGCCGACTAGTAAAGCCATAAAAACACATATAGTGCTTGAAAATTTATACATAACAAACTATCTACCTATTGAAAAATTGCTAATTCTTATAATTTTTTCCAAATTTATACTGGGACGACTACACTTTTTAAACTATTTATTGAAAAATTTTCTCTGACCAATATAGATACTGAAGAACATCTAAAATTTTCGATGCCACTTACTATTTAGTCGTTTTTATTAAAAATTTATACCTAACTCGATATTATCTCTTATAAACACCTATTAAAACCATGGCAATCTCTTTGAAAAAACAAATTTA
The DNA here is from genome assembly GCA_009927445.1 of Betaproteobacteria bacterium. Classification (GTDB taxonomy): domain Bacteria; phylum Pseudomonadota; class Gammaproteobacteria; order Burkholderiales; family Burkholderiaceae; genus Polynucleobacter. Next base: position 80,721 of record RFMZ01000201.1, read on the forward strand.
ATACCAACTGCCTCATTATTAAGCTTAAAAACACCGTTAAAATTAAGAATCTTAAGATTTTCTGAACATAAATACAAAAAACTTATCAATATCCCCTAATTATGTAATCTGCACAGTCAGTTCTAAAATTGACATTGATTATTTAACTCTCCAGGTATAAATTAACTTAAATGAATATGATCAAAAGCTGCAACATTCCATTTTTTTCTCAAAAATATCTACAAAATTTCATACTCATTCTATTATTCATTACATGTTGGACTGCCCTGATTGCCCAAGCCCAAACATTCCCCACCAAACCAGTTCGTATTGTTTTACCCTACCCGACCGGAGGTGGCTCGGATGTAATTGCTCGTCAGCTAGCTCAAAAGTTATCCGTAAAGCTCAAGCAACCCGTATTCGTAGATAACCGCGGTGGGGCGAGTGGCAATATTGGGATGGAGTTTGCCGCCAAGTCTGCACCTGACGGCTATACCCTTATTCTCGCTTTGACAACCCAGTTAAGTGTCAATGTCAGTGTCTTCGATAAACTCAATTACGATCCTATCAAAGACTTTGTACCAATTAACCTGATTGGCGAAGGACCCTACATTTTGGCAGTGCACCCAAGTACGCCTATTAAATCAATGAGTGAACTCATCATCTACGCAAAACAAAATCCAGATCAATTAACTTATGCAACTTCTGGCAAAGGCAGTGGCCCAGAACTAGCTACTCAATTACTTCAAAACATGGCGCAAATTGAATTAAAAGAAATCCCTTATAAGGGTGGAGGTCCAGCACTTGCAGATGTTCTAGCGGGTCATGTCAATATGATTTTCTCCCCACCCTTAGTTGCCGCTGGCCATATCCAACAAGGAAGACTGCGGTCTTTAGCCGTCTCCACTCTAAAAAGATCGAGTGGATTTGCTCAAATCCCAACTATAGCCGAATCCGGCCTAACCGATTTTGATGCAAGCGTTTGGTATGGCGTACTCGCCCCCAAAGGCACCTCGCCAGAAATAATTACGAAATTAAACCTCGAAATAAATGATGTGCTTCAGCAGTCCGAAATGAAAAATATTCTGAAGGACAATGGGGTCGAACCAATCCAAAGTAGTCCCGAGGACCTTGCAAAAAAAATGCTTAGTGAAACTACAAAATGGGCTAAAGTCCTCAAATCTAGTGCTGGGAAAAAAACGAATTAACCCTCTTCCTCTAAATTCATACCCTGAAATTCAAGTTTTTTGGCCGATAAAAGAACAAATGCAATTCGACAAGGTTGCGTGCCAGGATTTACCCAGTTATGTATTGTTCCTCGCTGCACCACCACATCTCCCTGCCTTAAACGAACAACTTGCCCCTCTAACTCCATATCAATTTCGCCTGAAAGAATAACTGCATAATCCATCGATTGAGTACGGTGCATCCTAGAAACTACTCCTGGACCGTACTCACTGATTCGAAAGATGGAGCCATTATCTAAAGAAGTTTGGGATACTATTTGACAACCATCCTTAGGATCCTGATTATCTGTCGGAAAACGATCAGAGGCCCAAACGACACAACTTTGATGTTGAGCTCTGCGCGATATAACCTGCGTACAAGTCTCGTCTATTGCCACTATCGCTCGACCTTCTTGATTGTGCCCAGTGACAACTCGTCTAATTTTCAATGGCTCCATAGTCCTCAATCTTTAATGAATCATTCTCAAAAGTAAAGCCAACCTATTATGGATATGCGTTCTCTGGTTTTCCTGTTTTTAATAAATGATAATAACTTGAAATAAATAAATTCATGCGGTAATAGTTACGAATGTCTCGATAGGCAGAAAATTTTAATTCTCTCACCATCTCTTCTCTACTCATTCCTTTCGCATAAGCACTTCGTATCTCATAATCAAAATCCTCTAGCATCTTTGCCTCTTTTATAACATCTTCTTTTATACCAATGTCACCATGGCCGCCAAGGTAGATATCAATATCCATTACAGCAATTGATCTGAGGATTTCAACCCACTTTGTTATCGACGGCGTAAATGAGGGATTGGGCCAACTTGCTTTGGAAAAGGGCCCGCCAGCAAAAATTACTTTTTCTTTTGGAAATCGAACAAAGGTATCCCCTGGGTTTTGCCCCGGTCCCAAATACAATAACTCGACTACTCGACCACCAAGATTTAAAGTTAACGATCGATCAAAGCTGATATCTGGTAATACTAACTTCACTAACGAGGGGTCTAATTTCATTTGCCTGAAATACCCTTGCCGACGATTCATCTCCGAATCAAAATGCTGCTGCATCATACCTAAGGTATCTTGATGCGCTATAAAAATAGCCCCTTCCCTTTTAAATACAGAGTTCCCAAAGTAATGATCGCCATGTGCATGGGTATTGATTACCCAACGAATTGGTTGATCAGTCGTTTTACGAATAGCCGCTAATAACTCTTCAGCGCGTTGCGGATGTTGCCGAGCATCGATCACTAATACTCCATCAGAAGTAACTAACCACGCATTATTTGATTCTTGATGGTGATATTGAAAATACAAACCTGGAGCAACTTCGGTCACTTGAATCGGAATATTTTTTTCGGCAACCTCACCCGACCCAGTCGCCTGAGCAAATCCATGAGAAATTGCAATCATGGAACACAAAACAATAAAAGTTCTTAAATATCTCAAACCAATCTCCTTGAAGTTATTTTTATAATTCTTTTTGTGTTCATGCCAACACAATCGCTAACGGAGTTAACAACGCAAAAAAATAGACCAACATCGTGGTCTATTTTTTTACTTCCTGAAATAAAACATATTAGTCTGCGTAAATACCAGCCTTACGAATCACCGGTCCCCATTTAGCAATTTCTGCCTCTAAATGTGTCTGCAAGCTTTGTGGAGTAATCTTCGCAAGTGGAGGAATATCTGAACTGAGGTCTACCATCCGCTGCTTAACCATCGGATCAGCCAGGGCTTCACGTAATGCACTATTAATTTTATCTAAAGCTGGCTTTGGAGTACCCTTGGGAGCATACATGCCGTGCCAAACTTTTACCTCAAAACCTTTTAGACCTTGCTCATCTAAAGTAGGTACGTTAGGTAATGCTTGCAATCTATTTAAGGTAGTTACACCATACACTTTGACACGATTATCCTTGATGATTGGAACAGTTTGAGTCGTCTGATCGCAGAGTAAATCTACTTGCCCACCCATCAGGTCATTCATTGCTGGACCAGTTCCCTTGTACGGAATCGTATTTAAATCAACTCCAATGGCCGTCTGGAACATCATCCCGCAAAGATGGGATACCGCGCCTAAACCAGCATTAGCCAAAGACACCTTATCTTTATTAACTCTGACGTAGTCAATTAACTCTTTGAGATTGTTGGCAGGAAAATCCTTACGCGCTAGCATTGTCATTGGAACATCAAGTACCTGACCAATGTACTCAAAATCCTTTAGTGGATCAAATGGCAATTTACGATATAGCGCTGTTGCAGTAGCCATGCCCATATGGTGAACTAGTAGAGTGTAGCCGTCGGGATTTGCTTTAGCAATTCGCTGCGTAGCGACAGTTCCTCCAGCACCGACTGTGTTCTCGACAATCACGGTTTGTCCCATAGATTTGCCCATCGGGATTGAAATCATTCTTGCCAAAACATCGGTAGGACCACCAGCGGCAAACGGTACTACTAAAGTAATTGTTTTAGTCGGATATTGCTGCGCATTACTCACTCCTATAAAAATTAGAAGCGTCGCTAACGCGCTAAAAATAATAGAAAAAGATTTGTGTAGTCGATTCATAAAGGCCCTTGATCTGAATATAAAAATTTATTTGCTAGAAAAGCCAAATAATTGTTTATGTTAGCATTTTTTACAACAAATATCATCAAAAGGGTTTACCCTAATATTGAATGATTGTAAGGCCCAAAGTAATTCGAAGTAATACACCCCACCTTTTAAAAGCAAAATCCAAATAACTAGCTGATTATTTTCTACATTATGTTCAAAGACATATCGAGCAAGGTCATTTACAATAATTATTTGTCAAGCATCTGCAAAATATTTTGCAAACAAAAATTATTCCGATAATTGCTTCTATTTACCCTGATACTTTATGCAAAACAATATCCCCTCACCAGACCAATACCAAGAAATTCGTGAAGCGCTCAGAGACTTATGCGGCAGCTTTGACTCGCAATACTGGCAAGGAATCGATCATGCTAGAGGCTATCCAGAAGCCTTTGTAAATGCGCTCACTAGCGCAGGCTGGTTGGCTGCATTAATTCCAACAGAATACGGCGGCTCTGGACTTGGCCTGGCAGAAGCGTCTGTCATCATGGAAGAAATTAACTTAGCCGGCGGCAATGCAGGTTCTTGCCATGGTCAAATGTACAACATGGGAACTGTCCTGCGGCACGGCTCTGAAACTCAAAAAAAACAATATCTTCCTAAAATAGCTAGTGGAGAAATCCGACTCCAATCGATGGCGGTCACAGAGCCAACCACCGGTACAGATACTACTAAACTTAAAACCACCGCCGTTAAAAAGGGTGATAAGTACATTGTTAATGGTCAAAAAGTGTGGATTTCGAGGATCCAACATTCAGACCTCATGATTCTTCTTGCCAGAACAACCCCCTTACAAGAAGTACAAAAAAAATCCGAAGGTATGTCCATCTTCATCGTGAATTTAAAAGATGCTATCGGCAATGGTATGACCATCTCTCCTATCTTGAATATGGTCAACCATGAAACAAATGAAGTATTTTTTGACAACTTAGAAATCCCAGTAGAAAATTTAATTGGCGTTGAAGGTCAGGGATTTAAATATATCCTTGATGGACTGAATGCTGAAAGAGCTCTGATTGCCGCTGAATGTATCGGCGATGCCTACTGGTTTATCCGTAAATCAACTAGTTATGCCAATGAACGAATCGTGTTTGATCGTCCAATTGGGAAAAATCAAGGTGTACAGTTCCCCATCGCTGATTCATTTATCGAAACCGAAGCAGCGAACCTCATGCGTTTTAGGGCCTGTGAATTATTTGATCAAAACTTACCTTGCGGAGCACAAGCAAATATGGCGAAATATCTGGCCGCTAAAGCATCTTGGGAAGCGGCAAATGTCTGCCTGCAAACGCATGGTGGATTTGGTTTTGCGTGCGAGTATGATGTCGAGCGCAAATTTCGAGAAACACGTCTTTATCAAGTTGCACCTATTTCAACTAATTTAATTTATTCTTACGTCGCAGAACATCTCCTCGGTTTACCTAGATCATTTTAAAAATTCATGCAAAAGCCCCTTGACGGAATTCGTGTGATCTCCATGGAGCATGCTATTGCAGCTCCGTTTTGCTCTCGGCAGTTAGCTGACTTGGGTGCGCGAGTGATCAAAATCGAACGCCCAGTGACTGGCGATTTTGCTAGAAATTATGATCAACGTGTAGACGGTATGTCATCCCACTTTGTTTGGACAAATCGCTCCAAAGAAAGCCTAACTCTGGATATCAAACAAGCTAGTGCATTGTACGTTCTGACCGAATTACTGAAAACTGCTGATGTCTTTATTCAAAACTTGGCGCCAGGAGCCACCGCTCGATTGGGCCTGTCCTACGACGATCTTCAAAAATTAAATCCAAGATTGATCGTCTGTGACATTTCTGGTTACGGCAATGATGGCCCCTACCGCGATAAAAAAGCATATGATCTTCTAATTCAAAGTGAAGCTGGATTTTTATCAATTACAGGTACGCCTGAAGAACCCTCTAAGGCCGGTTGCTCAATTGCAGATATTGCTGCGGGTATGTATGCGTATACCAATATTATGTCTGCAATCCTTTTAAGACAAAAAACAGGTGTCGGCTCACATATCGATATTTCGATGCTTGAGGCCTTAGCAGAGTGGATGGGCTATCCGCTGTATTATGCCTACCAAAATGCCCCACCACCGCCTAGAACAGGCGCTTCACATGCAACTATCTACCCGTATGGCAGATTTTCTGTTGGTGGTAATGCCATGGTCATGCTTGGCCTTCAAAATGAAAGAGAATGGCAACTGTTTTGTGAAAAGGTCCTTCTCCAGCCTGACTTAGCCCTTGATGCGCGGTTTGCTAATAATGCTCTACGTAATACTAACCGAGCCATCTTAAAAGAAATGATCGAGCAATGTTTTTTACAGCTCTCGATTACAGCAGTTCAGGAACGTCTTGACTCGGCCCAAATTGCCAATGCGCGAATGAATGATATGGCACAGGTTTGGGATCATCCGCAACTCCAGGCTAGAAATCGCTGGCAAGAAATATCCACCCCCATTGGCAAAGTTCCTGCGCTCTTGCCACCGGGCAAAAATAATCAATTTACTTACCGCATGGACCCAGTCCCCGAAATCGGTGAACATACGAACGCAATCCTGAAAGAACTGGGCTTAGAAGATGCGCAAATTACTAATATGAAAAATACGGAAGCTATCTAATCATGAACGCCCCCATCTCAAACCAAGTATTCCCCAGCCAAGTTTTAGCAAATTTTGCAGCGCAACTACAGTGGTCTGATATTCCTGACTTAGTCATACGCAAAACCGAAGACTTACTGGTAGATTGGTTTGGCTCTGCAGTCGCGGGCAAAAATGCTAAAGCAGTTGAAATCATCGCTCAATTTGCGCAAATTATGGGGCCAAGTAGTGGACAATCCGAAATATTATTAAATCGCAAATTAACCAGTCCTTACTTTGCAGCAATGTGCAACGCTGCTGCTTCCCATGTCGTTGAACAAGATGACCTGCATAACTCTTCCGTATTTCATCCTGCGACAGTCATCTTTTCCCCAGCTCTAGCAGTTGCTCAGTCGCTAGGTGTCAGTGGTAGGGAATTTTTAGTCGCTGTCATTGCTGGCTATGAAGTCGGTATTCGTATTGGTGAATTCATGGGCCGTTCGCATTATAAAATCTTTCATACAACGGGAACGGTCGGAAGCCTTGCCGCGGCAGCAGCCGTTGGTAGACTGCTGAAACTATCCCCAGAGCAAATGCTGCATGCTTTTGGATCCGCAGGGACACAAGCTGCAGGACTATGGGAGTTTTTAAAAGACGCGGCAGATTCAAAACAGTTACATACCGCCCATGCCGCAGGAACCGGTCTAATGTCAGCCTATCTGGCAAAAGATGGCTTTACGGGCGCCCAACAAATCTTAGAAGGTAAACAAGGTATGGCTGCAGGGATGTCAACAGATGCCGACCTGAGTAAACTAAACGCTGGCCTGCATCAGCGCTGGGCCACTTTAGAAACCTCATTTAAATTCCACGCCTCCTGTAGGCATACGCATCCGGCTGCGGACGCCCTACTCCAAGTAATGCAAACTAATCATCTGCAGTTCACCGATTTAGCCCAGATTACAACACATGTTCATCAGGGTGCGATTGATGTACTTGGCGCTGTCACGGATCCAAAAACTGTCCATCAATCAAAATTTTCGATGGGTACAGTCCTTGCAATCGTCGCTAAATATGGCCATGCCGGCTTAGATGAATTCGAAAACCATTTTTTAGATCCTGAAATCTGCCAGTTGCGTGACAATGTATCCATGCAGCTTGACCCACAAGTCGACCAAGCTTATCCGCAACGTTGGATTGGTAAAGTAAGCGTAAAAACGTATACCGGTAAAGAATTTCATGGCCAACTAGACGAGCCTAAAGGCGATCCGGGCAACACCCTAACACGCTCAGAAATTGAATCCAAGGCCATTCGACTTGCACTCTTTAGTCAAGGTGCCTCCGAATCAGAAATGCAAAGTATCATCGCACAATTGTGGCAAATTGCGCATGCTCCACAAGTCAGCTATCTCTTTAAATAAAAAAATTAAGCTATATCGATTGGCTGAAGTAGGCTAGTTCATCCTCTCTACTGAACCACCATCAAGCGACTACAAATCGTGTTCAACCTCTTTATTTTTCTGGGCAGTTTATTTTGCTGTACTGTTAAAATTCAAATAATTACAACTTACAAATCCAAGGTAACATGACCCATGCAATATAAAATGCTGTTTAGCTTTAGTCGAAGCTTTTGGCTTCTTGTAATCCTATTTATTATCAATCCCCAAATTAGCTATGCGCAGTCCGATTATCCTAACCGCCCTGTTCGACTAGTCATTCCATTTACTACAGGTGGTAGTAACGATATTATTGGGCGCTTTATTGCAGATCAATTGGGTAAGCGTTTAGGTGAAACTTTCGTGGTTGATAATCGTGGCGGAGCTGGCGGGACTCTGGGAACAGATATCGTCGCTAAGGCAAAACCAGATGGCTATACTCTTTTACTGATCTCAACCCCGCACACCGCGAACTCAAGCCTCTATAAAAAGTTACCCTACAATCCTAGTAAGGATTTTATTCCCGTCGCTAGGATTGGGACTGCATCACAAGTCATTAGTGTCTTTCCGGGCCTGCCAGTTAAAACTTTACCGGAATTAATTGACTATGCAAAAGCCCGCCCCGGTCAAGTGAATTATGTGTCCTCAGGTGTGGGTAGCTCACAGCACTTGGTATCAGAAATGTTCGCCAATCTTGCTGGTCTGCAACTAGTCCATATTCCCTATAAAGGTGCCGGTGCTGCTTTAGCAGATGTCGCAGCAGGCCATGCCCAAATCTCTGTTGGTACAGTCGTTCAAGCACTTCCTCTGATTAAGGGCGAGCGTCTTCGCCCACTTGCCGTGAGCGGCGCCAAACGACAAACTGTGATTCCTGACACACCAACGGCAATCGAAATCGGCTTAAAAGGATTTGATGCAGATAATTGGTGGGGTATTCTCGCACCAGCCGGAACTCCTGCAGAGCTTACTCAAAAGCTATCGGTAACTCTTGCAGACATCTTATCGAAACCTGAAACTGTTAAAAAAATGTCCGATGAAAGTGCTACTGTAGCCTATCAAGGATCAGAAGCATTCGCAAAATTCATGGAGACTGAGAGTATCAAATGGGCGCAATTAGTCAAACAACTCAAGTTACAAGCAGAATAAACAATTACTCCAAATGACGAATCCAGATGCAATCTCAAATCAAGCACTACAAGATGCATTCATCACTAGAATTGAAACAATCCCACTCAAGGTAAAGATGGATAGAGCTGCAACCGGCTCTACCCTGAAATTAACCCACCGGTGCACCATATTAACGAGAATTCATACCAGCACTGGTATCGTCGGTGAATGCTTTAATGGCAATGACGATGCTTTACAAGGCGCTATTATCAACCTCATCCAACAAGAGTTAGCACCTCAATTAATTGGCCATCGAGTCTTAGCTATTGAAGATGCTTGGTCATTAACCCGAAAAGCAACTGAACCATTCTTAAGAGATCGCAGAGTGGCTCTGCGTGCACAGTCTTGTATTGATAGTGCACTACACGATGTTCTTGGCAAAACAGCACATTTACCGATACATATTTTATGGGGTGGTGCTAAAAAACAAGTGCGCGTTTTTGCAATTGGTGGTTACTACCGAGAAAAAAATGACTTAGAAGAGCTCGCGGAAGAAGTAGAGCAATTAAAAAACTTTGGTATTTATGGACTCAAGCTGAAACTTGGTGGTAAATCTCCCCAAGAGGATGCCAAACGTGCAGAAGTTGTCCGGCTAAAAGGAGGGCCTCATTTTTTATTAGGATGCGATGCTAATCAAGGCTGGACTGTCGCACAGGCTCTGGAATTTACTGAGCGGACCAAGGATTTAAAACTAGACTGGCTTGAGGAGCCTTGTAAATGGGATAACGACCGAGCAGATATGGCCCGAGTAAGAGCAGTCTGCGGTATACCTATTGCGGCAGGACAAAGTGAAATAAGTCGCTTTGGATGTCGTGATTTGATGCAGGCCAACGCAATTGACATTTGTAATTTTGATGCTAGCTGGGGAGGCGGTCCATCTGAATGGCGCAAAGTTGCAATGCTTGCGCAATCTTACAACATCAAAATGATGCAGCATCTCGAACCACAGTTTGGTTTGATGATGTCAGCAGGAATATCCAATGGCTGCTTTGGAGAAGTGATGCTACCTTGGCGCGATCCATTCTTTTACAAACTGATTGCTAATCAAGTAAAAAAACCTTTTAAGGATGGTTTTTATAACCTGCCTACCTCTCCAGGTTGGGGTTTTAGCATTGACGAAGATTACTTAAAAAAGGCAAGAGTAGATCTGTAATAAGTTGATGCACAATCAATAGATGCACTAGGAATGCATCATAATTAGTCCATCAATAGTGCATGAATGTCCAGTAGTCGTGCACGAATTCAAAATACGTCCATGATTTTGAGGGATTTGAAAAAGAGCGTGTTATATTTTCCAAATTATAAATAAAACCTCTCATCAATTTTTATGCCAAAAATTCATTGTTTATTCAGAGTTAACCTGATTTGTTTTCTATTCTTTTATGTTTTTTCTTCCTCCGCCCAAACTCCAGCAATCCCAAACTGGCCTGAAAAACCTGTTCGTATTTTTTCAACCAGCCCACCAGGTGGAACTATTGATTTGCTCTCCAGAATGATTGCGCAAGAATGTACGCAAACCATAGGAAAGCCCTTTGTTGTAGAAAACAAACCCGGTGCGAATGGTAACATTGCTGCTGATATGGTAGTAAAAGGGCCTCCTGATGGGTATACTTGGTTTGTCACGCTGCCTGGTATTTTCTCAATCAACCGGTTTTTATTTAAAAATATTCCGTTTGATACTGACAAAGACATATTACCTGTCACCCTTCTAGCTGAGTCACCTCTAGTTCTAGTCATTAAATCAAACCAGCCAATTCAAAGCTTTCCTGAATTTCTAAAATGGGTTAAAGCAAATCCTGGAAAATTTTCTTATTCATCCGCAGGAATCGGCACAACTGGTCACCTAGGTATGGAACTTTTAAAACAAATGGCTAATTTAGATGTATTGCATGTGCCCTACAAAGGAACTGCAGCAGCGATGAATGATCTCCTAGCTGGTCAGGTGCAAATGATGCTTGACAATACAACGAGTGCAATTTCTCATATTCGCTCAGGCCAACTGCGTGGACTAGCAGTGGGCGAAAAGCAGCGAATCACTGCCTTACCGGATTTACCAACCATCAACGAATCTGGCGTACCTGGCTTTGAAGTATCGCCGTGGTTTGCTCTTGGCACGAGAACTGGTGTGCCAAAGGAAATCGTTAACAAAATGAACACTTGTGCAGTGGCCGCAATTAATAATGTAGATAATCAAAAAAGATTATCTAATGCCGGCATTAATCCCAGAGTATTAAGCGATCAAGCCTTTATCAATTTTGTTAAATCAGAATCCTCTAAGTGGGGAGAAATTATTAAAAAGTCTGGAGCCACACTTGATTAAAAATAGTAGTGCGTAACTAATTAGCTTTGATCAAGTTCTTTGTAAAAAATAACCAATAAACCCAAAGAGAAAACTATTTTTCAACAACTTAATTCGTAAATCGCTTTCAATGGATCTTACAAATTTTCTTTATAATATAAAAAACAATCATCACAGGAGAAAACTTTGATCAACTCAAACCCTAAACTAAGACATATTGCAATTCTGGTCTCTGATCCAGAAAAATCTGCAACCTTCTTTGAATCTGCTTTTGGAATGCAGCGCGTGGGTAATGCTCGTCGAGGTATTTATGTATCTGATGGTGTCATGAATGTAGCCCTTTTGCGTGTAAACCCTGAAAAAGGTGAAAGTATTGGTGTTTTTCACTTTGGCATGTGGGTCGACGATTTAGATCAAGCAGAAGAACAAGCAAAATCGGCTGGAGCCACCTATTTAAAGGGTCGCCCAGACTCACCAAATTCTTTTTATGAGGCAAAATACCAAGATCATGATGGGATCGTTTTTGATATGACCCATAAGGGCTGGGCCGGCGCTGTCAAAGAACCAACCGCCACAAACTAATCTCTTCCCAAATAGCTCTTTAGCTAAACCTCATGACAAAACCATCGAATCAAATTATCATAGTTGGTGCTGGGCCAGTTGGGCTTTGCTTAGCTCTTGCCTTAACGCAAGCAAATATTCCAGTAACCTTGATTGAATCAAGAACAGATGAAAACTTTTTGGATCAAGTTCCAAGGGCCGGGACAAATCATCCAATTACTCTGGAAATGTTTGACCGAATTGGTTTATATGAACGCATTGCACCAAGGGGGCTGATCGCCCCTATCGTGCACTATTGGGAACGCGAGGGCCCAGAATTAATTGCCGAATTTGATCACGCCCTTCTGAAAGAAGACACGCCCTTTCCGTATGTTTTGCAATGTGAAAGACTGAAAATCATTGAAGAAGCTTTAGCAATGGTAAAAGCCGATAAACTTTGCTCTTTACGCATGAACACTACCTTCGAATCTTTTGAGCAAAAAGATGCAAGTGTGGTTGCACGAGTTATTAATCAAGAAGGACACAGTGAAGATATTCATGGCAGATATTTGATCAGTGCTGAAGGTGCTAAAAGTCTGATACGAAACCAACTCGATATTGAGTTTGAAGGCTTTACTTACCCCGATAGAACACTCAATATTGAAGTTGTTTACGACTTCAAAAAACATGGCTATGCCGATCGAAACTATATTTCAGATCCAGACGAGTGGTCGAATCTATTTCATTGGCCAGGTCCCCCAGAAAGATGGCGGGTACACTTTCCCACACCGGCAGATGCCGATCCCGAAGAACTGACCAAGCCTGAGTTCTTACAATCCAAAATGAAAAAATTCATGAAAACGAATCAAGAATTTGATATTCGTGGATCAAACCTGTACACCGTACATCAACGCGTGGCAAAGTCCTTTCGAAAAGGTAATACTCTGCTAGTTGGCGATGCTGCACATGTCAATAGTCCAATTGGGGGTATGGGTATGAATAGTGGTATTCATGATGCCTTTAATTTAGCAGATAAATTAATCGCTATTTATCAAAATGAGGTCGACGATACAGTCTTAGATCGATATGATCGTCAACGAAGAACAATCGCTGTGGAGCATACTCAAGCTCAAACTATTCGTAATAAAAAACTACTCATGGAAAAAGATCCGACGATTCGTCAACAGAATCAAGAACAGCTTCGTAAAACTGCAGCTGATCCTATATTGGCCCGTAACTTCATGCTACGAGCTTCTTTAATTAATAGTGTTCGACAAGCTCAAGAGATTCAATAGATAGTTCGACCAAATGGATTCGATACCAACATCTACTCAAATACAGGATGTTACCTATCGGATCCATGAAACTGGCGCTCTGCTAGCTAGGCTGTATATTCCTGACGAGGTCTCAAGTTCGACTAAAGCAATCGTCTCAGTCCACGGCGGGCGTTGGTGTGATGAAACGCGCCTTACCAATGCAGTGATCGATCAATACCTAGCCAATTTAGGTATTTTTGTAATGGCGATTGATTTTCGTATGCCCCCCCTCATTCGATATCCAAAGTCAGTTGCAGATATTCATTATGCAATTGGCTGGCTCAAAGAAAATGCGCCAAAATATAATCTAAGCCCAGAACGCGTTGGCGGGCTAGGAACTTCAAGTGGTGGGCATCAACTACTCTTAAATATGCTTTGTCCAAATAATCCTGATTGGCTGGACGAACCTTTTTTAACTCACCCAACATGTGATACCAGCTTGGCTTTTGGGATTGCCTGCTGGCCAGTAACTGACCCCTTAGCCAGATATCACTACGCGCTTAAAAACCAAATGACTAAGCATATAGAAAGCCATCATGCTTTCTGGAGCGATGAAGCTCAAATGTATCTTGGCAGCCCTCACCGGATAGTCGAATCAGGCGAGGCTACCCACTTGCCACCCTTACTATTGATTCAAGGTACTAGCGATATTATTCTAGCTCCCAATATGACGAGTAACTTCGCCAAGCTCTATACTCAACAAGGTGGTGAAGTCACTTATAAGGAATTTGCCAATCAACCACATACGTTTATTACGAAATCTCCGAACGAACCAGCCTCTCAAGAAGCGCTAGCAGTGATTGCACAATTTATTCAGTCGATGAATCTTTAAGGAAAAAACGTGGGCCAAACCGCAATCGAAAAGGTTTTATCTAGAACAAGCGCATTACCGAACAGTAAAGCAGGTGATATTGTTTATCCAATCCCAGACTTGATCATGATCCATGACGGCGTAGTCCAGTCTAGTAAAGTGATGTTAGACCGAATCGGCATACACCGCCTGGCAACACCGGAAAAAGTCATGATGGTGAGTGATCATGATGTCTTATACGGGAGTGCAAAAGCTGCGCAAAGAGGCTCATTTAATCGCCTCGCTGCAAAAGATTGGCAAGTCGGTGAATTCTATGATGCTGGTGAAGGGGGCCATGGGCATATTTTCCCAATTGAACAAGGCAAGGTATTACCAGGTATGTTCTATTTTGATAATGACACACATGCCACAAACGCTGGTGCTATTGGAGCCTTCGGCTTTCGTCTGGGTCTTGAAATTAGTACCGTCCTAGCCAAAGGCACTACTTGGATAGAGATTCCAAAAACAATTCGAATTATTCTGAAAGGTCTATTACCTGCACAGGTCCAAGCAAGAGATATTGGTTTTTACTTGGCAGGGCAAATACAAAGTGGCAAATTACCGATACAACTTGATAATACCGTGCTCGAATATGCTGGCGATCTGGACCAATTTGGTCTTGGTGCTCGCGTTGCCTTATGCAGTAGCCCCACGGAAATGAGAGCTGCCGGTATCTTTATACCGCCTTCACCAGCAATTCTTTCCTACTGCACAACTCACGCAAAAAAAGAATTTATACCGGTATTTAGTGACGACGATGCAAACTTTGAAGCACAATTTTCTATGGATTTATCCCAAATAGAACCACAAATCGTTCTACCCGGTGGGGTTGGTAATGCAGTGGATATATCAACTGCAATTGGAACACCAATCCAACATGCCTTTATTGGTTCATGCGGCTCGGGTATGTATGATGATTTATTACACGCTGCGAGTGTTTTAAAAGGTCGAAAAGTGGCTAGTAGCGTGCGACTATTTATCGTACCAGGCTCGCAACAATCGATCAAACGAATGGTCAAAGATGGCCTCATGGAAATATTTTTAGATGCCGGCGCAATGGTCCTTCCACCGGGCTGTGGGCCTTGTAATGACGCCGTAGTCGGACCATTAGCTGCTGGCGAAGCTTCCATCTCAACCGCGACAAATAGTAATCAAGGTCGATTTGGCTCTCGAGAAGCAAAACTTTTTTTAGGTAGCCCACTAACCGTCGCCGCGTCTGCTACCGCAGGCCAAATTATTGATGTTCGGTCTTTATCCATCGATGCTCAATTAAATAACCAAACCGAAATCGCTTATGTCTGAATTTGCATGGACACTACGAGGTCGTTGCTATTTATTAGGAGATGATATACCGCATGCGGATGGCGTTATTCCGCAACAATTTATTATTGATCGAGAAACCGACCCAAAAGTACTTATCCCTCATTTATTTCAATTGACAGATCCAGAATTTATTAAAACTTGTCAACGAGGTGACATTATTGTTGCTGGTAAAAATTTTGGTGTTGGGCAAAAAAGTACTGGGTACATTGCCATGCAAGCTCTCGGCTTGGGACTGGTTTGTGAATCAATGCCCACCCAAGGCTATCGAGGAGCGATTAATGCAGGACTTTTAGTTCTTCATCAATGCGCTGCAGTTACATCATTGTGCCAGACGGGAGATCAGCTTGAAGTAAACTTTTTAAGTGGGCTTTTTATGAACCATACACAAAATGTGACAGCAAACTTTCCAGCAATACCGCCGTCTTTAAAAGATATTATTCAACATGGTGGAGAAGAACAGTTCTTAAAACATTGGTGGCAAACGCAGAACTAAAACCTATTCTTTTACAAAAAATACTACATCATCAAGAACTGGGCCAATGAGACGCAACATACGAAAAAAAGCCGCAATGATCGTAATGTGATTCGATCGAGGGTATTCTTTGAGGACCACTTCCACTTCTAATGCTTGTAATTTTTCTGCTATTTGCTTGGTATTACGCTGCGGATTAATTAAATCATCGTTGACGCTCACCCCAAGAAAAGCTCTGGGAGCTGCTCTTGAAACATAATCAATTGGTTGAGAGTCTAATGGATAATTGGGATGAAAAAATACCGGCTTAACTAACTCATTTTTAATTGGTAAAAAATCATATGGTCCAGATAACCCAACCCAACCTCGAATAATTGCTGGTGATAAGCCCTGTTTTACTAACCACCTCTCGTCAAGAGAGAGCATGGCAACATTGTAAGCGCCGGCACTATGGCCCATTAAATAAAGCTTTTTAGGGTCTGCCCCTAAGCTAGATAAGTTGTGATGTACCCATGCTACAGCTTGTGCACAATCATCCAAAAAATCCGGGTAACGTACCTCAGGATATAACCGGTAATCAGCCACAATCGTTAATATTCCTCGAGCCGCTAGTGCCTCACCAATAAATCGATAATCTATTCGCTTTCCAAAGTTCCAGCTACCTCCATAAAAAAAGACGACTACAGGGTAACCAGTTGGGGGCGCAGGATGAGACGCAGAATTCGGCCGAAAAATATCTAATTGCTGTCTGCTATGAGCCCCATAAGCCACATCCATCGTACCTGAATACGTACTTCTTGGGGTGAGTGTATTAATGACTGATAAAGCCGAACAAGCACTTAATATATTTGCCAGAGTAATAATGATAAATATTCCTAGTAGATATCGCAGAATACGATCCTGAAAAATTCTTAACATCCTATTCATACGGATTTACATTAAGAATGAACCTACATATCATTACATACATGGTCGATAAAAAACTGAAATCTTAAAACGGCTTCAAACCTAAAGCATCTCGAAAGCGATTCTTCATATAAGCGCCATCTCTTGGAGGAAGGATTTTAGGATATTCGCCAGCAGTGATAAACACATTGGCTAAACCACAACCAGCCCGCGCGTTTACATGTTTTACAATTTCCCGAAAACCGCTCGATTCTTTGACAGATAGTGTCCAATCTAAATGACAAGCTTTTGCAATTGCGGTTAGATCTGTCCCTAAAGAAGTATGACTTCGTTGCATACCTGTCTCGCCATAATGACCATTATCCAATACAACAATACTGAGATTTTTTAGTTTTTGAGCGCCAATGGATGCCAAACTACCTAAACCCATTAGCTGTTCACCATCACCAGTAATCACTAATACGGATTTGTGGGGTTGGGCAATCGCCACGCCAAGTGCTAAAGCCGCCGCACCTCCCATGGCTCCCCATAAATAAAAATTACCGGGTCGATCGGCCGCGGCAAATACATCATAAGATGGCGAACCTAAACCTGTAACAATGAGCGCATCCGGGCAAGCAAGCACTAAGTCCTTGACAAATTCTCGGCGATCTATCTGGCCATGCTGATACTGTTCTTGACTCATTGAACCCCCCACTTTTTTCGGCCAACAAGACTTTGAGACAGTAAAACAGCTACCGAATCACCACCCTCAAAAGCCGCATCAAAGCCAGCACTTACAACATCTTGCACACTTTCGGGGGTGTCCGCACGTAAAACATGAATACCCATCATTTCTAATGCGGTTTGCGTAGCCTGACCCATTGGAGTTTGCCATTGATTAAACTCAGCCCACTCGCCACGCATCGTAACTAGACAAAAAAAAGGAAATTGGCAATTGGAGATAAGAGAAAACATATTAACGCAATTACCAACCCCACTACTTTGCATTAATAAAATGGCGCGTTGCCCTCCTAGCCAAGCACCACAAACAGCCGCGACACCTTCTTCCTCTGTAGTAACTGGAATAGGAGTCATAGACTCTTCCGACCAAACTTGACGGATCAAGCTAGAGTGACCAGCATCTGGCACATAGGCTACTTGGCGCACTCCACCCGCTTTAAAAAGATAAAACAATTCATCTTGCCAAGGCGTTAGGATAGTTGAACTGGACATAGGAAAATTATTCACTTTTTTAAATTGCTACATATTTTGATCTACATACTATCAAAATGACTATTGAGCCATCATTGCAAAAAGTATACTCGATTCAATCACCAATCTTGCATGAATAGTTCTTCATGAAAAAGTATGCGCATCTTCACATGGTCGGACTTTTAAATTCGCCACCCAATTGAACTAAGCCAAATGGTACGAACTGCGCATCTAAATTAAAAACTACATGGCCCGCAGATGCATGCGCATCCCGGAAGCGACGCTCAAAGTTATTCTTTTCGTAGATACCATTAGCACCAAGCAATTCATGCAGTAAATCGACCGCCTCATTCGCCATTTTCATGGCCATGGCAGTATTCCGACGATATTTCAATTTGGTTGGCGTATCAAATACGATATGATTTTTATAAGCCATTTCTGCCTCAATGGTATTGCTCATCAACCATTGATAAGCGCAATCAATCTTGCCTTCAGCCATGCCAATTTTCATCTGTAAGGTAGGGATATCAGACATCTTCGCACCACTATAACTAGTGCTCTTCGATTTAATCCACGCCACAGTCTCCTCATACATCATCCTGGCGTTAGCAATCATAGCCCCAGCAATGCCATTACCACCAACTGAACTCGTCGGAATCTTAAACATGGGATTTTGATGAACCCGAAAACCCAAAAATTCATGACCAGGACGATGAATATTCATCGAAATAATCCGATGTGCAGGTACAAAAATATCGGTACATTGCACTGTCCTACTGCCCGTTCCCAACATTCCCATCGTTTGCCAGTCATCGATAATCATATAGTCTGAGCGAGGCACAAGACAAACGCACCAGTCAACTGTTTTATCACCCTCTTTGACTAAACAAGAGAGCATATTCCATTCACAAACATCGACTCCAGACGAAAATCCCCAAGATCCGGTGAGCGTTAAGCCACCCTCAACTTGCGAAGCCTTACCCTGCATATAAGCCACTCCCGAGGCAATTAAGGCATCCGGATTTTCACCCCAAATTTCCTCTTGCGCAGCTAGGGGCCACTGGGCTAATTGACGATTATGCGACGCTAAATTAGCAAATACCCAAGCGGTCGAGGGACACCCCAAACCTAAAATGTAAGGTATCTCCATAAATCCGCGAAAATCAACCTCCATCCCACCCCACATTTTGGGCTGTTGATACCGAAATAAACCTGTCTCATGAATCGCATTAACTACCTGGCTAGGTAGATAAGTAGTTTTCTCAATCAGAGCCGCTTGTGAACTTAAAAAAGGTACTAGTTTTTGGGCGCGATCAACGGCCTCCTCGTAACTAACATCTTGAAAAGAACGTCGGACTGGCTGGGGCTTAAAAGAATTTTTATTCAGAGCTTTTGGAGCATTCATAAGACCTCATGCTAATGATTAAGTATTGCATTGAAAGATAAGAATCATAGTATTTGCTAGTGAATCAATTGTCAATACAATTCAAACAAGCTAGGGATTACCCTACCCCATAATTCAAAGTGTTATAACTGATTGATATTAATAAATAATATTAAATTGAATAGAAATGAAGTCAATCTATTGCTCAATTAGAAATAATGATTTAGTCTTTACAAATACATTGCATCATAAAAAAAACTTTCTTTTAAAGGAGACCATATGCCGATCAAAGGTTTTGCACACATTAATGTAAGTACCAAAGATCTTGAAACATCTAGGCGTTTTTATTCTCAAGTTTTAGGCCTAGAAGATGGTCCTCGCCCACCTTTTGGCAGAGCTGGTGCATGGATGTATCTTGGCGATCAACCAATCGTCCACATCTCAACCGCACGTAGCCCAGAACCTAATCCAGCAAAAACAGATGCCTTTGACCACTTTGCACTCTGGACACAAGATATTAATCACTATCGTCAAGTCCTAAAGGAGCATTCAATCAAGAATGTTGAATTTGGAGTTCCTGATAATGATCAATATCAAATCTTTTTTAAAGATCCCGATGGTATGGAAATCGAGTTAATCTTTAGAGGTGAAGAAGCGCGCTTAGCCAGTCAGGCAGATGGCGCCAAAACAGATGCTAGCTTTGGAAGAAATTTATAAGCTTGGACCTTCCACACCAATTATTCGATTACAAACTTTATGAAAAGTCCCCCGTTACATCTACAAATATCACAAAAAATTCGACTAGATATTCAAGAGGGGAGATACCACCTCGGAGCACGCCTACCAACCGAAGAGGAGCTCTGTAAGCAGTTTAAGGCAAGTCGACCAACCCTTCGGCAAGCACTTACTACCATAGCAAATGAGGGGCTCATTATGCGTCGGCCACGAACTGGTTCGACCGTATTAGCTAGCCAACCACAAATTGTTCTTTCTCATTCGGTGAATTCAGTCAACGAACTGTTAGATTATCCCGGAGTGATGGTCAGAAAAATTCTGGCTATGTCCTATATCAAAACTGATACCACTCTCGCGAATACGATTCATTGTCCGGTTAATATGGAGTGGTTTCGCATTGTCTCACTGCGTTTTCAAAATAACTCCAATATCCCGCTTTGCCTAACCAACTATTACATCTTGCCCAAATATGCTGGTGTTATTAAACATAAAAAACATTTAACTATCCCAATCAGTGAACAAATTGTCGAAATGTTTGATGAAGTCATCCAACGGGCCAAAGTAGAAATTTACTCCCAAAAAGTCCCCCCCGAATACATTGATGAGCTGCGTGTAGATAAACAAACCTCCGCCCTGGTAGTCATGCGCTCTTATCTTGGTAAAGATCAACAAACTTTTCAAATTACAACAAGTCATCATCCAGACGATCGCTATCGATATAGTTTTGAACTGATCAGAGAGCAAAGATCGATGTCGCAAACTATTAGAAAATAAACTCAAGGAGACTTTCATGAAATCCACTATCAATAATCATCTAGTCATTATTTTTTCATGCCTATTTTTCACCCCATTAAGCCTTGCTCAAGAAACTTTTCCCACAAAACCAATCACCATTGTCAATCCAAATCCGCCTGGCGGCTTTGTCGATAATGTCGGTCGAAATCTATCGATCGTGTTACAAAAAATACTCAAGCAACCTGTCTTAATTGTCAACAAACCCGGCGCTAATGGCGCTATTGGTCATGCTTTTGTGGCGAACACGAGTGCAGATGGATACACACTCCTGCTCACTTCGCCGTCTTTAATTACCCAGCCCGCAATTGATGCCCTCTACAATAAAAATTCGAGCTATACACTCAACAAATTAATTCCAGTCGCACAAATCACCTCCGATCCAGCAATTATTTCAGTTCATCCAGAAACACAAATCAAAACGATCCAAGATCTCATCAAGCGTGCTGCTCCTCAGGGCAACATCGCTATTTCATCATCCGGAACGTATGGGGCAACCCACCTACCCATGGCGATGATTGAACATGCTACTGGCGTCAAATTTAAACATATTCCAACGAGTGGTGGCGCACCTGCAATGAACCTTGCCCTTGGCGGTCATGTCAATGCTGTAGCCTCTGCACCAAGTGTGGCTTTCCCACAAACGCAAGCGAATAAACTGATCCCAATTGCTCAAACTGGAACTAAACGGCTACCGCCTTTTTTAGAAATACCAACTCTCAAAGAGTCAAATATCTCCGTCGAGTATGCTCTGTGGACTTCACTATTTGCACCTGTAGGAACCCCAGCGCCCATCTTAAAAGTAATCACGCAAGCAATGCGGGAGGCAACTCAAGATGAACAATTTAAAGTGGCGCTAGTCAAAAGCAATTCCACTTTAGACTACCTCGATGGTGAAGATTTTAATCAGTTTTGGAAAACAGAAATCAAAAAACTACAAGATACAGTCCGCCAAATTGGTAAAGTCGAGGAATAAAAAAAGCTCTCATTGATGGGTCTGTTCATTAGTGAGAGCTTTTTTACTACAACTTCAAAAACTATACAGGGGCAAACATTTGTCCACCATCGACATTAATTACTGAACCACTTAAATAACCACACAACACAGAGGAACAGAATGTCGTCAAATGCGCAATCTCATCAGGCTCAGTCATCCGTCCAAATGGTAATTTTTGCGTTAACTCAGTCCACCGGGCTTCATCACCTAATTTATTCTTAGCATTTGCTTTCATCATATTCTCCATCCGATCACTTCGAGTCGGAGAAGGATTAATGCCAAAAACACGCACGCCATGTTTGTGACTTGTGGCCCCAACAGCTTGCGTAAATGCCATTAAAGCAGCATTAGCAGTTACTCCACAAACATATTCTGCGCGTGGCGCTGCACCTGCCATACCAATAATATTTCCAATCACTCCTGAACCTTGCTTTTCCATTGCCGCAAGATAAAGGCGCGTCAAATTAATATAACCAAATAACTTCAATTCCCATGCGGCGCGCCAACGCGTTTCATCAATATCAGCTAAAACCCCACCTGGAATAGCGCCAGCATTATTAATTAATATGTCGACATTTCCAACCTGAGCAAAAAGAGCCTCTGCCGATTTTGGCGCACCTAAATCTAGTTCAACCGTCTGACAACTGACGGCATACTTCGATTCAATCAATGCCTTACCATTTTTTAAATTTCCCGCATCACGAGAGGTAATAATTGGCAAGGCCCCTTCAGCTGCAAACGCCGCAGCAATTGCCAAACCAATACCCTTAGAACCGCCAGTTACTAATACTTTTTTACCTTTTAATTGCAAATCCATTTTAATTCCTTTCAAAAACTTCTTTTATAAAAATTTATTCTAGTTTAAATAAATATACCACTTTAAATATCCACCAATGAATCATTGGTGATAAAGCTTGCTATGCTGTTTTAATTTCGGTCTCCTCCTGACTAAAATACAAATTACTTAAAGCCTAAAATGCCAGTCGCTAAGGAGCGACTATCTCGCAAAGACCAACGGCCAGCCAGAATCGTAAAGTAAAAGTCACTTAGATTTTTATTAAACAAGTCTGGATCTTCAATATTATTTGTATGCCCAGCTTTTGGAAAAATCACTAGCGAAGCACTTGGGATGTTTCGCTTCATCAAAATTGCCGGCTCTAAACAGGGGTCATCTTCATCCCCAGTAATAATTAAGGTGGGCGCTGTAATGGTGCGCATACCATCAATCAGTTCCCATAGCGATGGACGCATCTTCTGAACACCTCTTAAGGTATTAGCCGAGCCAATGGCAGGGTGTCCTTCCATTTGCGTAGCAAATTCAGCAAAACCACGTGGATCTTTATTTTGAAATTGCACACGTGTTGGGCCAATTGTGTACTTCTTGGCACCCTCAACACTACCCAAATCCTCAAACATTTTGGCAGCTGCTTCAACCTCAGCATGAAAGCCTTCTTTTTTCTCCGGTTGAGCGCCATAACCGCAACCAGCCACTACTAGAGATAAAACGCGCGACGCTTGATAAATTCCCATGTGTAGCGCTGCAAATCCGCCCATCGATAATCCAACAATGTGCGCTTTTTCAATCTGTAAATGGTCCATGACCGCTACGATATCTTGCATCGCTCGCTTTTGCGAGTATGACTTGACATCCGTTGGTACATCGGAGGGCAGATATCCTCTTGCTGAATAGGTAATACAGCGAAAATATCTGGAGAAATACCGCATTTGCGGCTCCCAGCTCCGGTAATCAGCAGCAAATTCATGAACAAATATCAGCGGTTGACCAGATCCTGCCTCTTCATAGTACAAATTAATGCCATCATCAGTTTTTGCGAATGCCATACAATCTCCTCTAAATCACTTCTTGTTTTTTAAATTCTAAAATTTCTTCTTCTGTGTAATATAACTCTTTTAAGATTTCATCCGAATGCTCACCTAGATCCGGAGTTTGAGAGGTGATCTTAGCCGGCGTTCGAGATAACTTGACCGCTTGATTCACTAACTTGAGTGGCGGTTTACTCGGGTGGGAAACTTCCACAGACATTGCTTGTGAGATCACCTGCGGATCGTTAAATACCTCAGCCATATCATAAATCGGACCCGTAGGCACGCCCACTGCATTTAACCTCTCGACCCAATACGCCTTTGGCTTTGCTTTAAAAATGGGTATTAAAGTTTGGCTAAGCTCACTGCGGTGCTTAACACGTAATGATTCAGAATTAAAGCGGAGATCGTCTTTTAAATGCGGGTGTTCAATCACATCACATAAACTGAGCCACATGGCCTCGCCAGTTGCAGCAACATTCATATAACCATCACTACTTTGATAACAAGATGTGGGCATACTCGTTGGATGATCATTACCTACTTGCTGCGCAACATCACCTTCCATTAAATATCTAGCCGCCTGAAAATCCATCATAGCAACCCCGGCTTGGACTAAGGAACTCTGGACCCACTGCCCTTGGCCAGAAACTTCTCTTTCAAGTAAAGCCGTTAAAGCGCCACAGGCAGCTATATATCCAGCAGTAATATCAGTAATCGCAACACCAGCGCGCATCGGACCTCCGCCCGGAGCACCAGTCACCGACATAATACCGCTCATACCTTGCGCAATTTGATCAAACATCGGCCTTTTTAAGTAAGGACCATCCTGACCAAAACCAGAAATTGAAACTAAGATAATTCTGGGATTAACATTCTTTAAGGTCTCATAGTCTATCGCTAAACGTAATTTAACATCCGGCCGAAAGTTTTCTACAACCACATCCGCAGTTTTAACTAAACGATAAAAAATATCACGGCCAACTGGATTTTTTAAATCCAAGGTCATGGATCGCTTGTTCCGATGTAAGTTTTGCATATCAGGTCCTGACCGCGTACCGCTAAACTGACTAGTACCCGTCTTTGCTGACATTTCAATTTTTATCACGTCAGCACCAAAATCAGAAAATTGTTTCACACAAGTTGGGCCAGCTCTGGCGCGGGTTAAATCTAAAACTTTAAATTTTTTAAGTGCTGTCATGTTCAAGTCAAATGGTTAAGTTGTTGTTGATGAAGAATAAAGTCGTCAAATGCTATTTTTCCATGAAACTGGGGCTGATAATCAAAATCTTTTTTGATTCGTGCAATACGCATCGGCGAGCGAGGTAATGGTCCATTTTGACCAATCGTACACGACTCGAGTTGACTTGTGATTTCATAACTAAATAAAGGAAATAATTGTTTTAGCCATACAAGCCAATCAGATAAAGACCAAGTTAGCCCACTCGCTAAATGATAAAGCGCCTGTGAAGAACTGCCCCTAACAAGGATCTGCGTTAAGCCAACTGCCACATCCCGGCTATACACATAATCTGTACCAACAGCGTCATGGACAACAAGATGTTCACCATTCTTCGCGGCCCAGTAAGTTTGAAGTGGCAAACTCAGAGTGTCTCGGTGTCCGGTATCATATTCCCAAGGTCCATAAACCAAACCCAATCGCACCGTAGTAACGTTCAGGCCTCTGGTTTGGCGATATCGAATGGCGGCTCTTTCGGCAGCCAATTTACTAATGCCATAGATAGTTACAGGCAACACCGGGCTTGATAATTCATCAATTTGAGGATCATGCGTTCCTAAGTGACCAAATATAGAACCTGAACTTAACTGAATTACTTGCTCAATAGAATGCTGTAAAGCCGTCTCAAAAACCGCTAATGAACCCATCAAGTTAACAGCCATTATTTCCTCTGTATGGTCTTTCTCACGCAATTGATCTGCAGTTATAGCCGCCGCATTAACAATCTTTGTAATGCCATAATGTCGACAGATATGATTTAAATCAGTAACTTGGCTCACACTGCCTGAGCAAAAATCGTAATTTACGCCGAGCGCCTCAAGAAGGTTTTGCTGTGCAATTGGCATGGCTTTGGGTGCCATTAATATCACCTTTTCACCAATTGCTGAAAGATCCTGGACGAGGTTTAGACCAACAAAACCAGTACCACCGGTAATTAATATTGCCATCAATCGATTTACTTTTTTTAATAAAACTAGATATTACACCTACTTGAAATAATCAATGATATGCGTTAGTGTCAATATAGATACAAAGTTTTTTAAATTAAACACTGCTCTAGGAGAAAAAATGCTTATGCAATACGCCGCAAAAAAAATAACGAAAAGTGGTTTTTTAAGCTTGATACTACCAAGTCTTATAACCTATACTCTTTTAACCACTTCACCAATCTCCAGCCAAGCCCAAGAAAAAGTAATTCGGATTGGTGCCCTCCTGCCAGCCTCTGGTGGCGGCGCTTACTTTGGCGTCATGGGCAAGCAAGGAGCTGACCTTGCTCTAGAACAAATTAATAAGACCGGTGTTAATGGCTATAAGTTAGTCATTAATTACGAAGATTCTCAATGTCAACCCCTGCCAGCGACGAATGCTGCTAAAAGAATACTTGAAAACTTTAAACCCCATGTTGTCATCGGCGAAGAGTGCTCCGATGCCACACTCGCAGCTATTTCGGTTCTGGAAGATGCGAAAGTCCCCCTCCTTAATGCTGGCTCAGCAACAGTCAAATTTACGGAATCTGGTTATAAGTATGCGTTTCGAATTTTTCCAGATGCTAGACAACAAACAGATAGTTTAGCGACTAATGCCGCTAAAAGGATGAATGCCAAAAATGCTATTTTGCTGAACGAAAAAACCAATGCGGGTATCGATATTGCAGATACGTTTGAAAAAACCTTCTCAGCTAATGGCGGTAAGATCCTAGGCCGGCTTGAGTTTGCTAGAGATGTCAATGACTTCACTGCAATTGCAACAAAAGTTGCCTCTATGGGTAATGTGGATGTTTTACTTATTTCCGCTCTAGAGGGGCAGACTGTTAAACTCTTTCAAGCTTTAGCTCAAGCAGGTGTTACCAAAGGTGGTGGTGGCAAGGCAATCCCCATTGCAACGATTTGGGTACCTTGGGGATTTGATCAAAAAGCAGGTAAGGCTGCAGTTGGCTATACCAGAATCTCGCAGTTTGATCCGAATGAAACGCGTCCGATAGTTCAAAATTTCGTGAAAGCATTTAAAGCAAAATATGGTGCAGACGCTGTCCCAACCCATATTAATGCCCATGCTTACGACCAAATATTAATAATTGCCGAAGCTGTTAAAAAAGGTGCGACTGATTCTGAATCGATTAAAAATGAATTTTTAAAGATGAAAGATGTCGAAGTCACTACAGGCAAAATCACTTTTGGCCCAAATGGTCAGAATCAAAATATGTCAGTGATTCACTATGTAGAAACAAATCCTGACTTGAGCTGGAAGACCTTGAACTGGTAATTTACTAATTAAAATTAGGAAAAGTCCGCCACTGCTTCGTGACGGACTTTTTTGTAATAACACCAGTTATTCCTCTTACCTGCATCTAAATTGGTATCTATATGTCTGATTTTTTTTACTTAATTGCCCAACAAACAATTAATGGTGTTGTGATGGGTTGTCTATATGTGATGGTTGCCCTTGGCCTGACTTTAATTTATGGGGTAATGAATCAAATTAACTTTGCCCATGCAGATTTCGTAACACTTGGTGGATTTGCCGCCTACTTTTTTGTAAAGTGGATGGGAGGTGGTTACCTCCTCAGTATTTTAGTAGCCTTCTTGGTGGGGGGCTGCCTTGGGTACCTAGTCAATTTAATGATCTTTGCCCCACTGCGGGAACGAGGTGATGAACTCAGGCCGCTAATTGCTACTATTGGCGTATCCGTTCTTTTAGAAAATGGTGCCCTAATCGCTTTTGGTCCAGTCCCTTATCAATTTGATAGTCCATATGACGAAACGATCCGACTTGGGAAAATTTTCTTCACGACACAAAGCCTATTAGTCGTGATTGTAGCCTCTAGTTCAATCGCTGCATTGTATGCTTTTATGAAATATACCTTTATTGGTAAAGCCCTTCGAGCAATTGCGCAGGACCGCGAGACAGCTGGACTGATGGGTATTAATCAAGCATTTTTAATTATGTTAACAATAGTAATTGCTTCAGCAATGGCCGGTATGGCTGGAGCTATGTTGGGACCCATATTAGTACTTACTCCATTTGCAGGTGCCTCTGTCATTGTTAAAGCTTTTGCAATTGTAATTATTGGTGGCTTTGGCAATATGGCAGGAACAATTATTGCTGGCCTCTTAGTTGGTCTTATCGAAGCATTTACAACGCAATATTTGGACTCTGGCGTAACTGATCTCGTCGTCTTTGCACTCCTTCTAATAATGCTTCTTGTCAAACCAACAGGCTTGATTGCAGAAAAGAAAGAAGAAAATGTCTGAACAACTTTCTATCCTCAAGAAAATTCCAAACTGGGTTTACTATCTAGTAACCATCGGACTCATCATTGCTCTACCCATCTTGCTTGGCGGCTCTGCTTACTGGCGAAGTATTCTTATAACGATTTCTTTAAACATTATGCTGGCTATGTCCCTCAATCTCATCTTGGGATATACCGGCCAACTTCATCTTGGACACTCTGCATTTTACGGGGTGGGAGCTTATGCAACCACTCTTCTCATTAAAAAAGCAGGCTTCAGTTTTTGGTTGGCAGTGGCTACTAGTTCTTTATTAGCGGGCATTATCGGGGTATTGCTTGCGTTCTTTGCCACTCGTCTAAAAGGACATTATTTAGCAATCGCGTCTATGGCGTTTGCAATTATCTTGCATCAAATCTTATTAAATTGGGGAAGTATGACTTCTGGGCCATTAGGTATCTATGGCATCGCGCCCCCTCCACCAATAGCTCTATTTGGACTAGAGATTAAATTTAATAATCAAGTGAATCTCTTTTATTTGATTTCGTTTGTGGCACTCATCTCTTATATTGTCTTAAACAATATTTTAAAGTCCCCAATTGGTGATACCCTTCGGGCAATTCGAGAAGATGAAGTCTCTGCCGCATCATTAGGTATAAACGCCAAACTCTGGAAAGTATTTTCCTTTGGAGTGGGTGCCATGATTGCTGGTCTAGCAGGATCCTTTTATCCAAGCTTTGTGGGCACTCTGGTACCAGATGCTTTCGCAGTAATCGAGTCATTTTCATACTTAGCCATGGTGGTGGTTGGTGGTATGGGAACGATGATCGGCCCCATTATTGGTGCAGTTGTACTCACCTTATTGCCCGAACTGTTGCGTAGCATCGGTGATGCTAGGCTTTTAGTCTATGGTCTGTCCCTCACTCTCGTTGTTCTGTTCATGCCAGGTGGCATCCTGCAAGCTATACAACTCATTAAAACAAAGCTAATCAAGTAACTTAATCACTTTTAGATGAACCTATGCTAGACAATATTTTAGAAGTCAATAACTTATGTAAATATTTCGGTGGTGTCAAAGCCGTTGAAAAAATTTCATTAAAGGTTTCAAAAAACTCGATTCAAACGATCATCGGCCCCAATGGCGCTGGAAAATCAACGACTTTGAATCTTTTGTCTGGAACTTATTTTCCGACTCTGGGAAATATTCTTTACAAAGGTAAAGATGTTACCCATTTGGAACTCCATGAGCGCGTTCCACTGGGTATGGCCAGAACTTTTCAAAAAATTCGTCTTTTTAAACAACTCTCTGTTTTAGATAATGTGATCGCTGGCTTTCATATTCATCATAAAATACCATTCTGGCAATATATCCTGCCCGCTGGAGCTTATAAAAAGAATCGGTTAGATTGTCAAGATGAAGCTCTTAGCCTGCTAGATTTTGTCGGCCTTGCCGACAAAGCCGAGGAACGAGCCGGTTCACTTCCTTACGGCTCGCAACGACTTTTAGAAATTGCGCGCGCTCTAGCAACTAGGCCAGAAGTTTTCATGTTGGACGAACCTGCTGCTGGCTTAAATGATGTTGAAGTTCAGTTTCTCATGAGTCGATTAAAAAATTTACAAAATAAAGATATGACCATCATCTTGGTTGAACATAATATGAAATTAGTCATGAAAGTCGCCGATGAGATATTTGTGATGGATCATGGTGAATATCTTTTTGATGGTAAACCAGCAGAAGTTCAATGTAATCCAAAAGTCATAGCAGCTTATCTAGGGTCAAGTGGAACTGAAATATGAGCACATTAATTGAAGCAATTGATCTTGAAATTGCCTACGGGGATGTTGCGGCCTGCCAAGATATTAGTTTTAAGGTGGAAGAAAATGAAATTGTTACTTTAATTGGTTCTAATGGAGCAGGTAAAAGCACAACGATGAGAGCTGTTGCTGGAGCTATGTATCCCCGCAAAGGAAAGATTATTTTTGATGGTATTGATATTACGAAAATGCCCTCCTTTGAACGCAATCAATTAGGAATCGCACTTGTACCCGAGGGTCGTCATGTGTTCCCGTTTTTGACCGTCATCGAAAATTTAGAGATGGGTGGGTATTGCCACCGAAATAACCGTCCCAAAATGAATTCTTTAATCGAAAAAATGGTGACGATGTTCCCCAAGTTAAAAATGCGGGCTAAGCAACCAGCGGGTACCTTATCGGGAGGCGAACAACAAATGCTCGTCATTTGTCGGGCACTCATGTCAGAGCCAAGGCTACTATGTCTTGATGAGCCATCTCTTGGACTAGCACCGATTATTGTGCAAGATATTTTTAAAACTATTCGAGAAATTAATGCGAATAATACAAGTGTCTTGTTAGTTGAACAAAATGCACACTATGCTCTGTCGACTGCATCTCGTGGTTATGTTCTTCAAACCGGTCGCATCCTCACCAGCGGATCAAGCAAAGATTTAGTGAATGATCCACAAATCAAAGAAGCCTATCTTGGTAGTGTTTAAATCGAAAGAATTTCATGGAAAATATCCTCAATAAATATTCGCTGACTGGCAAAGTTGCCATCGTCACTGGTGCCGGCCAAGGAATTTGCCGAGCAATTGCCATTGCCTTTGCGCAAGCAGGAGCACAAGTCGCTTGCCTAGATTTTTTAACAGAGAATGCGGTGCGAACTGCCGATGAAATTAATACGATGGGTGGTAAAGCCATTGGCCTGTATGTTGATGTAAGCGACGAAGAAGCTACACAACATGCCGTCTCGGAAGTTGTTAAAAACTTTGGGGGAGTACAGGTCCTTCTGAACGGCGCTGCCGCTAAAGATCCAAGTGGTAGCGTTGTAAATTATTCACTTGCCGATTGGAATAAAGCGATTTCTGTCAACCTAACGGGCGCTTTTCTCATGAGTAAAGTAGTAATTCCTCATATGATTCAAGCCAAAACTGGCTCAGTGATTCATATTGCCTCACAACTAGGCCGAGTTGGTATAGCTGATCGAGCAGTCTACTGTGCAATTAAAGGAGCTTTAATTAACTTAGCCCGCGCGATGGCTGTTGATCATTCTGCTCAAGGTATTCGGACTAATACGATTTCACCGGGTGCAATTGAAACAGAGCGAATGACCATGCGCTTTGGTACGATGGAGAACGCTCGTAAAGAAATGGGGCCTATGCACTTGGTTGGTCGCCTTGGTTTGCCTGAAGAAATTGCCCTAGCAGCACTCTATCTAGCGAGTGATGCTTCTGCATTTGTAACAGGGTCTGATTTGTTAATTGATGGTGGCTATGCTGCCCAATAATTTTGATTGAAAAAGGTAGGAAGATTATTACCGCTATAGAGAGTTTTCCAACAATACAACAACTCGCTACTCGGTTGGACCCGCTCAGTACTCTTCTCGAACAGCAGAAAAAAATACGCTCCGTCAATCAGGCACACCACTGTATTGCATCTGAGACGAGTCAATTCTCCACTCTGAATGGCCCCCTTCAAGGGGTAGGAATGATTCATAAAGATATTTTTCAATTAGAACAACATATGCCAGGATTGGGTGTCAATACTGGGTATGCAGAGGCAAAAGTTACGCGTGCGCGAGCGATTACAAAACTGCATGAAGCAGGAGCAAGTATTTTAGGAACAGCAGTAATGGCTCCGTATGCTTGTGGGGCGACATCACAAAACACTAGTTTTCCAAGATGTCTGAACCCTCTTGATCCCCATTGGATGGTCGGGGGATCGTCCAGTGGCTCGGCAGTGGCCGTTGCGTCTGGAATGACGCCTGTTTCTTTGGGTACAGATACCAGTGGCTCAGTCCGAATTCCGGCAGCATCTTGCGCAATCTTGGGTTTAAAAACTACCCCTGGAGTCATTTCTACAGAAGGAGTAATGACTCTAAGCCCCACACTAGATACCGTTGGGATTTTAGGTAAACATGTTCAAGATTTACAACTGATTTTAAATATCCTAACCGAGGTGCCTCTGCAAGATATTGCACCAGCGCACAATATTGCCTACTGGATTCCCGAGCAATTACTCAGTCAGACAATTTTTAATGGTTTAAGGCAATTTATTTTGACGCGGTACCCAAAAGCAAACCAGATCAATTTCACCGATTTTGAGATCTACCGAAAAGCCACAGAACTCATTTTCTCCTATGAATTAAATCAACAATTTTCAAATCGATTAGATGATCCAACAATTACAAAAACAATACGATCAATCTGCAAAAGGGCGCAATATATATCGCTAGAGCAATATCTAGAGCATATAAAAAGTCTGACCGAGCATCGCCAACAGTTTATCGATCAATACCTAAGAGACTACGATCTGATTATCATCCCTTGTTTTTCATGCTCTTTACCAGACTGGCAAGAAGTGGAAATTGGTCACCCACAATTTCATCAGGAAAAGTTGATGGGATTATTTCACTTGATGGGTTTTATTAATTATTTAGGACTTCCTGCGATTAGTATTCCCATCGGACTTGATGCCGATCATCGACCTTTGAGTGTACAAGTAATTAGTCGGCCATTAATGGAAAAAAACCTATTAGAATTTACTCAGCAAATTCTCGCTTAAAAAAAATTGATTTATTTAAGATTATCAATCTGAAGATATTGTTGTAATTTTTTGTTAGCTTTATCTTCTCTATTCTGCTCAGTATTTTCTGACACATGCTCAATTTCAATAATGGCGCTTGGGGTAACCTCTTGCACTTTACTATCAGGTAAAGAAGATTTTTTAAACTTCTTTCTCGGCGCCTCTTGAGATAAAGAAGAGTCATTTAGATGGCTAGTCGGGCTAATATTGGACATCGATCCACCCCCTTTAGTTGTGCAACTGATACTTAGCCTACACCTTTTATTGAAAAATGCAATACTTTAGAATTCAAAACCCCTTAAAGTATATTGTTTCGGTTTAAATACTTGAATTCAATAAAGTGAGTAGTAATCATTCGTTGCGAATGTATCGTAATCTTATGGAGATTTTTCTAATTGCCGATCAAATCGAACAAGGATATACTTAAATATTAGTTCGGCGGTTAGGATAACAAATACCATCCGAAAAATATGAAAAATTGTGACTGCCGGTACATTGAGTTTAAATACTTTTGCAGTAATACCCATTTCAGCCATACCTCCAGGGACATTACTCAAAATCAAGGATTCAATATCTAAGTCAGATAATTGCTGAATGAGTAACGCAAATAGGACACTAAAACAGATGCAAATGACTGTATAAACAGAAGTCCCTATCGCCAAGTTTTTAGCATGCGCTATAAACTCTTTTGTAAAGCGAACACCGAGTGCTGTACCCAATAATAATTGGGCTAAATTGGATAAGAATTTTGGCCATGACGTTAGTTCGATTGCGCATGTAGCCATCAATGCAACTACTAAAAGTGGGCCAAGTAAAAATGCATTGGGTAAATTTAAAAATCGAAAAAGTAATACGCCACAGAAAGAACCCAATAAGAGAAGGCCACACCCCTGAATAGAAAAATTCCTATTGAGTGCGTTTAGTTCAAAATCGCCGGGTGTGCCCCATATCTGAAACAATAAAGGAACTATGCAAAGAACGATTAAAAGTCTTAGGGAGTGCGCTGCCGCCACTAAATCGGCTCGCTGATGGTGGCGGTCAGCAAGATTAGTCATCTCTGATGCACCACCTAAAGCTGCGCAAAAAAAGGCTGTTCGCATTGGTATCTTAAAAATACGCCAAAGTAACCAAGTACCAAAACTGAGTAAAAGTAGTGAGCCTAAGCAGACTAATATAATAAATGGAAAATCACGGACAATTTCCTTCACAACCAAAGGTGAAAAGGTCAGTCCAATAGCAATGCCAATTAGCCACTGGCCAGTATATCGGCCAGCGACAGGAACCCGCAAATTAAATCCAAGCACGCACAATAATGCAACGACTAAAAGTGGTCCAAGCATCCATGGCAGGGGGAAATTTAAATAACTAGCTGCGTAACCACTAATGATTGCAATAACATAAGTCAATAGCCCTTGAAGCCATGGCGATTTAAAAACAATTGCCATTTAAGAACTGCACTTACTCTGCTTTAATATTTGCATTTTTTACGATCGCACCAAAACGTGTTAAATCAAATTTAATTTGCTCAGCAAATTTTTCAGGAGAACCAACTGTAGCTGTAATACCCATCGCATTTAACCGTTCCTTACCCTCAGTCGAGCCAAGGATTTCGTTTAAGGCTTGATTCAGTCGCAGAATAACTGGTCTTGGAGTTTTTGTAGGTGCTAATAAACCAACCCAACTACTCAGCTCAAAGTCTTTGATACCACTTTCTATAAATGTTGGTACATCCGGCAAGCTAGAACTGCGCTGAAAACTAGAGACGGCCAGTGGTGTTAATCGGCCAGACTTAATATGCTGGTTTGCACCAGCAACCGCAGTGTAGACAAGTGGAATATTGCCACCCAACAGATCAGTCATCGCCTGACCACCCCCTTTATAGGGAATGTGAACGAGATTAGCGCCTGTCTTTTGCTTTAATAATTCTCCAGCGATATGCGGCGAACTACCCGCTCCAGAAGTCCCATAAGATAAACCCTGTGGATCTTTCTTAGAAATTGCAATCATGTCATTGACAGTTTTACCAGGAAAGTTATTGTTTGCGACTAAGATTAAAACTGCATCACCAATTTTACCGATGGGGGAAAAATCTTTGACTGTATCAAAAGAAATCTTTTCAAAAACATGCGGATTAATGACCAGCGTACCATCAAAGCCTAGCAATAAGGTATAGCCGTCCGGCTCAGCACTCGCGACTTGGTAAGAGCCAATATTACCTGAGGCACCTGGACGATTTTCAACAACTACTTGTTGGCCAAGCTTCGTAGATAACTGATCTGCAATATATCTACCTGAGGTATCTGTAACCCCTCCAGGAGTAAACGGCACAATTAAACGAATGGGTTTTACAGGATATACGCTTTGGGCATAGGTAAGTGATATGGCAAATAAGCAGCTAATTAGACTCATACCAAACCACTGCATCAGCTGATGTAAATTTATTTTCATGAAAATCTCCCCATTCTAGTGATTGAGTCTACTTACTTTCAATATACTTTTTTTCAAATTCCCAGACATCCTCAAACCCCATCAATTTTGATAACTCAGTAAAATCGTATAAGTCCTGGTTAATATCGACAGATGAACCCATCTGCTTAAACTGCTCATAAACGGCTACCATCGCTTGCGTAGCAGCTAATAAAGCAGTCACAGGGAAAATCGCAATACGATAACCAAGTTCTTGTAATTCATTTTTAGTCAGTACTGGAGTTCGTCCTTTTTCAACCATATTGGCAATCATCGGAATCCCCTTGAAATGTTGACAAATGATTGCCATTTCTTCGATTGACTCGGGTGACTCAATAAATAAAATATCTGCGCCAGCCCTGACATAAGCCTCTCCTCGGCGTAATGCCTCATCCAATCCAAGGGTAGTGCGTGCATCAGTGCGCGCAATAATCTTAAAATGAGGATCAACTCTAGCATCAACAGCTACTTGAATTTTTTGGACCATTTCTTCTAAAGAAATAACACGTCGGCCAGGCGTATGACCACATTTTTTAGGGAACTCCTGGTCCTCTAGCTGAATTGCTGCTGCCCCAGCGTTTTCATAGCCACGAATCGTGTGACGCACATTGAGTAGGCCACCATACCCAGTGTCACCATCTGCAATTAATGGTGTTTTGGCCATACTTGCCATTGCAGTAACTCGACCCAGCATGTCAGAAAATGTTGCTAAGCCAGCATCCGGCAAACCCAATAAAGATGCCACAGTGCCATAACCGGTCATGTAAAGAGCCTCAAAATTCATCCTATCGGCTAGTCTTAATGAAACCATCTCAAAGACCCCGGGAGCAACAATCAGATGATTTTCTTGCAACCGATCGGCAAAGGCCCTTCTACCATCGCTCATTACGCCCCCTTTATAATTATGGCCTGCCCAGCACGATTCGAACGTGCGACCTACGGCTTCGAAGGCCGTTGCTCTATCCAGCTGAGCTATAGGCAGATATATCTATTGATTTTAACTGATTTACCAACAACTTTGATAGTGACTTTTTAAGTCAGTCCTGTTATAAAATACGAGTGTCCTTTTAATCCAATTCCAAGCTTATGAAAATTTCTAAAATATATATCTTTTTGATCGGTATTACACTCAGTTTCGCACTCATTATTCCAGTAAGTGCTCAAAATCGTTTTGATGTTGGCGATGATAAATACACCCCCAGTATGGGCCAGAGTGGAAAAGATGTCATTTGGATACCGACGGGTAATGATTTAGTAAGCTCCATGCTAAAAATTGCTGAAGTGACACCAAAAGATCTCGTCTACGATCTGGGCGCAGGGGATGGAAAAATTGCGATTGCCGCAGCTAAAGAGTTTGGGGCGAATGCTATTGGTATTGAGTTTAACCCTGATATGGCTGCCCTAGCACAAAGAAATGCTAATCGAGCTGGTGTCGGTAATAAAGTGAAGATTATCAATGGTGATATTTTTGTTGAGGACTTTAGCAAGGCAACGGTAGTTACCCTGTACCTGTTACCTCACCTCAATATCAAACTTCGTCCAATCATCCTGAATATGAAACCAGGCACTCGAATCGCTTCGCATGCTTTTAATATGGGGGACTGGGAACCTGATAAAGAAATAGATAGCAGTATGGCTAGAGGCTATTTTTGGGTTGTCCCAGCCAAAGTTGAAGGTAATTGGGCGCTCACGGGTATCGAACCCCAAAGTAAAGTGGTTCTTAACCTTGCGCAACGATATCAAAAAATTGGAGGTGTACTTACTATCGGTAATACATCTCAATCAATCCTGAATGCTCAAATTAGTGGAGATAAATTAAGCTTTGGCTATATTGATCGTAATCAGCAATTTCATACAGCAATAGTTAAAGTGAATGGCTCAGAATTGATAGGCCATAACAAAGGCGAAAACTCCGATAGTGAAATTGTAGGTAAACGCTTCTAACTAAAATAGCTTACCGCATGGACGCCTTCAGACTAGGAGAGTTTGCTAGTCTGGATAATGTCCATCCTTATGATCCTTCAGCATGCGCAGCTGATGAACGCCACTGGTAATGGCCTCGCCGAAGACTACTTGGCTTATATCGATTCTGATTATTGGTAAAACGTCAACTTCCTTGCTCGAGAGAAAGCTGTTTCATCATTTCCAAATGATTTTTTGGATGAATCAATAAATTATATTTTGGGGTATTTGAGTGTCTTTCGCTTTTGCTAGTTTCGCTTGATCTGCCAGGATCATAGAGCTCTAATGGCTTTTTCGATAGTGCTCTACTAGTAAATGATTCTATTTTGCCAGAACAGGATTGCTAGTAATGGATAGAATAGCGATGATTATTTGACTGATGGATTTAGTTGTGAGCATACCTGATTAACGTATCTAGTATTCGCATGGTTTACAGGCACATCTTAGAAGTGTCTATTGAATATGAATTATGATAAAGGCTACTGTGAGTAGCAACTAATTTCTTAAGTATTACCTCCTCATAACATCTCATACATGATAAATCCCCCAACACGAATTAATTTGATTTAAAGGCCTGCGTAGATTAAAGTTAAAAGATAAAAAAAGCAGCTTTTAATGTAGCGTTCACTAAATTTTAATGTATCATTCACTAAACAAATTAATAATTAATGACCTATCAATCTGATTATTGAAGGTAATTTATAGTATCTCTCATATTTACGTCGATAAAGGAATTCTTATGTACGATATATTTCAAACAGAAAAACTCATCGAACTTTGGCTGACAGAGGATATTGGACATTGCGACTTGACAGTCCAACTCATGATCCCAGAAGATGCTTTGGGTACTTTTTATATGAATGCAAGGGAACCCATGTACATTGCCGGTTTAGATGTTGCAGCGCGGGTTTTTAGTAAGTATGATTCACGACTACAAATAACTCGCCATGTCAAAGATGGAGATCAGGTTCAACAGGGAACCAAATTATTGACGGTTACCGGACCAGCGCGCAGTATTCTTACTGCCGAACGCCCTGCCCTCAATATTGCTCAACGACTCTGCGGTATTGCGACCGAAACTGCGCGCTATAACGCTGAAATTCAAGGTACTCAGGCCCGTTTAATCGATTCACGTAAAACTACGCCAGGCTTGCGAATGCTTGAAAAACACGCCGTAGTTTGTGGCGGTGGACT
>RFMZ01000156.1 GCA_009927445.1 Betaproteobacteria bacterium
CATGTACTTTAAAAGACCCCCAAGAAAACATCT
The DNA here is from genome assembly GCA_009927445.1 of Betaproteobacteria bacterium. Taxonomy (GTDB): domain Bacteria; phylum Pseudomonadota; class Gammaproteobacteria; order Burkholderiales; family Burkholderiaceae; genus Polynucleobacter. Next base: position 34 of record RFMZ01000156.1, read on the forward strand.
CACAGAGTCTTCCGTACCACCTCAAAGCCAAGAAATAATTGACCTAATCGTAGTATGCATCAAACCTACTTAAAAATAAGATTTTCATGAATGCAGCACTTCATGAAAGCCTCGGAAAGTTTTGTTTTAGCAAAGTCGATATGCCTGCACCACTTGAGTGAATAAACTGCACAAAATCATACCTATTGACCAAAGAAAGGGCATACTTACACACTTCTACTTTTTAAAAACATTATCTTAAAGATGTTATTACTTTTTTGCTCAACACAAGGACTCCACATGAAAAGACGCGACTTCCTCAGTAAAACAGCTATTGGTACAGCAGCAGGCGTACTTGCAGCTCCAGCTATTGCACAAGCCTTGCCCGAGATTCGGTGGCGCTGTGCCTCAAGCTTTCCAAAGAGTTTAGATACGATCTATGGTGGAGGTGAGTTCATCTCTAAACGCGTAGCTGAATTAACTAGCGGAAAATTTCAAATTCGGATTTTTGGCGCTGGGGAAATTGTGCCAGCTTTTGGAACAGTTGACGCCGTCCAACAAGGAACCGTGGAGTGTACACATACGGCAGGCTATTATTTTGTAGGTAAAAATAAAACTTTTGCTTTTGATACAACCGTGCCATTTGGGATGAACCAGCGAATGCAAAATGCTTGGATGTACTGGGGTGGTGGCCTACAACTGCAACGTGAATTTTTAAAAGACTACAACATTATTTCCTTTCCCGCTGGAAACACCGGCACCCAAATGGGTGGCTGGTTTAAAAAGCCAGTAAAAACTGTTGCCGACTTAAAGGGTCTAAAAATGCGAATTGCTGGCCTCGGTGGGGAAGTCATGTCACGACTTGGTGCAATCCCCCAACAAATTGCTGGGGGTGATATCTATCCTGCTCTTGAAAAAGGTGTGATTGACGCTGCTGAATGGGTTGGTCCGTATGATGATGAAAAATTAGGTTTTTACAAAATTGCACCGAATTATTACTATCCTGGCTGGTGGGAAGCTTGCTCAATGTATTCCATGTATGTCAATACGAAAGAGTGGGAAAAGCTGCCAAAACAATATCAAGAAGCTTTTGTATCGGCCTGTGCAGAATGCAATATTGATATGATGGCAGAATACGATTTTAAAAATCCGCCGGCTCTTCAAAAGCTGATTCAAAACGGCGTCAAACTCCATTCTTACTCTACCGAGATTATGAAAGCAGCTCAAACTGCTGCCTTCGCTCTGTATGAAGAAGAAGCCAGTAAGAATACCTCATTTAAAAAGATCTATGAACCTTGGAAGAAATTCCGTAATGATCAATTTTTATGGAATAAAGTTGCTGAACAAACACTTTCAAGCTTTATGTTTAGCAATTCTGTTAAGTAGCTCATGCCGAAACAATTATTACTTTTTGCTGGATGGGTTGACCAACTAAACGATCGTTTTGGAGTGCTCGCTAGTTGGTTAGTCTTAATTGCTGTATTAATTAGCGCTGGTAATGCCATGATTCGTTATAGCTTTAGTCTTAGTTCAAATGCTTGGCTTGAGGTTCAGTGGTATTTGTTTGCTGGTATGGTCATGCTGGGTGCAGCAACCACCTTTCGCCTCAACGAACATGTGCGAGTAGATGTCCTATTCGCAATGTATCCCAATAAAGTTCGGTTATGGCTTGACTTTTTAGGTGGGATTTTGTTTTTTCTACCAGTAACCATCATTATTGGCTGGTACTCCTGGGAATATTTTGTATCTTCCTACTTGCAGGGTGAAATGTCTAGTAATTCAGGGGGGCTAATCCGATGGCCGGTTCGGGGGGTGATTACCCTGGGCTTTTTATTACTTACCTTACAAGGCTTATCCGAAATTATTAAACGCTACGCGGCAATTATCGGATTGATCGAAATCGACCCTCGTTACGAAAGACCCCTGCAATGATTCATCATGACATTATGGCGCCCTTGATGTTTGGGGGTCTGATTGTTTTTTTACTGATTGGCTACCCAGCCGCATTCTCTCTGGGTGCTGTTGGCTTATTTTTCTCAGTGATTGGTATTGAACTTGGGTTTTTTCAACCAAGCTTCTTACAAGCATTACCAGATCGTGTTTTTGGTATTTTATCGAATGATTTGCTACTTTCTATACCCTTCTTTACTTTCATGGGTGCAATCCTTGAGAAGTGTGGTCTTGCAGAAGACTTATTAGAAGGTATTGGCCAACTTTTTGGTCCAGTGCGAGGCGGCCTTGCTTATGCCGTTATTATTGTAGGAGCGGTCCTAGGGGCTATTACAGGTACAGTCGCAGCCTCAGTCATTGCTATGGGCCTGATCTCCTTACCCATCATGCTGCGCAGCGGTTATAACCCGCGCGTTGCAACTGGGGTAATTGCAGCCTCAGGAACAATCACTCAGCTAATACCACCGTCACTTGTTCTCATTATCCTCGCAGATCAATTAGGTAAATCAGTGGGCGATATGTACGCTGGTGCAATTGGCCCATCAATTATCCAAGTTTTATTATTCTGCTTATTTATATTTTTTCTCTCTATCTTTCGCCCTCAGGATGTCCCGGCACTCCCAAAAGAACTTCGTCCTCCAATTAATTGGCAATTAATCAAACGAATCCTATGGGGAGTTATTCCCTCACTCTCTTTAATATTTTTAGTATTAGGGACGATTTTGATGGGACTTGCCACCCCCACTGAAGGCGGTGCCATGGGAACAGTGGGTGCACTGTTCCTCGCCGCGATCAATCAACGCCTGCAAAAAGATTTACTCTGGCAAGCCATGACATCAACGATGCGCATTAATGCTATGGTAATTTTTATATTGATTGGCTCAACAGTTTTTGGCCTTGCATTTCGCGGCGTGGATGGTGATCTTTGGATTGAAGAACTACTCTCCACATTACCCGGCGGCCAAGTCGGGTTTTTGATTGCTGTCAATCTCTTTGTATTCTTCTTAGCATTCTTCTTAGATTATTTTGAAATCGCGTTTATCATCATCCCTCTTTTAGCACCAGTCGCAACCAAGTTAGGCATTGATTTAGTTTGGTTCGGAGTTCTATTAGGCGCTAATATGCAAACATCTTTTATGCATCCACCCTTTGGTTTTGCACTTTTTTACTTAAGAGGTGTTGCAGATTCTTCCGTGAAAAGCTCAGATATTTACTGGGGTGCACTACCCTGGGTAGGTCTACAACTCATCTTAGTCGCAATTATTATCTTTTTTCCACAAACAGTTACCTACTTTATCGATCAACCAATGCAAGCAATTAGCAACTCATTGATTTCCGTAGATCCCTTAAAAGATGTCATTGAAAACGAAAATACTATAG
>RFMZ01000166.1 GCA_009927445.1 Betaproteobacteria bacterium
CGCCTCCTCCTCCCGGTGGGGTCCAAGGGCCTACAGGTGGACAAGGTGTCGCCGGAAATCCGGGACCTGGTCCTGGAGGTGGTAATGCTCCAGCTGGCTCAAATCCGTCGCCTAATGCTCCGCCAGTCGGTGGTGCTTTTGTAGCTAGTTTTACAGATGCAGGGCCACCACCACCGCCATCGGGACCGAATCAGCCATCAACTACTGGTCAGGGACCTGTTGCACAGGGAGTGGAATCAGCTTCGCCAGCAGCCCCACCTCCTCCTCCCCCGCCATTAACGGCAAAGGCAACTCCGAGTGATACGCCTGCAGCAGGGGATGCTTCTCTGAAAGTAACAGCGGTCGTTCCAACGTATACGCCCCCCAAACAAAATGCTAGACAAACCTCTCGTGTATCAACGACTATTGTGGCAAATGGTTTAGCGCTTCAAAAAACACAAAATATTGCCTCGAGTAGTACACCCGTATTAAATAACAATTTATCTATTCGAGGAAATTCTGCAAATTGGTAATTCGGATCAATCCTAAAAGCTTATTCATACAGCTTACTTTTTTAGTTGGATACTCTTTGAGTTACGCTCAAAGTATCCCGAACGCGCCCAATATCCCTATATTGCCACCGATTTCTCCGGCAGACGCAATCATTCAGGACTTTAAGAGAATCACGGATGCCGACTTGACCAAATCATCACCAAGTGGAGATAAAGTCTCTGGGGTCGTTAAAACAAATCAGCTTGATACGAACTTATTGAATCAAGTATCTTTAGGAAAGTCATTGATTGGTGAGGATTGTGAGATTTCAGCTGCAAAGGATATTGAGCAAACGACTCTCAACCAAGTTAGTAAAATTACTTGTAATGGGAAAGCTCTCGGTAATTTGTTGGCGCAGTCTTCTTTGCCCCAGCCTAATTCGACAAATACAGAAGAGTTAATATTGGCTATTAAAAAGCAATATATTTCTTCTCAAGCTAGTCCAGTGATTAGTACAAAGATGCAATGTGCGCCTCTGAAGTGGTTAGAACTTGAACAAAAATTACTAGATTTTCAAGTTGCGGTAATGCCGTGTACCTTGAATAACGGCGGTTGGCCTCATCTTGTTTTAATGCGTTCGGAAGAGAATCGATTATTTGTTACTGAGGGGCCCCCAGCATTGTTTCAGGTACTACTCGAATCTTTAAGGGATCAGACTAGCAAGACTGAGCCGATCGTGATGAGCTCAAATCAGCAAGTCGCCATGCTTCAAAATATTTGGGGCAAGCCAGTTCGGTTAGTTTCTCCCAATGACACGGCCTTATTTGAACAAATACTTGCAGAAGCTCGGGTTGCCAATGCGGCAGATAATTTTGATCAGAGTGAGGCTTTATTTCGCAAAGCCTTGAAAATTCAAACACAACTTTAGGTGAAGATTCGGAGGCCTTAATTGACTCTTTACTCAACCTTGCTCTCAGTGCTAGTAATAATGGACGCTTTGAGGAATCTGTTGGGCTCTTTACGCGCGTCGAGACTCTTGTCCAAAGATCATCAGATAATAAATTCAAAGCACGTTATTTAACTTATTTAGGATATGACGCCGCTAACCGAAGAGAATATCTTGACGCGCTTAAATACGCTCATCAAGCCACTAGTGAGTGGCGCGCCATTTTAGAGTTAGATAAGACCCTAGTTGATCAAGCGAATGAAGATGAAACTTTTGTAAAAATTGATTTAGGCGAATTAGCGATGGCTTTAAATTTCGAAGCCAATATGTCCCTACGAAATGCGGAGTTGGTTGGTGCACAAGCACAAACTGTAGAGGCATTTGACATATTAAATAAGAAAAATAATTTTCCAGCTTACTGGCGCTCTGATGTTTTAGTAACCATGGGGGATGTCGCTATTGCGCAGGGCAGGGTGACAACCGCAGAGACTTATTATCAAGCCGCATTAGCAATTCAAAGACAGTTATATGGAGAGTCCAAGTCAACTGTAAAAATCCTGATGAAGATTGGTACAGCTAGACAAAAAGAAGGGTTATTTACGAATGCCATTATCACTTTTAGAGAAGCTATTCAAATTGCAAAAAAATTGCCAAATGGATATGCTAGTGTATTCACGCCTGATCAGCTGAGTTTTTATGCAGATGCCGCAATCGCTTTATCTCAAAGCCTTCCAAGTGATTTAGACAAGCAAGGATTATTTGCTGAGGTATTTGATGCATTTCAAATGCAAAAGTCCAGTGCTGTAGAAAAAACGCTGTTGATGTCGTCGGTAAGGATGATGTCAAGTAATCCTCAAATGAGAGATTTAGTCGAAAAGTTGCAATCTGCTGAGCGCATTCGGGATACAGATAAAACCCAATTAGCGGCTGAGACTGCACTCTTAGATGATCAGCGAAGTAAGCTTGTAGAGGATCGATTAATTACTCAGATTGAGCAAAAAAATCAAGAAATTTTGCGTTATCAGCAAGAATTACAAGCTAATCATCCCAATTACTTGGAGTTAACAAAAACTAAACCAGTTTTGATTAATGAATTGCAAAGTTTTTTAACCCCGAATGAAGCGATAGCATTATTTTTACTAGGAACGCAGTCGAGTTATATTCAACTGATAACGCGCTCAGAAATTCAGTTAGCTAAAATTGAGCAAGGTGAGCAAGCTATTCATGAAGACGTTAAAAGTTTACGTAAAGCTTTAGAAATTGAGGGCAGTGTTAAAGAGTTTGATTTAAATAAGTCATATACAGTTTATCAGGCACTTTTTGGGCAGGTTGAAAAACAATTTAAAAATATTGATCATTTAATTGTTGTGCCGACCGGCCCGCTCGCTAGCTTACCATTTAGTATTTTAGTGACCAAGCCGATTGCAGGTGTGGATTACAGCAAGGCTGAGTGGTTAGTTAAGCAGTTAGCTATTACACATACGCCGTCATTAAAATCTTTTTTTGAGAAACGCTCAACTGTCCAGTTACAACAGGCTAGTAAAGCATTTCTTGGTTTTGGCAACCCAGTTCTAGCAAAACTTCAGGAGTCAAGCCTTGGCAGTGGTACTCAAGCTGTGATGATCTCAAAATCAAATGCTCCATCCCCGATCAAGCCAAATATGAAAACTGCGGCGGTGATTTCAAAAAATACTCTGGCGACTAATTTGCCAACTCCAGTAGCTAATCAGGAGCCTCAAGTTATCGCGGCTGGAAAGATTGTCTGTCGTGATGGGGGACCAATTCCAGCATCCATTTTAACGGCTATGCCTTCTTTACCTGATACTGCAAATGAGATTATTCAAGTATCTAAATCGTTGGGTGGTAATGGCCTTACAGATATTTATTTGGGGGTGCAGGCTAATGAAGTAAATTTTAGAAATCTGAACTTAACTGATTACCGTGTAATTTATTTTGCTACGCATGGCTTGTTACCCGGCGAATTAAAATGCCAATCTGAACCTGGTTTAGTCTTAACACCGCCTGGGCAAGCCGCAAAAGATAAATCTGAAGATGGCGTTTTAGATGCCAGTGAAATCTCACAATTTAAATTAAATGCAAATTTAGTAGTTTTATCAGCTTGTAATACCGCTGGTGGTGGCGGCAAATTTGGCGGGGATTCCTTAACAGGTTTAGTAGAAGCTTTTTTCTATGCCGGGGCACAAAATTTATTAGTCAGTCACTGGAGTGTTCCATCGACTGCGACGATGCAATTAATGACGCAGGTATTTGCTAATTTAGGCTCGAATTTTTCTAATGGCAGCGCGGTGTCTTTACAAAAAGCGCAACAGCAAATGGTGCAGAATAGTTTAACTGCTCACCCAGTTTTTTGGGGAGCATTTGTTTTGATTGGCGATGGTGCTGTTGAGGGTACGGGCTCAAAAAAGATGGTAAGTCAAATGCAACCAAATAATGTTGTGCGTCACGTAGCTAGTCAAGTAACACTCCAACAATCCAACTAATTGCATGAACAGCGCACACCAATTGCACTCATTTTCTTGGATATGGATGAGGGATAAAGCCATTGTTAGCTTGCGCACATTTCTCAAGCCGATTATTTTTTTCGGTAGCTTAACAATTTATGCTTTTGGAGTCTACGCAGACCCCGTGATTGTGATGGATGTCCGGGGGACAAAGCTCAAGCCAGGTGCGACGATTGATGGGGATAAGCCTTTAATTCTGGGGGAGGGGGAGCGAATTACCTTGATCAGAACCGATGGTGTTACCGTGACGCTTCGCGGGCCTTTTGATGGCGTACCTATTTCAAAAAAATCTTTAACGAATGATCCAAAGCAAGCTTTATCGGCATTAGTTGCCACTCGAGATGCCAGAACGAATTCTGTGGGATCGATTCGGGCAGCAGGGGATGCCAAGGAATTGCCTAGTCCTTGGCTAATTGATGTGACTCGGCCTGGAGTTCGCTGTTTACCTGAAGGGGATAGACCAATCTTTTGGCGGCCTGATGCGACTAACGAAGTGCAATTAACGGTAACGCCTTTAGACCGGTCTTATAAGGTGGAGTCAGTTTGGCGTAGTCAGAGTGCAGCGGTTTTTTTCCCTGAGTTAACTTTACCGAGTGAAAACAATTACTTAAAAGTCAATTATGATCAGCAAGAGTTTTCGATACAGGTTATACAAATACCCAAAATCATTCCGCAAGATTTAGTTTTATCAGCTTGGTTATTAGAAAAAGGTTGTGTTCAGCAAGCGGATGCGCTGATTATTCAATTAAGAGAGAAATATGAAATTAAGTAATTCCCATAAACAAATTTTTACAGCTATTGGAGCGACTATTTTTGCTTCGGTTCTTGCCTATATGACGGTCCATTATTTAAGTTTTTTGAGAAACTTAGAAAATATTGCGACAGATATTCGGGTTGCGGCATTTCAGCCCAATCAGCCGCAATCAAAAGATGTTGTAGTGGTGGCGATTAATGAGGCCACCGTAACGCAATTTCAATATCGATCTCCAATAGACCGTGAATTCTTATCGAAGACCCTAAAAACTCTCGAAAAAAAAGGTGCTAAGGCGATTGGGCTTGACGTCATTATTGATCAACCAACGGAGATTTTCAAAGATAATTTACTGAAGAAAACTCTCGACGAACTCAAGACACCGATATTTATTAGTTACTCAATCACACCGTCGATTGTCAATGAAGATCAACTCGAGTATTTGAATCGTTTTGTGCCAGAAAAGATGCGAGCGACTGCCAATATGGCCACTGACCCTTTTGATGGTTCAGTGAGGTGGATATATCCAGGGCAAGCGAGTGCTGATGAGCCCAAAGGTTTTGCTCGCAAGGCCTTAGAGCTCATTGGTCAAGAAACTCCGAAGCGCTTAGTTGAAATAGCCTGGCGAGCGAAGCCGGACATGGAGACCCCACCATTTCCAATTTATCCTGCCAATACGCTAGGGGTATTGCCGGATATTTGGTTCAAGGACAAGATTGTTTTAATTGGTGCAGTTTTATCCATTACTGATCGTCATAAAACACCTTTATCGGTGGTTCATGGCGAGGGTGATGACGGTATGATGCCGGGGGTTTTAATCCATGCACATAGTATTGCTCAGTTATTAGAAAACCGATCTGAGCCGGGGATTTCTCCTTATGCGAAGATCGTTATTATTTTCCTTGCAGGTTTACTGGGCATCTTGATTGGATTTTTAAAGAAAGGCATCATATTTAATGTTACCGTCGGGATGATCTTAGTTGCCGGTTGGTGGGTTGGATCGATGCTCGGTTATCAATATGGATTCCCGCTTGTGCCACTTCTTGCACCGACAATCTCATTGGGACTATCTATTTGGATGATGGATATTTTAATTGGTAAGGCTGAGCGTAAGCAACGACAATTTGTCCAGGGCGCTTTCTCTCGGTATGTTTCACCTGAAGTGGTGAAACAGTTAGTTGCCAATCCTGAGGCCTTGAGTATTTCAGGGAAGAGAACGGAATTATCATTTATTTTTACCGATATCGCTGGCTTTACGACCTTATCTGAAAAGCTTTCTTCGGAAGCCTTATCGGCGGTCTTAAATGAATACTTAGACGGTGCGTGTCAAATTGTTTTGCGCTATGAAGGCACTGTGGATAAATTCATTGGTGATGCGATTATGTGTATTTTTAATGCACCGATTGCACAGGCGGATCATCCCGAAAGGGCCGTGAAGTGTGCTATTGAATTAGATCACTATGCAGAAGAATTTAGAAAGAGGCAGAACGCTTTAGATATCCCGATTGGGATCACTAGGATTGGGGTTCATACTGGGATTGCAACGATTGGAAATTTTGGCTCACAGACCCGTATGGATTTTACTGCTTTAGGCGATACAGTCAATACGGCAGCAAGAACGGAGGGTGTTAATAAATATTTTGGAACTAGGATCTGTTGTACCCAAGATACCGTATCAAAAATTACGCATTTGTCTTTTCGGAAAATTGGTGATGTCGTACTAAAGGGCAAGATTGAGTCAGTTGGTTTATATACTCCGGTATTAGAGGAGGAGTTAAATAATGGTTTATATCAGGATTATTTAAAAACATATGATGCGATTACAAATGCCGAATCAGGAGTTTTAGAATTAGTAGAGCAGATGTGTCAAAAATATCCCCAGGACTCCTTATTCCAGTTTCATGTCAACCGAATTCGATCCGGTGTGATTAGTCCTTTGATTGTGATGGAAGATAAATAGGTTAACAATTGAAGAGATTTTTACTTTTATTCTGGATAACCTTAGTCTTTGGAGTTTTTCATCGATCGGTGTTATCTGCGCCTTTAATTACACCGGATATTAGTGATGTGATCCGTCAGTCGCAAAGTTTAATGGGACGACAACCGCAATTGCAATTTCCCAAAACGCCCACGACGGATTTTAATTTTCAAATTCAGAGAACTGAAAGACTGCGGTTAAGAAAGCGGCTGATGAATTAGAGTTTTTGATTTCGAAGGTAGAGATAATTGGTTCGAGTTATTTTCCAGATGCACAAGTCAATGCCGTATTTGAAAAATACATCGGAAAATTAGTGACACTGTCGGACTTAAATGAAGGCGCTGAGCTTTTAGATGAAAAGTATCGTAAAGCTGGCTTTTTTTTAAGCAAGGTTTTTATCCCTCCTCAAAAAATTTCCAACGGTATCCTACAAGTACGGGTGGTTGAAGGATTTATTAGTAAGGTCTATGTAGATGGTGGCAGTAAAGAGGTGCAGCAAACCGTTTTAGACTTAATGAACTCTTTAGTTGATGTCAAGCCATTAAATTTGGCTGCGGTAGAGAGAAAGATTTTAGTTTTAAATAATTTCCCGGGTATTGCAGTCAATACAATACTTCGGCAGGGTGCAGAGTTGGGTTCTTCAGAAATGGTTGTGAACATTTATGAAATACCAAATAGCTACACTTTTTCGATCAATAACAATGCTTCCAAGCAATTAGGGCCCTATACGGCGACCCTCAGTGCAACGGTTAATCGACTCTTAGCTAGAGACAATCAAGTGACATTAAGCTTATCTTCATCAGTTGACTTACAGAAGTATAAAACCATGACAATCAAATATGCCGAGCCAATTGGCTATAGTGGTTTGGTGGCGAGTTTGAGTTATACCCGAGCCAAAGCTAATCCAGGGGCTTCTTATGAAGAGTTGGATATAGAAAGTCAAAGTCAGGTGATTTCTCCAAGACTGAGTTATCCCTTAATCAAGACGAGAAGTAATTCATTAAGCCTCGATTCTGGGCTCAATTTTACGCGTTCGGCCACAACTATTGCCGGGGCAGGATATACCTTTGATAAGATGATGAATACAGACTTGAGTATGACTTTTATTAATACGAGTTTTTGGAATGGGTTAACTCTCATTAACACCTCCGTAACCAAGGGCTTACCTGGTAGGAACACCTTAGACTCGGATGCCTCGTCTCCCTCTGTGACGGGTTTTAACCCCAACTTTTCTAAGGTAAACTTTTTATTATTACGCTCGCAAACGATCAGTCAGACATGGAGTGCCCAGTTCGGAGTAAATGGTCAGATGACTAAAGATACTTTACTATCTGGCGATACAATTTCCTTTGGGGGGGCGACAGTTGGTCGTGGCTTTGATAATTCTGCCATTTATGGTGATAATGGTTTGGGGAGTTATTTAGAAATACGCAATGACTTACCGATAACTAGCCCATGGTTAACGAAGCCTTTACAACTATTTGCCTTTGTTGATTCTGGAACTGTTCGAAATAATGACAATACGGTATCTGGGGTTAGTAATTATTCAAAATCCATTTTTTCAAAAGGCTTCGGTATCCGCACAACGATAAGCAACAATACCTTTTTAGAATTACAGTATGCCCGTGCGACGTCTTTAGCATCTGATACTGATCAACGACAAAATCCTCGAATATTATTTTTAGGGACTGTAAATTTTTAACCAAAAAGGTTGGTGTTCATGCGGTTGAATCTTCGATAAAATAGTACTTTCAAGAATGTACTTTGCAGTAAATCAATAAAAACAATTAGAGGAGATCAAGGATGGCTTTAAAGCCACAGTTAGATGAAGTTCGGATGGTATCTGTCAGTGGTATTTTGGGGTATGGATTTCCTGAAAAATCTCTCGAGCTAGCCTTAGCCAAAAAGCCTCATATGATTGGTGTTGATGGTGGTAGTTCTGATCCCGGGCCCTATTATTTAGGCTCTGGTAAGACTTTGAATTCCCCTTTGGCCATGAAAAGGGATTTACGTCTTTTGCTGCGTGGGGCGATTATGCAGGGCATTCCGATGATGATTGGAACTGCTGGTGGTGCTGGCGGTAATCCGCATTTGGAAGTTTGCGCCAAGCTTGTCCGTGAAATCGCGCACGAGGAAGGGTTGCATTTTAAGATGGCGACGATTACATCGGAGATTGATCAGGAATTTTTATTAGCTAGTCTAAAGAGCGCAACAATTCGACCCTTGGGTAAGGCTAGTCCACTAAATGCTCAGACTATTCAACAGGCAACTCGGATTGTTGGGATGATGGGACCAGAGCCTCATTTAGAAGCGCTCAGGTCTGGAGCGCAGGTTATATTAGCTGGTCGGGGTACTGACCCTGCGCCGTGGGTTGCGCTAGCAACCCATTTAGGGATTGATCCGGCACCGGCGTGGTACGCTGGTAAATTATTAGAGTGTGCCTGTAACGCTGCTATACCGAAAAAGCATGACTGTTTGATTGCCACGGTTAGTAATCAAGGCGTGCTAGTAGAGCCAGCCAATCCGGAGTTGCGTTGTACCCCTTTATCGGTATCTGTACAAGCTTTGCATGAAAATGCCAGTCCAATCTATCGCTATGAGCCTGGTGGGATGCTAGATAGTAGTATGTGTGAGATGCAAGCGATAAATGATCGCCAAGTTTTTGTTTCGGGGATGCGTTGGGAGAAGATGCCCTATACGATCAAATTAGAAGCTGCCCAGTTAGTTGGTTATAGTGCGATTACATTCGCAGGTACCCGAGACCCGGGTTTAATAAGTCAAATTGATGCATTTATGGAGCAAGCAGAGAATGCTTCACACACCAAGATTGCTACTTTAGGAATTACGCGCGCTGATTATCAGATTGTTTTTCGGATCTATGGAAAAAATGGCGTGATGGGAGCTATGGAGCCGCTTCAAAATCAGGTATCGCATGAGTTGGGTATTTTGGCAGAGGTTATTGCAGTTAGCCAGGAAATTGCTAATGCTGCTTTAGCGCTAGTGCGAGTGACCTTACTTCATAGTGACTTTCCTGGTCGATTATGCCGGGAAGGAAATATGGCATTTCCTTTTTCGCCATCCGATATGGAGCGGGGGCCATCTTATGAATTTAGTATGAATCACGTGTTAGAAATCTCTGATCCATTAAAGCTCTTTCCAATTACCTATGAGGATGTATAAATGCCTTTCGTAAAATTAAAAGACATTGCGAAGGCTTGTAAGAGTAAGAACGCTGGGCCATTTGAGCTAACTTTAGATATCATGTTTGACAATAAAGCTCTTTTTGATGAAGTCAGAAAATCAGGCCGAATTACAGCAGAAGTGATTGCTAAACTGTATCAAGTTGATGTGAGAGATGTTCTTTTTACGATTTACCCTCCGGCTTTAGCATTTAAAGCGACGATTGCCCGTCGCTTAGCTTCTGGCGCAATTGGTGACACAGATATTTATGGTGCTCAGCAACATGCGCCTTTACTAGAAATAGAAATTCCGCTTACTGACAATATGAATGAAATGAGGAAATGATGTTTAGCGCTCCCCCAACTTTAAAGACCGAAGTATTTGCCTCTATACCAGATGAGTTTAGGCAGGCTGGGAAGCTTTCTCAGGAGCGTATTCAGGCTGGGAAGGGGACTTTGAAAACGGACAGTTTTATTGAAGGACCAGCGTTTGATCAATTCGGAAATTTATATATTGTTGATATTGCTTTTGGAATCATTTATCGGATTTCACCCCAGGGTATCGTCAAAAAAATGGCTGAATATATTGGTGAACCGAACGGCTTGAAGATCCATACTGATGGTCGAATCTTTGTGACTGATCATCTGAATGGGTTGATGCAGTGTGATCCAAGTACTGGCAAGATGACGACGATTGCTAATCGATTTCGGACGGAGTCCTTTAAGGGTTTAAATGATCTCGTATTTTCGAGAGATGGTGATTTATATTTCACAGATCAAGGTCAAACGGGTTTGCAAGATCCCTCTGGGCGCGTATTTCGGCTTAATCAAGACGGTTCAATGGAGTGCTTGTTAAATAATGTTCCAAGTCCTAATGGGATTGCTTTAGATCCAAGAGAACATTTTTTATATATTGCTGCGACAAGGTCTAACAGTGTTTGGCGAGCGATGGTATTACCGGATCGGTCGTTGACTAGAGTTGGAAATTTTATCCAAATGAGTGGGGGCTCAGGTCCTGACGGTTTGGTAGTTGATGTGGCCGGGAATTTATATGTTGCCCATGCCGGCATGGGGTCTGTTTGGAAGTTTTCGCCACGCGGAGAGCCACTATTAAGAATCGTTTCGTGTATGGGTGCGATGACAACCAATATTGCCTTTGGCGGGGTAAATCAGCAAGATTTATATATTACTGAATCAGAAACAGGTTCGGTTTTAATCGCTCATTTACCGTCCCCTGTATAAAGAGAATTACAAATTTCGTAGTATTTTTTTAAGTAAAAGTTTAAATGACAAAACAAGTAACCGCTATTGACCCACAATCTTTGATCCAATTTGCCGCTGCAGCTTATCAAGATTTAGGGATGCCCTTTGATGATGCACTATTAGCAGCAGATAGTCTTGTTCAAGCAGATTTATGGGGCCATCAATCGCACGGCTTACTTAGGCTTGCTTGGTATTGTGCTCGGCTTCGCTCTGGCGCTATGCGAGCAGTTACCAAAACCGAGGTGATGGTTGATGCAGGTGCTATTTGCGTATTAGAGGGGCATGATGGCGTTGGGCAAGTTATTGCCAAACAAGCGGTAGATGAATCTTGTAGAAGAGCTAAGGCGCATGGCGTAGGAATCGTTTCAGTAAGAAACTCCAATCATTTTGGCACTTGTATGTATTTTTCAAGAATGGGCGCTGCGCAAGGTTGCATCACGATGATTATGAGTAATGCCGGACCCAATATTGCGCCATGGGGCGGCAGACAAAAAAAGATTGGGACAAACCCCTGGTCGATTGCTGTACCAGGTGGCAAGTATGGCTCGGTGGTAATGGATATGGCTAATTCAGGGGTTGCGCGAGGAAAAATTTATCTAGCCCAAAAAAGACGAGAAGCGATACCAGAGGGCTGGGCGATTGATAAAGAGGGGCGACCAACAACCGATCCGGCTGCTGCGATTGAGGGCTTTATATTACCAATGGCTGGTCACAAAGGCTACGTGCTTGGGGTGATGATTGATATTTTATCGGGTGTCTTATCGGGGAGTTCTTTTTTAGATCAAGTACATGGCCCATACGATCCAGTCAATAAAAGCGGTGCTGGCCATTTATTTATCACCATGAATGTGCAAGCATTTCAGCCACTAGAGCTTTTTGAAAAGACGATTGAGGCCTATGTGCACTCGTTAAAAGATGTCCCGCTTGCAGCTGGCCATGACCAGATATATTACCCAGGTGAGATGGAGAATTTAGCAAATATCAAAAATCGGCAAGAAGGTTTAATATTGCCAATGGATACTTTAGAAAGTTTAAAAGAGTTAGCAGCACAGGCAAATTTAATAAAAGCTTTACCTACAGAGTTACAAGATGAATGAGGTAATTGATAGTGCCATAATGAGTAATGTAATCTTTAGAACAATTTGAATAATTACAGAGGCGGTGATTTGATGATATCTAGGCTGATGCGGAGAAATATTTTTCTAGTAGGTTTATTTGTTTTAATGAATAGTGCGTGGCAAAGTCAAGCGCAAACTTGGCCGACAAAACCAGTCCGGATTATTTCAGGATTGGGTGCGGGAAGTAGCATGGATCTGGTTGCAAGAACAATTGCTCCAAAACTTGCAGAGATTTGGGGGCAATCGGTTGTCATTGAAAATCGCACTGGCGCTGCTGGCAATATTGCTGCTGGTGTTGTTACTACGACTGAAGATGGCCACACACTGCTGATTGCACAAAACGCTATAGCAATCAGTGCGTCTTTGTATCCCAAATTAAGTTATAACTTACGCAAAGACTTAAAGCCCGTATCGCAAATTTCATCGATGCCACATGTGGTGGTTGTCAATACCAATTTACCAGTGAAGAATTTTCAGGAGTTTGTGCAATTAGCCAAAGAAAAATCTGGGCAAATGAATTTTAGTTCGGCGGGCATTGGTAATGCAGATCACATGGCGGCTGAGTTACTCAATAGTCGGGCTGGGATACTCATGGTCAATGTGCCATTTCCGGGAGGGGCGCAGGCAATGAATGCGGTTATTGCTGGCGATACGCAGATGTATCTTCCTGGTTTGCCGGTCAGTGTGCCCCAAATTAAGGCCGGGAAAGTTCGGGCCTTAGCGGTTACGAGCGCCAAAAGGTCACCATCATTGCCCGATGTGCCAACTGTTGCTGAATTAGGTATTCCCAACTTTTCGACGGTTCTTTGGTATGGTTTATTCTCCCCGACCTCGCACGCTGATACCTTAAATATAAAAATTGCTAGTGATTTAAATAAGGCTTTAAATTCTGCAGAGTTGCAGACTAAATTGGCTGGCATCGGCTTAGATTTAGTAGGAAATAGCCCTGATTCTTTCAAGACGTTTGTGAATCAGGAAATTCAAATGTGGGAGCAATTGTTCGCAGTAAAAATTTACGCCCGGATTAACAACGATGGATAGCCGTATGAAAAATTATTTAAAAATGATCTTGATGAGTTTTATTTTTTGTGGGATAACACTCGCTCAGGATTTTCCAAATCGAGCGATCAAGATCGTCGTCCCTTTTACTCCAGGCGGCGGTTCGGATGTGATTACACGCCTGATGGCTGAAAAAATGACTGGTGATTTAGGCGTGTCGGTGATTGTTGAAAATAAGCCTGGCGCTTCGTCGATTATTGGTACGGACTATGTTGCCAAGTCTGCACCCGATGGTTACACACTACTAATTACGAATAGTGCGATTACGATTAACCCGTCTTTATTTAAACTACCGTTTGATACGCAAAAATTAACCCCCGTAACGAAAATAGCCTCAGCTCCGCAACTATTGGTAGCTACTACAGGCGCACCATTTAAGAATTTGAAAGAGATGTTGGCTTATGCCAAAGCCAATCCTGAGAAAGTCAGTATGGGTACGGCTGGAGCTGGACAGTTATCGCATTTAGCTGGAGAGTTACTCGGTAAGATGAGTGGTACGAAGTACACCATGGTGCATTACAAAGGGAGTGGTAATGGGGTGGCTGACTTGATTAGTGGGCAGATTATGATGTCTTTTGGAACGGCGCCTGGTTTAATTCCGCACATTAAAAATGGGAAGATGATTCCAATTGCTGTTTCGAGTGCTGCACGTATTCCAGCGCTACCGCAGGTGCCAAGTATTGTTGAACTGATTCCTGGGTATGACTTAAGTAACTGGTTTGGCATTTTTGCGCCAGGCCAGACCAGTAAGCCGGTCGTTGATAAATTATTCCAATCTATTTCAAAGGCCTTAGCGAGTCCTGATATCAGTGGTCGTTTAACTCAAGACGGCTTTGATTCGATTGGCTTATCCCCTGAAAAATTCGATAAAAGTTTTAGAGAAGAATTAGCTTTTTGGCAAAAATTTGTCAAAGAGAATAATATTAAGATCGAATAAGCGGCATAAGCTCCAAATCATTTTGATAATGGAGAGGGCTTTGGGATACGCACAAAGCCCTCCATGATTCGACGCGCTGTTCGACTCATGTTGACTTGAGTTACAACCCATTCCTTGTTCGTAAAGATTGCCTTGGCGCCCACTTCTAGGATTCCCGATGGATGTCCGAAGATAACGGAGTTGGATTGGGGCTGGTTCATACACTCACTGACCAGATTTCCTGGAATGGCCGCGGCCGCGGCAATGGCTACTGCGCCAGTGCCAGTCATTGCATGGTGCATTACACCCATCGATATAACTCGAGCTAGTAAGTGGATTTGATGGGACTCGATTAGTTTACCGTCGGCGGATGTATAGTCGGCGGGTTTTGCAACAAAGCACAACTTCGGAGTATGTGGCCGACTGCTTGTGGCCTCTTCTGGAGTCTTCGCAAGTCCCATGACAACTGCTCCGTGGGAGCGAATCAGTTCAATGGTATGCAGTAG
This sequence comes from Betaproteobacteria bacterium, assembly GCA_009927445.1. Taxonomy (GTDB): domain Bacteria; phylum Pseudomonadota; class Gammaproteobacteria; order Burkholderiales; family Burkholderiaceae; genus Polynucleobacter. The sequence continues at coordinate 14,710 of RFMZ01000166.1, forward strand.
CTCAGGATGAAAGTTGACATCAGCCTGGAGCTCGGTTCCTTGTAGGCCTAAGGCGCTGGCTTGTATAAAGATTGTTGGTAGGCCAGCGTTAATATAGCTCACTTCAAATTGACCTAAATGAGGCACTAATAGGAGATCTTTAGGTTTACCGGTAGGCAGGATAGGCCCAGATTCTTGGCCACTATCACCACCGGGATTTAAAAATTCAAGACGAACTTCGGCTGCGGGGAAGGTTACTCCATCTAGGTTAAAGTCACCTAATTCCAGAACTTCTCCATCTTGCATGGGGACATGGGCAATAATTTCCTTTTGGATATTAGCTTGCCAAATCCGGACGGTTGCCAAACCATTTGGAGGGACTTTTACTAGTCCTTCGCTGATTGCAAAGGGGCCAACTGCAGAGCTTAGATTGCCACAGTTACCACTCCAATCGATGACGGCATTAGCGACAGAAACCTGTCCAAACAAGTAATCAATATCACAATTGGGTCGCGTAGACTTATTAATAATAACGACTTTACTAGTGCTCGAACTGGCTCCTCCCATACCGTCGATTTGTTTACCATATGGGTCTGGGCTACCCATGACTCGGAGCAATGTTTGATCACGCTCACTTGGCTGCGTAGGTAGGTCATGGGCATGAAAAAAAACGCCTTTGCTGGTGCCGCCGCGCATGTAGACTGCTGGAATTCGTAATTGTTTCATGATTAATATTCTTTTGAGGTGATAGGGATATGTTTTTATAGAATGATGAACTTAGATTTTTTACATGTAATAATTTTATCTGCAAGCTACGATTTACAAATAAGTATTCTTTTTACTATTGACCTTCTGGTCAATAGGTATTATCTTATGGGTTCTATTCTGTAGCTGTTAGTATAAAATTTTCACAACAGATTAATCAAATTCATTGGAGACAAACATGCAAGCTTTGAAATCAGAAATTCGCGATGGCATGCGCATTGACTGGGATATGCCTATAAAGATGGATGATGGCCTCATTTTACGTGCGGATATCTTTAGACCAACTCATAACAAGAAATGTCCGGTTATTCTATCTTATGGGCCGTATGGCAAGGGTTTGTCTTTTCAAGAGGGTTATAAGACTGCTTGGGAGATTATGGAGCGTGAGAATCCTGATGTGATTCGTGGCTCGTCGAATAAATATCAGAACTGGGAAGTGGTTGATCCTGAAAAATGGGTACCTGATGATTACATTTGTATTCGGATTGACTCTCGTGGAGCTGGTCGCTCCCCAGGATTTATGGACCATAACAATGCGCGCGAGACGAAGGATATTCATTTGTGTATCGAGTGGGCTGCCAAGCAGTCCTGGTGTAATGGCAAAGTGGGGATGAACGGCATCTCTTACTACGCCAGTAATCAATGGCGCGCAGCTGCCTCAAAACCCAAGCATTTAGCAGCTATTTGTATTTGGGAGGGATGGAATGATAACTACCGTGAATCAAATCGGCACGGAGGTATTGCCTGTTCCTTCCGAAAAAACTGGTTAGAGATGCAGATTAAGACAGTCCAGCATGGCGTTGGTGATCGAGGTAAGCGCAGTCCCATTACTGGTGAAACAGTTTGCGGCCCTGAGACACTCAGTCCTGAAGAGTTATTGAAAAATGTATCGGATATTTGGAAGATTGTGCTGGAGAATGAGTTTATTTCAGATTGGTATAAGGAGCGCAGTGCAAAATTAGATCGGGTCGATATTCCCCTGTTAAGTGCGGCGAACTGGGGCGGGCAGGGCCTGCATACAAGGGGTAACTTTGAAGGATTTGTACGCTCCAAGTCAAAACAGAAATGGTTAGAAGTTCATGGCGGTTCCCATTGGGCGCCTTTTTACACGGATTACGGTGTAGCTTTACAAAAGCGTTTTTTTGACCATTATTTAAAAGGCAAGAAAAACGGCTGGAAAAAAACAGCACCGATTAGCTTACTCGTGAGAAGTCCTGGAGAAAAGTTTGTGCAGCGGGATGAAAAAGAGTGGCCATTGAAGAGAACTCAGTGGACCACCTTGCATTTAAACCCTCAGGGGATGACTTTCTCGCAAGATCCAATCAAAGAAAATGCTCAGGTCACCTATGACATGATGGGTGATGGGGTGACATTTGCGTTCCCACCTCAAAAACAAGAGGTAGAGTTAACCGGCCCAATGGCTTTGAAGTTGTTTATTTCTTCAACGACTGTTGATGCCGATATTTTTGCCGTGGTTCGGATTTATGACAAAGAAAATAAAGAGGTTTTATTTCATGGCGCCTTAGATCCTAAAACGCCGGTGGCTCAGGGATGGTTAAGAGCCTCGCATCGTAAATTAGACAAGAAGAAAAGCCTACCATATCGCCCTTGGCATACGCATGACCAAAAACAAGCATTAGTTCCTGGTCAAGTATATGAGTTAGATGTAGAAATTTGGCCTACCTGCATAGTCGTTCCCGTTGGTTACCGGATTGCTCTAACGATTCGGGGTAAGGATTACGAGCACGACGGCGCTGCTGCAGTGTTATCGAACATGAAAAATCCGATGAAAGGGTGTGGGCCTTTTGTGCATGATGATGAAGTAGATCGCCCACCAGCGATTTTTGGTGGAAAAGTGACGCTTCATATGGGGCCAAAACAAAAGGCTAATTTACTGCTTCCGGTCATTCCTGAAAAGAAATAAAAAGGATTCTATGAGCTATCTTCGCCATTACATGCGCCAAATACTCGGGTCACTTTTTTTGTTTTTGGGGATGAGTCATGCATTCGTAATGGCTCAGACTGGCCCTTACCCGAATCGTCCAATTAAATTTATCATTCCTTTTCCGCCGGGTAATACGACTGACATTATGACGCGTTTAATTGCGCCTAAAATGCAAGAGCGTTTAGGTCAGTCAATTGTGGTGGAAAATAAAGCGGGGGCTTCAGGAATTATTGGGATGGATTTTGTAGCAAAGTCTAAGCCGGATGGCTATACGATTGTTGCTTCGCAAGGCGGAACGATGGTTGTTTTACCCCATACGAATAAAGCGACAACTTACGATCCAATTAAGGATTTTGCACCGGTGGCTTTATCGACTGCGAATTATTTAGTAGTTGTTAGCAGTAACAATGTGCCGTTTAAAACTTTCCCAGAAATGTTGGCTTGGGCGAAGGCCAATCCGGGTAAATTGACGGTTGCTACGAACGGTGAAGGTGGCTTTCCACACTTAACTTTTGAGCATTTAGCCAAGGCTGGAGGAATTAGTTTTACACATATTCCTTACAAAGGTTCGGCTGCTATTGTGACCGACTTGGGTGGTGGGCAGGTGATGGTTGGTATTGATGGGATTAGTGGTCCAGCGCCACACATTCGTTCTGGTTTAATTAAGCTGTTAGCCGTGACCAATAAAACGAAAATTAGTACATGGCCTAATACCCCAACAGTTGCTGAGTCAATTCCGAATTGGGAGTCAAATGGATGGTTTAGTTACTCGGCTCCGGCAGGCACACCTAAAGAAATTATCAATAAGTTAAATGCTGAAATTAACCGTGCCATGAAGTCTCCTGAAATCGTCGAGCAACTTGCGACCTATGGGTTAACGGTTGTAGCAGAGTCCCCTGAGTATTTCGCCCAAGAGTTACTCAAAGACTATAACAAGTACGGTAAGTTAGTAAAGGATATTGGATTTACTCCAAACTAAGTAATTTTTTGACCGTAACCCCTGATGACTTATTAAGGGTTTAGACATTTTTTTCTTGAAATAATTTTATAAATGACCCAAAATTCTCCTCCACGTTATGAACCCTTTGGCTGGCATCATTGGCCTGATCACTTCTTTATGTCTTATCAATTTCGTCGGGGCCTAGGCGAGACTCAGGAAGGTGGGGGATCTGTCAGTGAGTGTTTTCAGGCTGCTAGTAAGATGATTCCAGGTGATTTAGAAAGTTGGCATACAGAATGGATGCATGTCGCTAACCGCAATCTTCAACGCGGGGATGAAGCGCATCAGCGAGGTCATATACGAAGTGCGATGAATGCTTGGTTACGAGCGGTTGATTATTACCGTTCTGCTGAATTTTGGTTAGAGCATGATGATCCTAGGCGATTAGCTACTTTTACCTTGTGTGAGCAAGCCTCTGCGAAGTGGTTGCAATACCTGCCTGGTGAGGTTGTTGAAATCCCTTATGAAAATGGTAAAACTTTGCCAGCTTATTTCATTAAGTCACCCGTGGGGGGAGAGAAGCAACCTGTTCTGATTTCGTTTGGCGGTTTAGATTCCTTTAAAGATGAATTGTGGTTTATGACGGGTCGTGGCGCGGTGCAGCGTGGGATTGCTGTATTGTTAGTCGATGGCCCTGGGCAGGGCGGCGCACTGCGTCGCCAGGGGATTGTTTCTCGATATGATTATGAAGTACCTGTTGGTCGGTGCATTGACTGGTTAGAGGCTCGTTCGAATATTGATCCCCAAAGAATTGCTGTGAGTGGCTCTAGTATGGGTGGTTATTACGCGGCGCGAGCAGGCTCCAAAGAGCATCGACTGGCAGCTTGTATTTCGCACGGCGCAATTTGGGATATTGAAAAGCGTTTTGCAGATCGTGGAGAAAATCATCCCTTAGCTGTCCATATGAAATGGGTTTTAGGTGCGAAAACCATGGCCGAGGCTGTTGAAAAGGCCAAGCCATTTAAGTTAGAGGGCGTCTTAGATGAAATGCGCTGTCCTTACTTGGTTTTGCACGGCGGACATGACGTTTTGGGAGTAGATACTGTGAAATTAGTTCATGACTACGCCAAAGCCCGAGGGATTAATGTTACTTTACGGCTCACTTCGGAAGAGGAGACTGGAGCAGAACATTGTCAGCACGATAACCCTACTTTAGGGCAGGAAATCATTGCGGATTGGTTAGCAGATATCTTTAAGATTGATCAAACGCAATTAAGCTTTAATCCCTAATTGACGAGTGGTTCAGCTAAGATCATGAGGCTGAGGGCAGTATAAAAAATCATCACAATCGTTAAGGGTAATGAGGCAATACTAGCTATTTGGCTATTTTGCCATTTCTGAAGAGCAATGAGGTGTGTAAGCCAAATAGCAATCACATGGCCAAGAACAATGGCAATCAAAGCGACATACCAAGTCAATTTTGCGTCAACTAAGGTGATATCGGGATAAAGAAGACTTGTTCCAAAAAGATTCCAGCCTACTCCAAATGGGTCAGAAATTAAATGAATCACATTTTGACCTTGGATCATTAAACTTGAGAAGTGATGAGCGATATGGTAGGCCAGTGCGATCGGTATCAAGCTGAGGGAGAATCGTTGTGCAAGATCAAAAGCGGTCAGCGAGGAATTGTCAGCAAATTTGTTTTGCCTATCCGATTTTGAGAGTTTTAGGGCTATTTGAGAAGCGGCATAGCAGGTGATTATAAAAACACTATAAAAGAATAACCAAATGCTCGATACACCAATAATGCCTGGAATATAGCCGTTGATATCCATCAAAAAAGGCGCATACTTTTTTAAATAAAAGTCAAAAGATAGCCAGACTGGACTACTATGAAGTCCATCAAATAGGACGCTTGATAGCATCGCTATCATAAAGCCAACCTGACCCGGAATCGATGGCTTTTCTTGACTAAGGCTTACAAAAGGCATTTGCCAGACAAGTTGCTTTTTGGAGTTGAATTGTAGTGGTGAAATACTGCTTAGAATATCGAAATAGATGGAAAAAAAATCCCAGTTTTTTTGCCAATTCGACAAACCGAATAATGCAGTCCCGACGATTGTTGCCGAGATCCAAACGAGGCTCATTTGGGCCAAAAATTTTGGTAATGAGGCGCTCGGATAGATTACCTCAATCCAAGACCAACATAAAATACCAAAAACTGCTGGCCAGCAGCCTATGATGTTCATGGTCTGACTGAGCGGCAATTTGGATGCTTTGAAGGAGGATTTGTTGATCAGGTATTGGGTTATTTGAGCTAAGTTCAAAAAAGGATTTAGATGGTGGAGAAGGGGGCCAAAAATAACAAATAGGAGTGGCATTCCAACCCACCAATTAACCCAAATAAAGTGTGAGCTCAGGTTCATTAGGGGATTACTTGGACCATATAAACCGATGAGGATAATTCCAACCATTCCTAACAAAGAGATGAGCTTAAAAAATTTACTAGTTAGATTAGCTAGATGAGTATTAGGGTTAGCAACTGGTAGATCTATAACTCGGTATTGAGCAGGTTGTTTGCCAGAATATTGACTAAACCAAATAGTAATTAAGTAGGTCAGAACGACGGTTAGAACTGCGCCCCCAATAAAAAAATCTAAAGGTAATGGTAAATCATATCTTTCATCAAATGCATGCGCCAAAGAGTGCTTTGGCAAAAGCCATGACGCGTTCATGAGAAGTATGTAAAAGTTACGCAATATTTTTGATGGGTTAATACGATGAATACTTCGAAATTATTTGGGGTAGACTTCTAAGTATGCTAAGGCATCGTGATGATTTTTTTTTGCGGGTTGATTGCGTTGCTGGTCAGGATGCCAAGATATTTGGAAGCGTCCTGAAGCCTTGGCATTAAACATAAACTGAGTCGGTTGATCTGCTTTGACTTGAACTTCGAGGTGGTAGGCATGCATATGGAGTTCACCCGAAGTATTGCTAGATATTTTCCAAGTTACTTGATCGTGATGACGAACTTTCATGACAACTAATTTGGTTAGGGTATCGTCCTTTAGATCAATGACAAACTCTTTTTTATTTGCTTCTTGTGCAAGTGCCAAGTATGGGCTCCAACAAGCCCATACTAAAAGGCTAAAAGCAGCCAATAATTTCCAATTAAAGGCTAAATCATCTTTCACAATAATCCGTGCAGGAAAGATGATTTACTTAACAGCTGCTTGCCAATTTGCAATTTTTCTTGCGTCTCCAGCTAACTCTAAAATATGCATACCCGTATTAGCTCGGTCTACAATATAAACATAGCCTCGCTCATCTACTTCAACGTTGTTTGTTTGAATTGCTTTCGTTTCAGCTGCCTTGGTATAAGGCAATTTGGTGCCATTAGCCATCGATGCTGGAGTTGCTAATACGACGGTATTTTGATTCATTGCTGGCACGTAGTAAGCAACCTCTTTCGGCGCAAAAGGGTCGCGCACATCTAAAACACGAACCCCAGCATTAAAGTAAGCAAAAAACATCAATTTTTTATAGAAGACATCCGTCATATTTTCATTGGAAGAGTGACTCCCATGACGGCCTCCCTTTTTACACCAATTACCGGGCATGTCTGGTTTAGCCCATTGTGAAACTCCGAATGGTTTAGTTTCAGTAGTAATATCAACAAACCAAATCATTTGTCGTCCCTCTAAACATTCTTTTTGAATTGCTTCGTCAGTTACAACCATGATGTCACCACGATTACCTAGAAGATTACTTTTAAATTGCGGAAAATCCATATTCAGCATTGGAAAAGTAGTATGAGCACCATGCATTGGAGGCAGATCAAGCCGTGATACTTGAGGGTAGAGCAAGTTTTCTGGTGTGGGATCTTTTGGGCCATTAATAAGCTTGTCGCGATCGACTATTTGTAAGATACCTTCGGTGTTTGTGCCATAACCGAAGTAAACACGATTACCTTTTGGCCCTGTTGAGATCGGCCCATGGACAGCGATCGGGGTTGGTCCACCGGCTCCGGGTTGTTGGCCAACTAGACCAAAGTCTCTAATAAAAACTGGCTTAGCTGGGTCAGATAAATCATACACCTGGGTCATTCGGTTCGTCCGCCACTGTGGATTGCCAGAAACTAGATAGGCAATTCCAGTATCACATTCCCAAAAATTCTTATGGGTACCTTTAAGCCCTTTGACAATTGTTGTAATCAGGATCGGATTTTCTGGTTGAGTAACATCCCACATTTCATGTGCTTGATTACCAAAGACTCGCAACATATAGAACTTATTCTTATCTGCTTTCGGGAGTGTGGCACCAGGACATATTCGGACCATTTGAGCACCACCTTGCTCAGCTTTCCCTTCCTCGCCAGGGAGGTGTTTAAGTAATTGAGGTTTTTTAGGATTAGTCACATCAATAATTGATGTTCCATTGTGTTCCATTTGCCCACTTTGGGGATTTATTTTGTTATCACCATGGTGTCCAATATAAGCAATCCATCTGGAGCCTTGTTGCATGATAGTGGGTTGATAAGCAGTCCGGGCTTGTAAATCATGATAGCCAACTAAACGCATATTTTTACTATCTGGCTTAGATATATCTTGAGCGATCAGTTCACTATAGCTTCCTAAGGTTGCGCAGTAAAAAAAGGATGCTTTTGAGTGTAATGTAGGCCATACTATTCGATTTTTTTGTGTTGCTCATGGCTAGTCTCCTTCAGTTTTTTTGAAACCTCAATACGTGTGTAGTTGCAATTGAGGGATTCTTTAATGGTCTTATACTAGGGTTAACCTTAGTATTTACTCTTTTAATTTATATGATAACTGAAATACCTATTGAGATACTGTTTAATTTTTCATTGTTTATAAATTGACGAATTTTCAGAAAGTTATTATCTTCATAGCGGTAATCGTTTTATACTTGGTAAAAGAATAAATAAGGAGAGAAATTCAATGAGGAAATTTTTTTGTGGTTGTTCTAATCATGGCCTAAAAAGTTCTGGTACCCAGTCTTCTGAGCCCGGCATCGTTCACTCGAGGCGTGGTTTTTTAGCTGGGGGTGCTGCTTTAGGAGCGAGTATTCTGCTGCCTAGTTGCGCCAGTAATATGGTATCTAAAGCAAAGCCACATCGAATTGATATACATCACCATATAGTGCCACCTAGTTATGCTGCCTTTTTAGATAGTAAGGGTATTCGAGGTACACCGAAGTGGTCAGTTCAGATGTCCTTAGATGATATGGATAAAAGTGGTATTGCCACCTCTGTTGTTGCCCTTATGCAGCCTGGAGCTTTTTTTAAGGACATTACAACAGATCGACGCTTAGCTCGGGAGGCAAACGAATATGCCGCCAAAATGACCAAAGATCATCCGGGAAGATTCGGGTCATTTGCTACGTTACCTTTAATGGATACGGATGGCAGTCTAAACGAAATTGCGTATGCGATGGATGTTCTCAAAGCGGATGGTATTGGTTTAATGACGAGTTACGGAACAAAATATTTAGGCGATAAACAATTTTGGCCGATTTGGGAGGAATTAAATCGTCGTAAGGCAACTATTTATGTACATCCATTGTTGCCGGAGTGTTGTCGAAATCCAATACCGGGATTACCGCCATCTGCTATTGAGTTTGCTACAGACACGACTAGAACAATTGCTAGTATGTTGTTTGGCGGCGCTGCTAATCGGTTCCCGAACATTAATTGGATTTGGTCGCATAGTGGAGGAACTATGCCATTTTTATGGAGCAGGTTTACTCGGCAGGAAGTTGATATGAAGGAAGAAGCAAAAGCTGTTCTTCCGAACGGCGTGTTGGCAGAGGTCAAGCGTTTTTATTATGACACTGCGCAGGGTCATCATGAGGGTGCGATGCAAGCCTTGCGACAATTAATTCCAGTTTCACAAATTATGCTTGGAAGTGACTACCCGTACCGAGATGGAATGGAGGTTGTCCAGGGTTTAGCAGATAGAAGTTTTACTGCAGCAGAGCGCTTCGCCATTGATCGAGGCAATGCCTTACGCATCATGCCTCATTTAAGAACGACCTCATAAGTTTTATATCGGAATAACAAGCAATTTATTT
>RFMZ01000122.1 GCA_009927445.1 Betaproteobacteria bacterium
ACTATGAAGCACTTATAATTCAGCGGTTATACTAATTAGAGTTGGCATTGATGCGGGTGTAGTTCAATGGCAGAACTTTAGCTTCCCAAGCTAATAGTGAGGGTTCGATTCCCTTCACCCGCTCCAAGGATGGTTTTATGATGGGGTAAAAATAGCTAGTTGAGGGACTCTATGAGTTCTCGTTTTAAAATTTTTCCGCTAAAAGTTAATGGGAATTTTTCAAGAGTAATGATTGTTGATGGCAGTTTATAGGGAGCTAGGTGGTCCTTTAGATAATCCTTTAAAGTGATTTCATTGAACTCAAAATCCGCATTTAATTGAATAAAACCAATGATTGTTTCATTACCGTCCTTTTCTTTCTTACCGACAACCGCACTTTGCGATATGCCTGGAAAGCTATTGAGGATTGCTTCTACTTCAGCCGGGTAGACATTAAAGCCCGATCGAATAATCATTTCTTTTAAGCGGCCCACGACAAAGAGCGCACGTTCTTGATCAAAGTAGGCTATATCTCCGGTAGCTAACCAACCATCTGGTCGCATCACGACTTGGGTTGCTTGTGGATCACGGAAATATCCTGGCATCAGTCCAATACCACGGATCCACAACTCACCTCGTTCGCCATGCGGTAATTCTTTACCATTTAGGTCAACAATCTTTACTTCCCCTCCTTCTACTAAATATCCTGAGGAAGTATCCGTTCGCCAAACATGATTTTTAGTCACTGAGATAGCACCAGCATATTCAGACAGGCCATAGCCGTGATTCAGTGGAAAGCCAAAAAACTTCTCTACACGCAGTTTGATCGAGTAGTCTAATGCTGAGGCTCCCATGTAAACATAACGCAGATTTGGAAATAAGGGCTTTTGGGTTTTGCCATGCAGGTTTTCCCAATAATCAAGAAGTCGAGTGTACATTGCTGATGGGCCTTGGAGTGTGGTGAGGCCACCCGTGGCAAGGCCTCAAAGGCCTCAGCAGGATCAAATTGTGTTCTTAAAATTAAAGAGGCGCCGGCATATAGTGACGCCATTAAGACCGTACCCAGACCAAAAATATGCGTCATAGGTAGATACGCATAGGACTTATCACTTGGCCCTAAGTCTCTGGATTCTGCGGATACACGTCCAAAATGCGTTAAGCCCGCGTGTCCAACTAATACCCCTTTGGAAGCCCCGGTTGTTCCGGAGGTAAAAATAATCGCAGCGACCTGATCAATTAGCGCTGATTCTGCAGGTAGGGCTGGGGTAGTACTTTGGCACAGTTCAAGCGCTTTTAAGGTCGAAGTTGTTGTGGTGTAGTTTTGAGCATGTTTTTGAGCTGCAGGTGAGACTGCGGTAGTAAAGTAGATGAGTTTTGGGTCGGACATCTGGAGATAGTTAGCAATTTCTCCTTTAGACATTCTGGCATTGACGCCACAAGACCAAGCACCAACTCTGCTACAAGCAAGAAGAAGGGCTATATGTTCGGGACAATTTTCTGCGACGATTAAAATTCGATCGCCAGGATTGATATGGTGCTCTTTTAATTCGATTTCGATTTGATTAACTAGGCTATTAATCTCTTCAAAGGTATACGTTTTTGTTGGTGTAAACAAAAATTCTTGTTGAGGATTTTGTCCATATCGATATTCGAATAAAAGGTGGATTCGATTTAATAATTGTTGTTCCATCAAGTCTACTGTTTCACTGAGCCGGTATCTTTAATCACTTGCGCCCATTTCGCTATTTCAGTTTTCACGTAAGCCGCAAAGGATGCGGATGAGCCTCCCACAGCATCAAAGCCTAAAGTAGTGAGGCGTTCACGGAACTCAGGATCGGCCAAGATAGTTTCTACACTGGTATTAATCCGATTAACAACCGCTGGGGGTGTGCCTGCGGGGGCGAAAATACCTACCCAAGTATAGTCCTCAAAGCCAGGAAAGCCAGACTCAGCAACGGTCGGCGTATCGGGTAGGGTGCTTAAGCGTTTTGCACTTGTAATAGCCAGTCCTTTGACTCTACCAGATTTGATGAGTTGGAGAGCGGGTGGTACTGAGGTGCTGGCAAATTCTGTTTCACCGCTAACGGCAGCATTAATTGCTGGTCCTGCTCCACTGTAAGGAACTGGGGTGACATTGACTTTTGCTAAGACTTTAAATAGGTATTCGGCTGTCAAGTGAGGGGTAGTCCCAAGTCCAGGAGATGCGTAATTGAGTTTACCTGATTTAGCTTTTTCAATCGCTTCTTTGAGATTATTTACATCCAGTCCTTTAGTTGCCACGATCACATTGGGACTCCAAGCGATGTTAATCACAGGGATTAAGGATTTGTCTAAATCATAGCCAGGATTATTAAAAAGGCTGACGTTCACTGCGATGGAGGTGGTTGTAACTAATAAGTTATACCCATCAGGATTGGATTTAGCTACTTGGCTGACGCCGATATTACCACTACCGCCAGGTTTATTTTCTACGATAACTGCTTGGCCCCAGGCGCTATTTAACTTTTGGCTGATGACCCGAGCCATGATGTCTGTGGGGCCACCTGTGGCAAAGGGTACCACTAATTTGATGGTTCGATCGGGATAGTTTTGGGCAAAGTCTGCGTGGCAGTCAGGCTAAATACGCAAGCTAATAAGGTGCAAAAAAAAGGAGTGGCGACTCTTTGAAATTTTTTTTTGGTGAGTTCTGCAAGTAGTTCTTCTAGTAGTTCTGCCAGTAGTACGGAATAATTTTTCATCAAAAGTGCTCCTTATTTATAGGAATAATAGTTTATTTAGTCTAGCATAGTCTTTGCATCAAACTTCTTAAAACTTGCCATCGATCAGTACAAATAAGATTCGAGCTGGTTGACCGGATCGATTTGCCCAAGCATGATTAGTTCCACGTTGAATCAAGATATCCCCCGCTCGGAGAACAGTTTCTTCCTTTTCGAGAATAGCGGTCATTTCACCAAAGAGCATGACCGCATAATCAACGGTTTCGGTAATGTGCATTCCAGGGTGGTCACCTGGTTTGAGATCATGGCCAGCGTCGGGGTAAAGACTTGCAAAGGTCGCATCTTGTTGACGTTTTAATTCAAGCGGATCTTGGGGTTCTGCTGGATAGTCTATGATGCGGATGACATTACCATTCTTAGGTGGTAAAACGCCGTGATGTTCTGTAATTGAGTCCTCGGCATGGATTTGGACGGGTGCTTCCGTAGTGCGCCACAGATTACTAACGCGGTAGCCAGGTCTAGAAGGCACCTCTTTAACTGCTGGGGTTGGACCATCC
>RFMZ01000151.1 GCA_009927445.1 Betaproteobacteria bacterium
CATTTTAATAGATTGAAAGTACAGATGATCAAAGAACACAGAGCTAAAAAAAGTCGTGGCAGTTGGGTGGAGTCTGCCAATGTCGAGGGATGTGACTTCCCAATTGAAAATTTACCATTTGGTAAGTATTACCTCGCGGCGGATGCATTTAAAGCTGGGCGGGTTGGTATTGCGATTGGCGATCAGATTCTTGATTTGATCAGCCTAGCCACTTGTACTAATACTCCTTCAGAATTTGAGAGTGCATTTGCACTTCTGGTTCAGGGTGATATGAATGCTTGGATGGCAACTTCAGATAGTGTACAAACGCAATTTCGAAGTTGGATCACGTATTTACTAGAGAAAGAAAATACATCGCACAAACAGCTAGCTAGTGCTTTGTTACCCCAGTCGTCGGTTGTGATGGTTTTACCCTGTAAGGTTGGAGACTATACGGATTTTTACTCTGGCATTCATCACGCTACGAACGTAGGTAAGATGCTGCGACCTGATGCGCCTTTATCGCCCAATTATCATTGGTTACCAGTTGGTTATCATGGACGATCATCGTCTTTAATTCCGTCCGGTGTGCCAGTTATTAGGCCACGTGGTCAAACACGCGCGAGTGATGGTAAGCCGCCTTATTTTCAGGCGAGTAGAAGACTGGATTATGAACTAGAGCTTGGCGTCCTCATTGGCAAAGGTAATCAGCTTGGAACTCCTATTTCTATTACACAAGCCGAGGAGTATTTTTTTGGGATGTGTATTCTGAATGATTGGTCAGCAAGGGATATGCAGGCTTGGGAAGCTGCTCCATTAGGGCCTTTTTTGGCTAAGAGTTTTGCTACATCTATTTCTCCATGGATCATTACTAAAGCGGCTCTAGCGCCATTTCGTAAAGCCTTACAAAGATCGGATCCTACGCAGGCCACCTTGCCCTATTTAGATTGTGTGAATAATCAAGCATCTGGAGCAATACAAATTTATTTAGAGGTATTGCTGCAGACACAGGAGATGCGTACTGCTGGGCTAGCACCATATTTATTAGCGCAATCGGAGTACTCGGGCGCTGCCTACTGGACGATTGCGCAGTTAATTGCGCATCACACGAGTAACGGTTGCAATCTAACGGCTGGGGATCTTTTTGGAACTGGCACTTTATCGGGTTCAACACCAGAATCGGCTGGTTCACTCCTTGAACTGAGTCAGGGCGGTAAAGCCCCGATTTCATTACCTTCTGGTCAAACTAGAACCTTTTTAGAAGATGGTGACACGGTAATCATGAACGCTTTTTGTGCGCATGAAAACGCTGTTCGTATTGGGTTTGGGCAATGTATCAATACAGTTGTAGCCTCTCATTAAAAGTACGATAGATTGCATTGATGAAAATATTTTTTATCAATGATTTTGTAAATCAGTTGCCTGTTTGATGAGAGTTGTATTCGCCCGTAACAATGCTTTGGAGATTTTGTTCGTGGGGGTATAGGGTAGGGCTGAGGTAAAGACCACATAGCGTGGAATTTTCATAGCTGAAAGATGTGCGGCGCACCATAGTCCGATATCTTTTGGGCTGATTATGTGTTCTGGTTTTAGAACAATAACAACGAGGATTTCATCCTCACCGAGTTCAGCTGGAACAGCGATAGCTGCAACTTCTGCCACTGCAGGATGTTCGCCAACAATACGATCGATTTCTGCACCTGAGATATTTTCACCTCGCCGCCGGATAATATCCTTTTTGCGGGAGACGAAGTAATAGTAGCCATCCTCATCTTGGGAGACTAGATCGCCCGTTAGGAACCAGCCATCTCGAAAACTTTGGGCAGTTTGGGCAGGATCCTTAAAGTAGCCTTGGGTAACAATTGGTGTTTGAACAATGAGTTCACCAACAGTATTTTTAGGGACGTCTTGACCTGATTCATCAACAATACGACATATTGCCCATGGTTGATTGGGGTTAGGGTGCCGCCCTTCGATTCCCATACTGCCAGGTTTAAGAAGTCCTTGGAATGGGGAACAGAGTACACCAGGGATTTCAGTCATCCCATAACCACTTACTAATTCTGGAATTTTAAAATCTTCTTTAAATACTTGTTGAGCATTTTGTCGAACGCCATAAATGCAGCGAAAATGATGGTCGGGTACAAATTCGCTGCGATCTCGTATTTTGAGAATATTGCCAGCGGCCTCAATAATATTGACAACGGTTGCTTGATATTTTTTTGCTTGCCGCCAAAATTCAGAAGCAGAAAATTTCGGAATAATAATCATGGCGCAGCCGCTAGCGATCACACCAGAGACCGAGTAAAAAAGGGCGTTAATATGAAACATCGGTAGAACAATCATGACGCGGTCATTGGGTTGTAGATGAACTCTTGCAACATAGGCTTCACCCGCGAGGAGATAGCTTTTTTGGCTATGCATCGCGCCTTTTGGAAAGCCGGTAGTTCCTGAGGTATAGATGATGATGCAGGTATCATTTTCCGAAGCGCAGCTAAGGGTAGGTGTTTGCTCCAAGATTTGCTCACATAAATCCTTGAAGGTTGGTATTTCATGGATAGCTTCATGGCCAAGTGCAATTAACCAGGGATGCAGATTTTTTTCTTGCAAAGCAGTTTGGGCAACTTGACTACTATGCTGATCAAATACGAGGCCGGACAATTCAGCATGAGCAAGAACATAACTAGCCTCTTGGAGGCTGAATTCCGGATTAATCGGAACTAAGATAGCGATAGATGTCCTAGTGCAAATAATAAAACTACATGGGTATATTGATTGCGCGACATGATCCCAACACGATCATGTGGAGTAATTCCTTTTTGTTGGAGTAGTTGGGTGGTTTTTTGAACATCTATTGCAAATTCTTGCCAAGTATAGGACTTGTTACCATCGATACAAAATAAATCGTGAGCATTTTTTTCTAAGCGGCTTGCAAGAGTATCACTTAAAGTATGATGATGCTTGCGGTACCGATGCAGTACTTCGAAGGGGGTCATTAGCTGAAAAGCCATCAATTATCCGATTGACTGGTTAATGCGTTTATAGTTTGAGTCATGCTTTTATAATAAATCACGAATTGAATAGATGTATTCTAATATGCGAACTAGGTAGGTTTATCTAAAAGATTATAAGGAAAAGGATTTTGACTTAGCACCATAAAAAGTCATTAAAGAAAACCCTGATTAAAACAATCATGAATTAATCAAAGAAGCAAAAAATGAAACTAAGACATTCGTAAAAGGATTTTCAATGAACACATTTAATTTAGGAACTCAGTCTCCTCTTGGAATATATCAAGAATATCTCACACAAGGGCGATTGGCTTATCAGGAAAATAGTAGTGGGCAAGCCATTTTTCCACCTAGAATAGGAGCGCCAAAATCCGGTGAGGACTTAATTTGGAAGATTTCAAATGGTTTAGGGACAGTCTATTCTACAACCGTCATTTATCAAAAAGATCAGAAGCCTTATAACGTTGCTTTAATTGAATTAGACGAAGGGTTTCGGATGATGAGTCGCGTAGAGGGCGTCTTACCTGAACAAGTTTTTATTGGCATGCGTGTTCAAGTAGAGATAGTTTTGCCAGAGTCTGGTAATTCGATACCTGTTTTTAAGTCACTATAGGACCAAATTATGTCAGGATTACACCGAGGAAGTGTTGCCATTGTTGGTCTTGCAGAATCTCAATTAGGGTTATGTGCCCCGGGTACACAACCGATTGATTTAATGGCGCAGGCCACATTGCGGGCGTTAAATGACTGTGGCTTGAAGATGACTGAGATTGATGGCATTTTTAGTTCAACAACGCAAATGCGATTTACCACATTAGCATTAACTGAGTACTTAGGAATTACGGCTAAATATCAAGATAACACGCAAATTGGTGGCTCATCTTTTATGTCTCACATTGGACATGCAATGATGGCCATTGAGCACGGCTTATGTGAAGTTGCATTAATTGTTTATGGGAGTACTCAAAAATCAGTGAGTCGAGCTGTTGCAAGTCCGCGTGAATTTGATCCTTACGAGACTCCGTATAAGCCTTTTTTACCGCCGACGGCTTATGCTATGGCGGCAGCTCGCCACATGCATCAATACGGTACAACCCGTGAGCAATTAGCTCAGGTTGCAGTAGCTGCAAGGCATTGGGCTTTATTAAATCCAGTAGCCTGGGAAAAAAACCATTAACTGTTGAAGAGGTACTTAGTTCTCGGATGGTTTCACATCCACTGACGATCCGTGACTGTTGTTTAGTCACGGATGGGGGCGGAGCCATTATTTTAACCAGTGCCGAGCGTGCTAAAACCTTAGCGAAGAAGCCGGTATATGTGTTGGGTGTAGGCGAATCGTTATCTCATACAAGGATAACTAGCATGCCTGATTTGACTGTAACTGCTGCTAGTCGCTCTGGGCCTGCTGCTTTTCAAATGGCTGGCGTGCGACAAGGGGATATCAATTTGGCGATGTTGTATGACGCATTTACGATTAACACCATTTTATTTTTAGAGGACCTGGGTTTTTGTCCAAAAGGTGAGGGCGGTCGGTTTATTGAACAGGGATTCATTGCTCCCGGAGGATCTTTTGCAGTAAACACCAACGGGGGTGGCTTATCGTACTGTCATCCCGGGATGTATGGTTTATTTTTACTGATTGAAGCAGCTCGCCAAATTCGGGGAGAGTGCGGTGCTAGGCAGGTGGCTAATTGTGAAGTTGCCCTTGCGCATGGTAATGGTGGCGTATTGTCAAGTCAAGCAACGGTCATTCTTGGCGCCAGTTGTGATTAATAACAAATAGGGCTAATTCAAATAGTGAATTTCAACCCAGGTTCAATGCGCCGTGAATGAATTGATGATTCACAGCTTGCAGTACGATGCGCTCACTTCTACCTTACTTCATCAAGGGATATAGGCTAATTCTAAAATCTATTTTGGGTAAACTACTGCCTCATCGACAAGAAAAAAATAGGATTTGGATTGGATAATGAGGTTAGTTAATGAGGTTGGATAAGCATACTTGTCAGATTATTCAAGAAGAGGTCGCTAAACAATTTGGGATACGGGCAGTAGTCCGATTGTTTGGCAGTCGAACTGATGATTTACAGCGTGGTGGCGATATTGATTTATTGATTGAACTAGATCATTTACTTGATGACAGAACGAAGGCCTATTGTCAGCTATCTAGTCGCTTATCTATTCAACTAGGTGGTCGTCAAGTTGATGTGTTGATTAAAGATCCATCTAGCTTGCCATCACCGATTTATACCTTGGCTTTGCAAACAGGAATCGTTTTATGAGGAAATTAGATGAGCAATTTTTTTTGGCAGAAGAACTTTTACGCATCACCGCAAAAGAAGTGCACTATTTAGAGCGAACTAGAAATCGTTTAATCAGCCATCAAATTAATTTGGAATGGGTGAACTCCTTAGCTAACAGTGATGCGCATAGTGATATTTTAGATGCTTTTGTAGCACGGTTCGGTAGGCTTCAGGACAGGCTTGGCGGTAAATTGTTACCTAATTTATTACGATTAAATATGGAAAAAGTTGGTTCACAACTTGATAATCTTATCCTAGCTGAAAAGTTGGGTTGGCTTTCGTCAACGGATGATTGGATTGAGTTACGTGGCCTGAGAAATCTGTTAATCCATGAGTATTTACAGTCGCCTAGTGACTTATTAAAGCCTTTGTTACAAGCATTAGAGGCAGTTTCTTTATTAGGTCAAGTGCATTTGCGGTTAAACCAGGCCTTTGTTGCAATTCAGTCAAAGGCTCCAATAACTGTGCCCGCATCCTGAGGCATTGAAATGAATAGTGCTTCGAGGCTTTTACTCTCCGATCGCTAAACCGAGTCGGCGAGGGTCGGCTGCACCAAAGAGTTGGTTATTTTGTAAGCGAGATAATGCCGTATTTTCTCGAAGGATTGGAGTTGGAAATTTCATAATTCCTTGGGTGCCGCTGGGATAATCAACATACTTAATTTGATGGCCGCGTTTTTCTAACTCGGGTGCGATATCTTTCCAAATCCGGAAACTTCTAATTCGGTTTCTTGATTTCTATTTCCAAAATTTGGTAATGCAATTGCTTCTTGGATATTTAAATTCCAATGAAATAGTCCTAGTAAGGTTTTTGCTACAAAGTTAATGATATTACTGCCACCCGCTGAGCCAATCGTCATTACAGCTTGACCCGATTCATTCAGGATGATTAAGGGCGCCATAGAGCTTCTGGGTCTTTTATTAGCTTCGATTCGATTTGCGATTGGTAGGCCAGCCAGATTTGGTTGAAATGAAAAATCCGTTAATTGGTTATTCAAAAAAAATCCCTCGACCATAATTCGTGAACCGAATTGAGACTCAATTGTTGTTGTAAGAGATACTTGATTACCTTGCTGGTCGATGATTGAAAGATGACTAGTTCCGAATTCTTCTGTTAGTTGATCCGGCGCATATTGCGTTTGAAGATTAGCGGGTTTGCCAGCGACTGCTTTAGGTAAACTTTGGTTCATTTGAATCAGTTCAGAGCGATTTTGGATATAGGTCTGTTCAAGGAGTTCTTTACTTGGGATGCGTATAAAGTCCGGATCAGCGATATACGCATCTCGATCAGCATATGCGAGTTTTCCCGCCTCTGAGAATAAATGGATTGTCTGCCAGGAGTTTGGTTGATATTGATGAATATTTTTTTGTTCTAAGAGGGCTAAGATTTGTAGGATTGTTATAGTGCCCGAAGAAGGCGGTGGCATGCCACAAATCTTCCAAGACTGGTACTTGCCACAAAAAATCTCCCGCGTTTTTACTTGATAATTTGATAAATCACTTAATTGAAGGCTTCCTGGAAGCACGTCATTTTGAACAGCGCTGATAATTTGATGCGCTAATGGACCGGAATAAAAAGCTTGGCTACCAGATATTGCAATATCACTCAAGACCTTTACTAATTTTGGATTTTTCAGTTGATATTGTGGTGGGTGGGGTTGGCCTTGCGAATCAAAAAAATAGAGTTTAGCTGCTGGATTATTTCTGAGATGGGGGTCTTGGCGAATCAGCTGTTGTAAACGCGTGGATGGTAAAAACCCTGTATTAGCTAAATCAATTGTTGGTTGAATTAAATCGGCCCAGGGTAGTTTGCCATGTTGTTGATGAGATAATTCGAGTAAGCGCAGTAGGCCAGGTGTACCAACTGCTTTCCCGCTAACGCGAGCCTCTGCAAATGGCATGGCATTGCCATTGGCTAACAAAAATTGTTTGGGATCGACTTGAGCTGGGGCAGTTTCTCGACCATCATAAGCGCTCAGTTTTTGAGTTGCTGCGTTGTAATGGATTAAAAATCCACCTCCACCGATACCACTAGCATTCGGTTCAGTTAGGGTTAACATAATAGCAGCAGCGATTGCTGCGTCAACCGCAGTGCCCCCTTTTTTTAGTATTGCAAGAGCCGTCTTAGAGGCATCTGTATTGGGAGTAACCACCATCATTTTGCTGGAGTTAACTAACTGTTGACGAAAAGACCCTGTAGCCATTTCGGGTTCTAGAGGAACCTCTCGGATCTGACCAAATGCCAGAGAGGTCCACAGCCATAAATGTACGATCAATAGATAAGATTTCACTGATGTGGCAACTTTCTAGTAAAAGTGCAATGAAGATGGCTAATTGTTGAAATAGAGTTCGATTTTGAGCAGATAATTTCGTAACTAAAGTAAGTGGTTAGGGGAGTACGGCGTGGTTTGACCTTGTTTTAATTTTTAACTTGACTGGATTTGTTTCACAAAAAAGTAGTT
>RFMZ01000097.1 GCA_009927445.1 Betaproteobacteria bacterium
TTAAGAAAGGCAAAAAAGACTGACGCCGAAGTTTTTTGAATTATAAATAAGACCACCTTTTAATTCGATAATTTTTAAAACTTCGAAACAAATACTTCTTTCCTCATAAGCTTGAAAGCTTATATTCGATAAAAAATTTGCGCATTTTCGTAGAAAATCTGACGCTGCTCCTGCGGTGCGTATTCGGATAAAACTTTTCTGTATAGAGTGATAAAGTCTGTATAACTCATATGTAATTTTTCGAGGGGAAAATTACTACCAAAAATAGTCCTGCTCACACCAAAAATTTGTATGCAATCACGAATTACTTGCCGAATCTGTGGGTATGTGATCCCTCCCGAAAACATTCCCAAACCTGAAATCTTGACAGCAACATTTGGATAAGATGCTAGTAGAGCTAACGCTTCGCGCCATTGCCCAATTCCACTTGCGGATCTATCAAATAACATCCCAGAGTGTAATAATATGAAGCGCACTTCGGGATAAGCCTTAACCAGTTCCACCGCATGGATTGCTTGTGGGGCAAAAATTTGTAATTCAAAATGCAAGTCTTCTTTAGCAAGCAAATCAAAGCCTCGACGGAAATCCTGAGTGTTACACAGATCCGCGCAACTAACATTTTTACGATAGGGTGCTGTATCGTCCCAATGAATTTGATGTCGCACCCCCCGCACATTCGGATATTGCAAATGCTCTTTGATTTTGGACTCTAAATCGGTATCCGTCATATCCGCCTGAAATACTATCGCATTTGGAAATCCATGAAGATCGCTGATAGACTGCAACCATTTTGTTTCAGAAAGACTTTTCTCAACACCCCAATTCGCCGTCACGTGCACTGATTTAACCACCCCAGCAGGAACCACATCACGCATCCACTCCTCTACAGGATAGTCCGTGCGTATGCCAAATAAATCCCCAGCCATATGTGGCGCAGCAGGGTCTTGTAACCAACTAATATATTCACGTAACCATAAATGGTGGTGGGTATCAATGACAGGGCCTTGATAATTCATCAAATCTCCTTTTTAGATCTTTCGTAGATCTTTTTATCTAAATGATTGACTATTAATCTCAATCTTACTTGAAAATAAGCCCACCTGACAAATATGCCCCACTTGCAAAGACCAACTACTTAACTTATTAGGATGAAATTGACCACTCGTATCACAAATTACACTCCATAAAACTTCATCTGTCGGTTCGATATTTACTCCGCCTAAGGACTCATAAGTAATCCGTATTTCCTCTGCGACTCCTTTGCCATACTCACCATTAAAGAGTTTAGTCTTAATAAACTGATGCGTTTTTTGAAGACAATTAAACTCCGTCGTGATTATTTCAGATAAATAGGATACATCTTGTTGAGTTTGTACCTTGCGAAAGGTCCGCATGATCTCTAGACCAATAGACCCGTTCGGATTTTTTCTCAGCAATTCAGGATCATAGTAACGAGCTTCATCTTTCGTCATAGAAATTCTTACCCAACGGTCCTGCTGATCCGGATAATCAGGATATTTTCCAATGTATTCATAGTACAAGCCACCTATAATGAGTAAAGAGTAAATTACTATTTTTAACTGGGTTTTCATATCCCATATCTTACTCGTAATCGGATGCCTAATCGTGATTGAGCCGCTTGAAGAAAGTTTGCTTTTTTTGACTCTTTTAATTAACATGGAGGAGAAATTACAAGCTATTAAACAACCAGCTAACACTTTAGTTGAGCTAGCGAATATTTCGCGTGCTATATCTAAAATAATACCTATTCAAATAAAATTGAAAGAGACCTGAGATGAATGATTCGAATCTGAATATTGCACAACCAACGCCGCTTTCCCAACCTCAGGCAATTACTACTCCTTCAATGGATATTCGAGATAAAGTACTACCTTCAAGAGCCCTTCCTGTGGTTGACCTGGGGCCCTTTTTACAAGGGCAAGCAAATACCCTTGAACCACTTGCGAAGAAGTGGCGAGATATTTGTGAAAATTTGGGCTTTTTATGCGTAATTAATCACGGCTTATCGCCTTTATTGATTGATCAAATGGAACAGGCAACTCGCGCATTTCATGCACTACCTGATTCAGAAAAGCTTGATTTACATGTCACAGAACATCAACGTGGATATATTCCGTCTAGAGCCACAATGCTCAAACACTCTACCTACGAAAAACATACGAAACTCGATACTGTTGAATGCCTCGTTATAGCGACAGACTATCCCATAGATCACCCTGAACTTCTTGCAGGCAAACAGTTCTATTCCAGAAATCGTTGGCCGGCTAACCTGCCAAAATTCCAACATGTTGTCGAAAACTATATGAGAACAGTCGAAGAACTTGGGAAAAAACTCTTACCCGTTTGGGCAAGAGCCCTAGAACTCCCTGAAAACTTCTTTGAACCGTACTTTGAAGAGCCTTATTCGTATTTCCGAATTGCTAAATATCCTAAGACAGATTTTGTAGCAGATCAAGAGTTTGGACTCGGGGCACATGCCGATACAGGCTTCATGACCTTTTTACCGCCAGCATTAGAACAAGGTCTCCAAGTACTTGATGAGCATGGTCAATGGTTTTGGCCACAGGTACCCGATGGAGCCTTAATCGTCAATATAGGACAATTCTTGTCGCGCTGGACTAACGGACGCTTTCGGGCGACACCTCATCGCGTCCTTCCCCCTCGTCAAAACGATCGGTATTCTTTTGCATGCTTTATCAACACCAGTCTTGACTCAGAAGCAAGTTGTCTACCAACTTGTACCTCTGGTGAAAATCCACCTTTGTACCCCACCCAAAGTTATTGGTCTTATTTCCAGTGGTATATGAAAAATACGTATTCACACTATGGTAATCAATGATTTTTAGCACGAAATGAAAAAAGTCTCGCCTTCAATTTAGGCTAAGGGCCAGTAAAGTCGATTGGGATTATCAACTAATAATTGATGCTGTAATTCGCATGTCGGAGCAATGTGAGGTATCCAGTCCACGAGCAAGCCATCATCTGGCATGTGGTCAGTTAAATTAGGGTGAGGCCAATCCGTACCACTTAAAACCCGATTTGGAAATCGCTCTACTAACAACTTGCCAAAGGGAATTACGTCTTGGTAAGGTTTTAACTCGCCATGAATTGCTTTTGGCCCTTGCATGGATAAACGTTCCGGACAAGTCACTTTAGTCCATATATTTTCATGCTCACTCAAAAGCCGTATCAATAAACCAAATTCTGGCCCATTAATATCTTTACTCACATTTGGCCGCCCCATATGATCTACCACTACGATTGTTGGTAATTGCGTAAAAAAATCCCATAACTCGGGTAAATCGACAGCCTCAAAATAAACCACAATATGCCAACCCAATGGCGCAATGCGCGCAGCCACCTCCATCAACGCGTCTTTGGGCGTAAAGTCTACAAGCCGTTTGATAAAGTTAAAGCGAACTCCCCGAACTCCAGCCGCATGCAAGCTATTTAGCTCTGCATCAGTAATGTTTCGCCCAACCGTCGCAATCCCGCGCGCTTTTCCTTGACTATGAATTAAAGCATCCACTAGCGCTCGATTGTCCGTGCCATGGCAACTTGCACCGACAATGACATTTTTATCAAATCCTAAATGATCTCGCAACGCAAATAATTGTTCTTTAGAAGCGTCACATGGAGTATATTTTCGCTCGGGTGCAAAAGGAAATTCATGACTAGGACCAAACACATGGCAATGTGTATCAACAGCACCTTTTGGTAATTTAAATTGTGGCCTTGAAGGGTTTTGATACCAGTCTAACCAACCAGCAGATTTTGTAAAAGACATCCGTTCCATCTCTCTCATAAAAATGATACAGTCAATAACTGATTGATTTGACCATATTTTTGATCATCTTGTTTCACCATCTTTGTTTGATTATCCTAAAGGAATTAGCGCCACCCATCAAATACGAACTGATCAAATTGATGACTCCCTCCCTACCGATGTCAAGTTAGAATACTTTACAATTGATTTACCTATTTTTGTTTAAGACTTTCTTCTCAATTATTTTAAAAAGGTCCCCTATGATCCATGAACTCCGTATTTATCACTGTGCGCCAGGTAAATTACCTGAAGTTAGCAAGCGCTTTGCCACGATTACATTGGCTCTCTTTGCCAAGCATGGGATTCGTCAAGTTGGCTTTTGGACAACCTTGATAGGTCCAAATAGTTCTGACCTCTACTATATTCTCGAGTGGGATAGCCTAGCAGACCGAGAAACCAAATGGAATGCTTTTGCTGCTGATCCAGAATGGCTGCAAGAAAAAGCTAAAACAGAACAACAAGGTGCATTAATTGATCATTTTGAAAATATTATGCTCAATCCAACTTCCTATTCCGCCCTCAAATAAAT
>RFMZ01000113.1 GCA_009927445.1 Betaproteobacteria bacterium
GGAGGGTGTAAATTAATCTGTGTAAGTTGATTCCGGTTTTTAGTGAAGGTTTAATCTTTCACCAAATTCAATCTCAAATCGATTCATCGCAGATCTCCAATTTTGAATCGGCATCGTCCATTTTTTAGACGCTTGCATGATTGCTAAATAGACTACCTTCATGGCTGAGTTCTGATTTGGAAATAATTTTCGACGCTTTGTTGCCGATCGAATCACGCTGTTCAGAGACTCAATCGCATTAGTAGTATAAATTGCTTTTCGTATCTCAGGTGGGTAGTCAAAGATGGTTCTTAAGTTGACCCAGTTATTGGTCCATGATTTTGCGATTTGAGGGTATTGACTGTTCCAAGTGATACCAAAGTTCTCTAGCGCTTTGAGCGCCTGTGCTTCAGTCGTAGCCTGGTAAACTTCTTTTAAATCAGTAGTGACTTTCTTGTAGTCTTTCCAAGAAACATACTTCAAGCTGCCCCTGAGCATATGCACGATACACAGTTGAATGCGAGTCTCAGGATACTCAGCAGCAATGGCTTCAGGAAAACCTTTAAGGCCATCCACACAGGCGATCAAGATGTCTTGAACACCACGGCTCTTGAGTTCTGTGAGCACGGAGAGCCAGAATTTAGCACCTTCGTTTTCTGACACCCAGATACCCAGTAAGTCCTTATGACCATCCATATTGACGCCTAAGGCTAAATAAACTGCCTTATTAATCACTGTTTGATTCTCACGAATCTTGATCACAATACAATCAAGATAAACGATGGGGTAAATCGCATCCAACGGTCTCGCTTGCCAGCTAGTGATTTGCTCTAATACCCGCTCTGTAACCTTCGAGATTAAAGTAGCTGACACATCGGCATCGTACATTTCCTTGAAGGCTGAAACAATTTCTCTGGTCGACAGACCCTTGGCATACAGGGTCAGAATTTGATCATCCATTTGCGTGAGACGACTTTGGTGTTTAGGAAGTAGTTGTGGCTCAAAGCTACCTTCTCGGTCTCTGGGTGACTCAATTTCAACTTCACCATAGTTGCCCTTCAACCTCTTTTTGGTACTGCCATTGCGGGCATTTGTGCCACCTTCAGGATTATTTTGATGCTTTTCGTAACCTAAATGATCAGTTAGTTCAGCGTTTAAAGCTGTCTCAACTGCCATCTTGGTGAGCATCTTTGTGAAATCATTCAGGTCATGCTGAGTTTTGATTCCTTTGGCAAATTCATTCGCCAGTTCTTGTAATTTCGTTTTGTCCATCTTGCAAGTTTCCATTTTGTTGCCATTGTTGGCAGATTAATACAAAATATCAACTTACACAAAATTATTTACAGCCTCTTCTTTTGAATTCGAAGATGTCTTCACATTTAAGAATTTGCGTCTAAAGAGAATTTCCAACCATTTTCCTCTAATTTTTCGATCATTTCTGTGCCATATTTTTCGATAATTGGATCGGCAGCTGATGGCAATCTTCCAACATCATTAAACTCTTCTTTTTTTCCTTGAATAATGACTAGAAGGTGAGCATCTTGATCAGAAACATTAATAAATTGCCTGGTTACTTTGGGTGGCATTGAAATCATGTCAAATGGTTCAAGAATAATATGCTCTTGTCCCTCATCTCCCCATCGTATTTTCCATCGACCGCTTAGTGCCATGAAAGTTTCAGTTGTTCGCCAATGGACATGAAGGCCAGGGCCATCTCCAGCCTCTGCGACAGCGATACCAATTCGAATATCACCCTTGTCGCCATCAACAATCGCGGGTGTATTTGACAGTCGCCCAGGCATATTTGCCGGTGCCATAAGAACATAATTTGCTTTCGGATTAAACATTCGTAGGACATCTTGTGGGATACCTAAATCCTTTTCCCAGTTTCCTGCGCGAGGTTTTAGTTCTTTAAAACGAGCAATCCTTGGCTTCATTTCTTCTTGAGTTGGGCAGATAGTTTGCATATTAAGACCTTTGCTATGATGAGTACGACGATTAATCAAATTTCATTTTATTTGTTTGCGAAAGTTTGAGCCATTTTTCGTAATCACTTTGTATAAAGCTTGCAAATTCGTGCGGCGTTGACCATAAAGGCTCTGTTCCTGATTTAGCAAAGCGTTCAGCAATTTCAGTAGATTTTGTAATTTTTGTTATTTCTCTATTGAGCATTTCAATAATTTGTGGATTAGTACCAAAAGGTGCCATTACCCCGTACCAGGTATCTACTACTAATTCTGGGAATCCCAATTCAACAACAGTTGGCACGTCTGGAAGTATTGGGTTTCTTTTTTGTGTCAAGACAGCAAGTGCTCGCAGTTGACCGCCTTTTACTAATGGTGCAGAGGTGGGTAGGCCTCCAATTACCAAATCTATTTGTCCTCCAACCACATTGGTAATTGCATGCGTTGCTGATTGATAAGGTATATGAAGCATCTGCGTATTTGTTAGAGCGAGAAATTGTTCTGTAGCAAAATGGTTTGATGCGCCTGGACCACCGGTGCCGTAGGTTAATTTTCCTGGATTCGCTTTAGCAAATTCAACTATCTCCCCAAAAGTCTTAAACGGTAATTTTGCATGGATAACGAAAACATTAGCCACAGAGGCTACCTTAGCTACGGGAATTAAATCTTTGAGTGGATTAAATCGTAGTTTTTTTTGGACAATCGGAGTAATTGTTAGAGTAGGAGAGGTGACAAATAATGTATAGCCATCTGGCAGTGCTTTAGAAGCTAATTCCATCGCAATACTGCCCCCTGCGCCGGGATGATTTTCAATAATCACTGGTTGGCCAATTAATGCAGGTAATTTTTCAGATAATAATTGCCCAACTAAAAAAGTTCCACCTGTTGGAAAGGGTAAAATCAATTTGATTGGTTTTTGAGGGTATGCTTGAGCCCAAACTTGGCTGGTTTGACAAGTAAAAAAGAATGCTAGAAATTGCAAAGTACTAAAAAGCCAAAAGCACTTAAGTTGCAAAGGCATGATATCTCCAAATAATACTTTTATATTTTTATTAGTATAACTATTCTTTTTATAAAGTGCATTGAAAATTAATTAGAATACTTGTCCAAAATAAAAATAGCTGAAGTACAACTAGAGAACGAAATAGCTTTACTAAGTTAAATCGATAAACCTTCCATTGTTATC
>RFMZ01000242.1 GCA_009927445.1 Betaproteobacteria bacterium
CCTTTGAACTAGGAAGTCAATTTACACTTGATCCAATAGTAAATATGCCTGGACCAGGAGCAATGAATGTTCCAGTAGGATTGGGGCATGGTGGATTAGTCTCGCTTTCATATAACAGGCCACCAGAAGTGTTGAAATATCCCTATGTTTGCAAATCAGAAACTTTGACTGAATCGTATCTGTTACTTTTTCCCCAAAAAACAAGAATAACTAGAGTGCCAGTGAATGTTCGTTACGAAGAGCAGGGTATTTTGTACCAAGCCAGTTATGTAAAAAAAGACGAAGGAGTTCAAGTAGAGCGGGTCTTGAAAACTAGTCGTCCTAGTATGGTTTGTAAACAGGAGGATATTGAGCGCTGGAGGCGTGTTCATCAGGTGATTCAGAAAGATCTTCTAGCACAGATTTTTTATGAATAATTTAATAAAGATGGCCATTTGTGCCGAGCCACCACTCTTCAAGCATGTTACTACTTTGATTAATGGGAGATTTGATTCCTAGAGAGTTGTTTTTTTCAATTAAGATGATTCTTTTAAAGTCTTTTTCCGTAATAGTTGATGACTCATACCAAGCTAAAAATGCATTAAAACAAGACTTATTTTGGAAAATATCAAAACGACCAAATCGATTCTGGAATTTTCGATCAATCTTCGCCCTTAATTTTTTAAGATTTAATTGAGAAATACTACTTTTTGAGAAGTTTTTCATGAGTCGATGCCCAGCAATTCTGTTTTTTTCACTCGAATGGCAACAGGAAAAAAAAGCCACATCCATTAGATATAGTGACGGCACACAAAATACTAATTCAGGAAGCGGCATTGTTAGTGGCTCAATTCCTTTCACATTCCCAGCCCAAAAATTAGGCCCTCTGGCAATTATGGAGTACCTTTTCCAGCATTCAGGGCTTAATCCATTGATATGCCTTTTAGAATTTGAAGCCTGAACAATCGCATCATAAGACATTGAACCTCTTGCCTCGTTTGCTTTTTTACTCTCTATGATCAGGTTACCTAAAGCATAACCTGCAGTGTTGCATAATCTTTCGAGAGACCAATCGTTATCTCCTAAAGTTCCATGAGTTAATTTTTCCTTTGTAATCGGACAAAAATCTCTATCTAAGGCTTTAATTAGTTGAACATCAACATCGTCGGAGACGGGCCTTTTTCTGAGGTATGCGTGATATCTAACTTGAAGCCATTTTTTAGTAAAACGATCAATTTCGTACTTGCCAGATGGGTGACTTGTGTTGCTTTTAAAACCTCGGTAGATGGCAGCATCTGCTTCTGATGGAAGTGGCTGATGATAATATGCCCAATCTCTTCCAATATCGAAACCAATTTTCTCTGCCTCCTCTTTTTGAAGTAAAGCATCTTTTTTCAGGAGGTCAAGGGGAACTTTTTTAATCCCTTCCATTTCACTGAGAAATAATTGATTCATTGAGTTGTTCTATAAAAAAGATAGCAGTAGAACAATCTTATTCCCCTTCGAAGATGAATTCACCGAGTATTTTCCCTGAATTGACCCTCGCATAGCCTTTGACATCACATTTAGCTATAGAGTTATAAAAACCCGTTTTAGAACCCCTTGGAATTTCAAAATACCATAAAGCATCATTCATATCGAATTCTGCAAGGAACTCTCCCCAAGCACTGTATAGATGACCAAAAGGCGTGCTTGGTGTAAGGCTTAATGGGTCATAAACCTGGTGATTTTTTTCAGCATCTATTGGATCTAATTTTTGAACGAGATATTCTTTTCCAGAATAAAAGTGCGATCTTTCCTGGATTTCTTTAACCTTATTTTTTTTTAATTTATCTCGAATAGTAAAAACAAGAACAATAGGCCAAAAAGCGATAAAGATAATAAAACTAAAGAAATAAACACAGGGTGTTAAAAGTCGATCCTTGATGGAACGTTTACCACGAATAGCTTTGATCATAGAATTACTTGAAATTTTGTATTCTTCAATAAAGCCTTCAAAAGCCATTGGTAAAGTAATAACTGATCCAATCCCGATGTAAATCAGGATATGGTAAATATCGATAAGTTGATTGAAGATAGTCATCATTCTCCTTTGGTGATATCTAAGCTATTAGAGACCGTCTTTTTTGCAACGAGTATTCCTTTATTAAATTCCACGAGGAAGTCATGTTCATATTTGCTTGCATATCCCATATGAACATATTCGATTTGTTTACCCATAGGACACCTTATTTCACCACTAAACCAGTGTGCAAAAACACCCTTGTTTT
>RFMZ01000027.1 GCA_009927445.1 Betaproteobacteria bacterium
AGGCTGATGTTGTGGTTGAGTGTGCGCCAGCGGAACTGTTGGGAGATATCATTACCCCTTTTTGCGGGCTAAGAAAAAAGCGATTGTCTTATCCGTCGGCGCTATTTATTCAAGCCCGAATTAATTGAGTTAGCAAAAAATACGGGTGGAACTATCATGGTGCCAACCGGCGCTCTCATTGGCTTGGATGCAATGATTGCCGCTGCGGAAGGAGAAATATTTTCAGTGAGAATGGTGACCAATAAGCCGCCATTAGGATTGAAAGGGGCTCCCCATTTAATTGAGAATAATATTTCAGTTGATGGACTTACTGAGCCATTGAAAGTATTTTCAGGCAATGCAAGAGAGGCCGCCAAAGGTTTTCCTGCAAATCTAAATGTAGTGGTGGCATTGGCCTTGGCAGGTGTTGGCCCTGAAAAAACCCATTTAGAAATTTGGGCAGATCCTACTGTTGTGAGAAATACGCACACGATTACTGTTGATTCTGATTCTGCAAAGTTTTCCATGAAAATGGAAAATATTCCCTCGGAAAATCCAAAAACTGGGCGTATCGTTGCGCAAAGTGTGGTTGCCATGTTGCGCAAGATGTTGGCAACATTCCAAGTTGGTACCTAATAATAAGAATGAAGGAATATAGATGACTTTTACAGCAGCTAAAAAAGAAGAGATACGCCTTCGTTACCTAGAGGTTGATACTTCTAATGTTGCTGACGTTCTAGATACTATGAATCTTCTTCAACAGGGACTTTCATCACAATTTGGACCTTATCCCGAAACAACAAAAAGAATGGCCGGTTGGGCTTACACGATCCGGGGGCAAATGACGCCCTATCCACAAGGCGGGGATGCTGACAAGATGACAGTCTGCCAAGGTATCTCTTCGGGAGAAATCAGTGTTTGGAGTGGGGATGGCAATGGAATTTGTTATTTTGGTGAATTAATTGCGCTTGGTATGAAAGAGCGTGGGTCGGTTGGCGCATTGCTTGATGGGGGCATACGTGATGTGAGATGGATTGGCGAGCATCAGTTTCCTGTATTCGCTTGTTATCGCACTCCAGTTCAATCTATCGGTCGTTGGAAGGTGACCGCTTCCCAAGTACCGGTCTTCATGCGGGGTCATGATGGTGGAAATGTCGTTGTTAGACCAGGCGACTTTATATTCTGTGATGACGATGGCGCCATTGTGATACCAGTAGAGCATGTCGAATCTGTTCTGATTGAATCAGAGCGATTAACGGCGATTGAAAAGAATATTCGGATCGATATTGCTAATGGTTTAAGTCTTGCAGATGCTTTAAAAAAGTATGGCCACGTTTGATGGTTTGAGGAAGTTTGTCTTATTAATTTTTCCCTGAGTTTTATCTTCTCGCTGATATTTAAAAGGACTATTTATGCTAACGATTAAACGAGCACTTCTGATGCTTAGTATTGCGGTTTTGTTTTGGACAATTTCTTTTGGGTCATCAGCGCAGACGAATTGGCCTAACGGACAAACAGTCAGAGTGATTGTGCCCTTCCCTGGTGGGGCTAGTACATTAGATTCTGTGGTTCGTACGGTTACTCCGGATATTTCCAAGTTTTTAGGTTCACCAGTGATCGTGGACAACAAGCCAGGTGCAGGTACGGTTATTGGTGTAGATGCCACTGCAAAGGCAACTGATAATCTGACTGTTGGAGGAGTGGCTAATAGTTTTACTGTAAATCAATCTTTAATAAAAACCTTGCCATACAGCACTACTAAAGATCTTCAGCCAGTTGTTTTAATGGCGCGTACAGCTAATGTATTAGCGGTTAAGTCAACCTTACCTGTGAATAATTTGAAGAGCTGATTGATTACGCTAAGAAAAACCCGGGAAAGCTGTCTTATGCGTCATTCGGTAATGGCACAACAGCTCATTTTGCTGGCGAGATGCTAAAGTCTATGGCTGGAATTTATGCGGTGCATATTCCTTATCGTGGACAAGGTCCAGCATTAACGGATCTGATTGCAGGTAATGTAGATTTTATGTTCGGCAATTTACCTGATTTCTTGCCCCATATTAAATCTGGAAAAATTAAAGCAATTGGTAGTACTTATTTAACTCGTGCGCCACTTGCCCCTGAAATTCCGACCATTGCCGAGCAGGGATACCCGACTTTTGAAACAGATTCTTGGTATGGCATTGTTGCCCCAAGCGGTATGACCAAGGATGCTGTGGATCGTATGAATCAAGCTATCAACAAGGCTTTACAGGAGCCTGCTGTGAAAAAGAACTTTAGTGATAGGGGGATCGAAATAATTGGCGGTAGTCCCGCTAAGTTCCAAGAGCATATCCAGTCTGAAATCATGAAGTATGAGCGTATTGTGAAGTCTACAAATATGCAGCCAGATTAATGGAGCAATGATGTACTCCATAGCTATATTTAAGGACGGTGGATTTCGCTATTTACCAAGCGTTTTTCAGTACTCTGCTGGAGTTGCCGCTGAACCAGGATTTCAGCTAATGCAGGCTAGGTTTAGATCGCCACTTCCTATTAAGGAGGCATTCATTCTCATTGAGCAACATTTGAAAAAAATAGGGCGACCGTTAACAGCCTTTGCACATTGCGAGCTCAGGTCTCCTAGGCAGTTTGATGATCAAGGATTTATTGATTTCAATAGAACCTACGTTAAAACACTTGAGCAATGGGGAATTTATCGAGCAGCGTCTATCGGGTCTGAATTTATTAATCCGGTGGCTCGAACAAATGTCTGCCCTGAATATTTTGGGCCATCTGAAGTCGAAATGTATGCGTTTACCTTCAGTATTCCTGTGAGTTCAGAGGTTCCTCGTAGCTTTGTCATATCTGGCGGTGGTGATGCTAGATCAGGTTCTGAGCCGTACCGTGAAAGGATCGTTGCATACGGAGATACCTCAAAGGAGGGCTTAAAGATAAAAATGGAATTTGTTGCCGATGAAATGAATAAACGTCTAGAAAGTCTGGGCTTTCATTGGGGGGATGTAACTAGTGTCCAAGCATATACAGTGCATAACATGGGTGGTTTAGTAGAAGAGGTATTTGCCAAGCGAGGGCGTATGCGTTGTGGCATTGATTGGTACTTTGCAAGGCCGCCAGTTTCTGGCCTTGATTTTGAGATGGATCTTCGAGGTTCGGTAGATCAAATTTTTATATGAGCCTAAACGGAAGTAACCTACGATATGTTTTGCGCAAATTCAATTCACAAAAGCTCACACACCGATAAAAAGGCTACGTAAGCTCTTGAAATCCTAGTGATTTTCTTTGGATATCTGCTCTCATAATCCTTTGGTCCCTGGTTCGAGTCCAGGTGGGCCCGCCACTTTAAAAGCTACTTTTTGAGTGGTTTTTTTCTTGTCTTTTAACTGCTTTTACGTCTATTTTGAGGCTATTTAATAAGTCAATTTTTGAGGCTGTAATTTCGATGTTAAAGATTGAGATCTGCTGCAGTTTGAGTTTGAAATTAGGCGTTTGGCTCGAACCAGTTATGGCGAAAGTTCGGATCTACCTTCGGGGCTAGAACTTGTTACATCGAGTAACCCAGGAATTAAAAAAAATTTGTGTCATACCTCGTGCGATTGGTTTGCAGTTCGTAGGCTGTTGATCAACCTCCTGTCTCAAACCATTTGAAGACGGACACCCGAACTGACTGGTCTCATTACAAAAGGATAATCACTTAATTCATTACTTCTATTTCGAGCTTAAGGA
>RFMZ01000284.1 GCA_009927445.1 Betaproteobacteria bacterium
CATCGTATTCATTACGACCGTAGTTATGTCACCGAAGAAGAAGGTTATCCAGGGCTTATCGTGCACGGACCGCTTATTGCAACCCTGCTGGTGGACTTGGTAAGGCGAAATACCGATCGCAAGATGCAATCATTTGAATTCAAGGCTTTGCGGCCAACTTTTGAATGTGCAGAGGGTCGTATTCTGCGTGTCTCTGGCGAGCCGCAAGACGATGGCAACACAGTTGCCCTTTCAGCGCAAGACCACGAGGGCTGGTTGACGATGCAGGCAACTGCTGTCTTAGTTTAATTTTTATCGAATCCATGAAAACTCAAATCCCAAATCCAGACAACCACCAAGAATTACGCGACGCATTACGACAGATGTGCGCGCAGTTTGATTCCAGCTATTGGCAAAAGGTAGATGAAGAGCGTGCATATCCTGAAGCCTTTGTAGAGACTTTGACTAAGGCAGGTTGGTTGGCGGCATTGATACCCACTGAATTTGGTGGCTCTGGTCTTGGCTTGGCTGAGGCCTCTGTGATCATGGAAGAGATAAATTTCGCTGGTGGTAATGCGGGTTCTTGCCACGGACAGATGTACAACATGGGGACTTTGCTAAGACACGGGTCACAAGCACAAAAAGAGTTGTATTTGCCGCAGATTGCAGCTGGTACATGCAGATTGCAGTCTATGGCGGTGACAGAGCCCACGACCGGCACCGACACCACACAACTCAAAACCACTGCGGTTAAAAAAGGCGACCGCTATGTCGTCAATGGTCAGAAGGTTTGGATCTCACGCATCCAACATTCAGATTTAATGATTTTGTTAGCCCGCACCACACCTTTGGCACAAGTCAAACGTAAAAGCGAAGGCATGTCGGTTTTTATTGTTGACATCAAGCAAGCTATGGTTGGCGGAATGACAGTCAAGCCAATCCGTAATATGGTGAACCATGAAACCAACGAGGTGTTTTTTGATAACTTGGAGATACCTGCCGAAAACTTAATTGGTGAGGAAGGGCAAGGCTTTCGTTACATTTTGGATGGCCTCAATGCAGAACGCACGCTTATTGCTGCAGAGTGCATAGGAGATGCCTATTGGTTCATTGATCGTGCAAGAAAATATGCTGCGAGCCGTGAAGTTTTTGGTCGCCCTATTGGCCAAAACCAAGGCGTGCAATTTCCGATTGCAGACAGTTATATTGAAACTGAAGCGGCAAACCTCATGCGATTCAAAGCTTGTGCCTTGTTTGATGCGGGGCAGCCCTGTGGTGCAGAGTCCAATATGGCGAAATACCTTGCAGCGAAGGCTTCATGGGAAGCCGCAAATGTCTGCCTTCAAACACACGGTGGTTTTGGCTTTGCTTGCGAATACGACGTCGAACGAAAATTTCGTGAAACGCGCTTGTACCAAGTGGCACCGATTTCAACTAATTTGATTTATTCTTATGTGGCTGAACACGTGCTGGGTCTGCCTAGATCTTTTTGACTTTTTGTGCGTATTTTGGAAAAATTAATTCTAAAGTTCCGACTATGAACTCACCATTTGACCTCGCCCAATGGGCCCAAGACTCCAATCCTGAAGAAACCGCGGAATGGCGAGAAGCATTGCTCTCTCTGTTAGCTAACGAGGGGCCTGAACGGGTCAATCAAATCTTAAATAGCTTGACTGCT
>RFMZ01000026.1 GCA_009927445.1 Betaproteobacteria bacterium
TACGGTACTAGTGGGGTTTCATGAGCGTAAAAGCCGTTATGTGGCGGATATGCAAACTTGTCCGGTATTGCCACCGCATATCAATGCGTTGCTGATGCCTTTGAGGGCTTTGATTGAAGCTTAGAAGCCCGTGCGACATGCCCTCAGATTGAGTTGGCATGTGGCGACCACGTGACGGCCTTAGTTTTGCGTCATTTAGAGCCTTGTCTGGCGGTGATATTGTTTACTCAAACTTTTCGCAACGAAACACCATGTGCAGTGGTGGCTTCAAGCTAAAGGCCCCGATACGGTTGCTTTGCTAGAAGGTCAATTGCAAGAGCAGCTCGCGTATGAATTACCAGAGTACGGCGTAACTATGCCGTTTAGGCCCACAGACTTCACGCAAGTCAATCCGCATATCAACCGTGTGTTGGTGACACGTGCTTTGCGATTGCTCGACGCACAAGGCCATGAGCGCGTGATCGATTGGTTTTGCGGTTTAGGAAACTTCACCTTGCCCATTGCCACCATGGCTGGCCTTGTGTTGGGGGTTGAGGGAAGCGAGGCTTTGGTTGCGCGTGCTCGCGACAACTTGGTTTGGAACCAGTCACAACGTAAAACAACTTTCGCCCCAACACAGTTTGCAGCGCGTAACTTGTTTGATATGACGCCTGAGTTGTTAGTGGCTAATGGCACGGCAGATAAATGGTTGATAGATCCGCCGCGAGAGGGCGCGTTTGCGTTGGTACAAGCTTTGGCCGCTTTGCATCAACAACCTGAGTTGATGCAAGCTTGGAATCCACCAAAGCGCATTGTGTATGTCAGCTGTAACCCTGCTACTTTGGCGCGTGATGCTGGTTTGTTAGTCAATTCTGCTGGCTATGCCTGCAGTGCCGCAGGGGCAGTCAATATGTTCCCGCATACCGCCCATGTCGAGAGCATGGCGGTATTTGATATAAATAAAAAAGGGGCCTAAGCCCCTTTTTTATTTGTTGTGCAGAAGCTACTTTATTCGCGTTCACCACCAAAGATACCCAACAAAGCCAATAGGCTTTGGAAGACGTTGAGTACGTCAAGGTAGAGGGTGAGTGTTGCGCTGATGTAATTGGTCTCACCGCCGTCCATGATTCGCTTGAGGTCATACAACATGAAAGCGCTGAAGATGGCCATGGACAAAATTGAAATCACCACCATGCCAGCAGAAGAGCCAACAAATATGTTGATGATGCTGCCGACCATCAAAACGATGACGCCAACCATGAGCCATTTGCCCAAGCCGGAGATGTCGCGTTTGATGACAGAAGCCAAGCTGGCCATTGCGAAAAAGACGCCAGCAGTGCCGCCAAATGCAGTCATAACTAACTCGGCGCCGTTTTTAAAGCCTAAGACC
>RFMZ01000025.1 GCA_009927445.1 Betaproteobacteria bacterium
TGCTCGCGTGACATAGATTTTTCGCTTGACTCTCTCCCGCTTTAAAAGTTGAAAAAAACTTTCAACGACCGAGTTGTCATGACAGTTTCCTCGCCGACTCATACTTTGCTTGAAG
Source organism: Betaproteobacteria bacterium (assembly GCA_009927445.1). Taxonomy (GTDB): domain Bacteria; phylum Pseudomonadota; class Gammaproteobacteria; order Burkholderiales; family Burkholderiaceae; genus Polynucleobacter. Next base: position 116 of record RFMZ01000025.1, read on the forward strand.
TTGTGCTCTTTGAGGAATGCTTGCCATTCGTAACTCGAGAACTGGCTACCCTGATCCGAGTGGATCGTGATTGTTTGCTTTGGTTTTCTTTTCCATAAGGCCATCAGCAATGCAGATACAACCAACTCCTTATCCATCCGGCTTTGCATCGACCAGCCTACAATCTGGCGAGAAAACAAGTCGAGAACCACCGCCAAATATAACCAACCTTCATGGGTCCGGATGTGGGTAATATCGGTTACCCAGGTCTCATTTGGCTTAAACACATCAAACTGTTGCGCTAAATGATTTGGCGCAACAACGTGAGGCTTACCCGCTTGATGACTTGGTTTACGCTTGTAACCTGTTTGCGAGCGTAAGCCTTGCGCCTTCATCAAGCGATAGACTCGTTGCTCGCCACAAGGCAAACCAAGATCTTGTAGGTCATCATGAATCTTACGATAACCATAAATCTTGCCACTGGTAAGCCAAGCTTGTTTAATTTGGCCAACGATCATCTGATTCTCACGAGCGCGATCTGATAGAGGCTCTTTAAGCCAAGCGTAATAACCACTTCGATTGACGCGCAGAACGTGGCACATCGTCCGAATCGCATGCTCATGCTGATGTTCCTTGATAAACGCGTACTTTAACCGGACTCCTTGGCAAAGTACGCGGCGGCCTTTTTTAGGATGTCACGCTCTTCGGTTACTCGCCTGAGCTCTGCCTCCAGTCTTTTTACTTTAGCCACTTGATCATCTTGCGCTAAACGCTGCTCGGCTGGTAGGCCATATTTATTAATCCAAGCATACAAGCTATGAGAGGAAACTCCTAAACGTTTGGAAACATCTGCAACCCCAAAACCTCTCTCAACCACTTGTTTAACTGCCTCCAATTTAAACTCTTCTGTAAAACGATTACCTTTACTCATAAACACCTCCTAATAGACTAAATATTAGGCTAAAAAGTGTCTACAGTAC
>RFMZ01000214.1 GCA_009927445.1 Betaproteobacteria bacterium
TGATCATGTTGAAAAAAATGGATTTACTGTCATAACCTTTTCAGAAGGCAACGATGAAATAAGAAAGAAGTTGGGCATGCCCATTCAATTTGGCTCTTGTCATACAGCCTTCATAGGTGGTTATGCTATTGAAGGGCATGTGCCTGCTAAAGAAATCAAGCGTCTTTTAGCCGAGAAACCTAAGGCAATTGGGCTTGTTGTACCTGCTATGCCTGTTGGCTCGCCAGGAATGGATGGATCTGAATACAAAGGTAAAAAAGATCCCTATGATGTTTTATTAATTGGATTAAATGGCAAACCTTTGGTCTATCAGGCCTATAGGTAGTGTCAGATATTATCTGCTTTGGCCGATCCGCGTGTCATTAGATTTTCGATTAGGATGTTGTTAAGTTTTACTATAAGTAACCCTTAAGTTATTGCATATTTGCTCTATTTCCATACAATTATCCATTAGACTTGGTCTTACCGAATATCCTTTGGTAAAAAAATCTAAATGCGACTTCATACGATGCACCTTAAGATGGCAATAATCATTTTAGTATTCCTAGTCTTATCTTGGATTGGTTTGGCCAAAATCAAGACGTCCCTTTAAAGGAACCGAAGAAGTATTACCTATTAAAAGAGCATGCACACATTTGAGGATGTCTGGGTAATCCTGTTATCTGAGGTACTGTTAACAGTAAAAATTGATGCTAATTTTCAAAAAAAGCGTCATCTGTTTTTTTGATTGTCTATTCTTTATTGCAGGCTCAATATGGTTATATAGTAAGATTAGACGATAGTAACTAAACTTTTTAAATTAAATTATGCAAATTAATATTCCTGAGGTTTTGTCTGAAGTACGGGCGTTTTTTGATCAGTATGAAGATGCTCTAATTAATAACGAAATTGATGTATTAGATCAATCTTTTTGGAATAATCCTTTAGTTATTCGATATGGTATGAACGAAAATCTTTATGGGTTTGAGGAAATTGCTGCATTTAGAGCTGCTCGCCCATCAAAGGGGTTATTAAGAAGTTTAAGTAAGACCGTGATTACCACTTTTGGGCATGATTTAGCGACAGCGAATACACTGTTTGAAAGACAAACCGTTCCTGGTAAATTAGGTCGTCAAAGTCAGACTTGGGTCCGAACAGATACAGGTTGGAAAATAGTTTCAGCGCATGTGAGTTTGATCGATAACCCCTAAATTGGATATGTCACGATGATCACTAACGGTCTATTTCATATTGCTGTAAAGACAAATGATTTAGAGGCAACAAAGGATTTTTATTCAAAAGTTCTGGGATTAATTGAGATATTTAGACCGGACTTTGGTTTTCCAGGCGCTTGGTTAGCTGCACCGATTCCTGGAGGACAAGCTATTTTACATTGTTATGCAGGCGGGCCTGCGTTAGGAGCCGACGGGACTACTCCCCTTGGAACAGCGGCTATTGATCATATTTCTTTTTCTTGTTCGGGTTATCATGAATATCGGAATCATTTTATTGAAATGGACTTACCGTTTCGTGAATTTTTAGTTCCTAATACATCGATTTGGCAATTATTTATTTACGATCCAAGTGGGGTTCAGCTAGAGCTAACATTTGAGGGGAAAATCGAAAAAGGACCTCTTCCTGATATGTCTGATGGTAGGCGATACGTTGCAGGATCCAGTTTTTTTGATCCAACAGTATTTTAAAAGTAGCAAAATCTCTAAGTTATTTGCTATTTAAATTGCTTAAATAAATTAAGCGAAGTATTTTAAGAATATTCTCATAAAAAGATAACGATCTTTTCGCCAATAGTTGCACCGAAGTTACTCTATCAGCAATATGGACGATGTAGATTGTTGTTTATTCCGAAAACTATTTAGCATTTTGCACAGCCTGCATAGCCATTAGTTGAATAAGTTTTGCACGATAGCTTGCATCAGCAAAAAAATCAGAATTCAACCCATCTGAGGAGATAACGATTGTTTCAAGCTCAGATGCTGAGAAGTTTTTACTCAGGACTGCTTCCATACTGGGAACTCTAAAAACTGAGGGCCCCGCTCCAGTAACGGCAACACGAACCAAATTAATCTGTTGAGCAATAAAAACTCCTACAACAGCATAGCGAGAAGCAGGGTGTTTGAATTTTGCATAAGCAGATTTAATTGGTGCCTTAAAACGGATTGCTTGTATTAACTCATTTTCCTCTAGGGTTGTTTCAAACATCCCTAAGAAAAAATCATCAGCAAGAATTTCTCGTTGATTTGTAATGATTGTTGCATTTAATGCGAGTAAAGCTGCAGGATAATCTGCTGATGGATCGTTATTTGCTACAGACCCACCAATAGTTCCCATATTTCGTACCATTCGATCTGCAATAAGGCCTGCAAGTTGGGAAAGGCCAGGTATTATATTTCGAACGTCGTTAGATGAAGCAACCTCAGCGTGTCTCGTCATTGCACCAATAGTCAGAGTTGTACCATCAACATGGATGCCTCTTAATTCTGGAATTGCATCTAGATTTATCAAATGAGAAGGTTTATCAAGTCGGAGTTTCATAACTCCAACAAGGCTCTGTCCCCCTGCCAAAAATTTAGTATCAGCGTGGTTTGATTTGGTAGCTACAGTTTCAGCTACCGTCTTCTTTTGATGAAATGAAAAGGGGTACATAGATATCTCAGGATAAATTTAGATAGTTAGGGATTCATAAGCCGTGATGCTTCATGAACAGCATGGACGATATTATGGTAACCCGTACAACGGCAAAGATTGCCATCGAGTTGTTCCCGGATTTCATCTTTTGTTGGATGGGGAATTTTATTTACTAGATCTATAGCGCTCATAATCATTCCCGGCGTGCAGTAACCGCATTGCAAACCATGGTGTACTTTAAATGCTTCTTGCATAGGGTGTAAGTTACCATCTTTCGCTATTCCTTCGATAGTAGTAATTTGTGCACCTTGGGCTTGAACTGCCAGGATACTGCAGCTTTTGATTGCTCGCCCATTTAAATGCACTGTGCAAGCACCACATTGCGCAGTATCACAGCCAATGTGAGTGCCAGTTAGGCGACAAACATCCCGAATAAATGTTACCAAAAGAGTTCTCTCTTCGATTTCATGTTGTACTGGTAAGCCATTAATCGACATTGAAACGGTAGTGCTCAAAATAATCTCCTTGGATTAAATCTAATTAACTTTTATTCTAACTCAAGACTTTAATTTCTTTTTGAAAGATATCCAAGCATTGGCCTTTGACAACATTAAATATCTCTGAGGTCAAAGTATTTGTCTGTCTTGGCCTTGGTGCGGTGAAAGCAATTTCTTGAGCAACTCTAGTTGGTCGACGGGTAAGCATCAAAATATGGTCAGCTAGGTATACCGCCTCATCAAGATCATGTGAAACTAAAATCATCGTTGTTTTAGTAGTTTCAAAGATGGCTTGAAGCTTGTCGCGCATAAAAAGTGTCATTTCATAATCTAGTGCAGAAAAGGGCTCATCTAAAAAAAGCACTTCTGGGTATGGTGCAAGTGCTCGCATGATTGAAATAAGTTGTTGTTGTCCGCCAGAAAGTTCATAGGGATAGCGGTTTAAATCAAAGCGAACATCAAAGGATTGAATCAGTTCTTGGGTTCTTGCTTCGATATCTGCAGATGATTTTTTTGCAATTTGAAGCGGATACTTAATATTATCAATAGCTTTTTTCCAAGGGAAAAGAGCATCCCGATAATTTTGAAACACATAGCCAATTACTGTTTTTTCTAAGGTTTTGCCGTCGAATAGGACTTGTCCACTATCCATTGGTAAAAGACCAGAAATCATATTAATCAAAGTGGATTTACCACAACCATTTGGACCAAAAATGGAGGTAATTTTTTGATGTGGAAAGTCTAAATCAAAGTTTGAATAGAGAATTTGACCAGCAAAAGATTTGGATAGGCCACGAATTTGAATATGAGCAGTCATAGTTTTTTTATATATTCAGGCAATAAATTTATTTACCACCCCAGTGGACAAAGTGCCGTTCTGCCATAATGAATAAAAGATTGAGTGCATAGCCAAGAGCGCCTGCGCTAAAGATTGTGGCATACATTTCGGGCATATTAAAAATCATTTGGGCATTTATAACACGCTGTCCTAAACCGTCGACGGAGCCAATAAACATTTCAGCAACAATAACGATAACTAACGAAAATGAAATACCAGAACGCATACCAATAAATGTTTGTGGCAAAGACTCAAGAAGTGTAACCCCGACCATAATTTTGGTAGGTGAGGCTCCCATTACTCGGGCAGCTGCTTGTCTAACTTTCCTAGCATTCATAACACCATAAGCGGTGTTAAATAAAATTAAAAGGCCAGCTCCAAAAGCTGCAACAGCTACTTTTGTACTCTCACCGACTCCCAGGATAACTAGAAAAAGCGGAAAAAGCGCTGATGCTGGGGTTGATCTAAAGAAGTCAATAACAAATTCACAAGATCTATAAAGCCTTGCAGAACTTCCTAAAATAAGCCCAAGTGGAACGCAAATAAAAACTGCAATTACAAATGCATATAACGTTCGACGAATAGTAATTATTGTATCGACTGCTAAAGTACCCTCAAATAAACCCTTCCAAAGAGCTTTTGCAGAGTCTTGTGGTGATGGGAGAAGAACTGGATCAATGACCTTTAACCAAGTAAAAATCCACCAAATCAAGATAAAAGCAAGAGCTCCCACAACTGGCGTGAGAGGCTCTAAATAACGTTTTAGCATGTAAATACGTACTTAATTAATATGTTTTAAGCATAGTTTTGACATCAATTTTTTCTTTTACAAGACCATAGGTAGTAGCTTGATCAACCAGGTTTTGAAAATCAGCAATTTCTTGTGGTTTGAGGTCACGCACCATGTTGTAATAGGACAGAGGTACTGTAGGTGCAATAGATGCTGAAGTGTTCATATGTTTTACAAGAAGGTCACGAGCTTTGGGGTCGTTGTTACCATCATTTAAAGCTTTAGACCATGCTCGTGCTAACCTTTCAGCAGCTTGGGGGCGTTCTTTTATGAATTTGGAACTTAAAACTCCACCGCCTAGAACTGCACAGGCATCTGGTCTTCCCAACATGTATTTGGCAATCACGCCACTCTCTAATTTTTTACCAATGCCTTGTGCGACCATCATACTAACAATAGGCTCAAGTGTATAGGCTGCATCGAATTGGCCAGATTGCAAACCACCAATGTGCACACTCATTTGTTGCTCTTGCATCTGATAGTCTTTTTCATCAAGTCCAACTGCTTTTAAAACTCCCTTAGCAACAAATAAATTACCAGGACCGGGAGCAGACATAATGCGTTTACCCCTCAGTTCAGCTAAAGTTTTCACAGTGCTATTAACTGGAACAACATATGCTTCTAGTTGGTATTTAACATTTTGGCAATTGATGGAGATATATTTCAACGTATCAGGTCGGATAGTATTTATGTTGGCGCCTTCTAGTGATAAAAGGTTTGAGGCAGCATCTAAATCACCTTTAACGAGTCCCTGAACAACTAACGGTTGGTTCGCCAAGGGAATACCCTCAACATCAAGATTTTCTGCAGCAAAATATCCACGCTCCTTCGCAATAAAGTAAGGCAGGGCAGAGGAGGCAATAAAGAGTCCCATTTTCACTTTTTCTTGGGAGTATATTAGACTCGAATTGATCCCCAAAAGTAACACAAGCAAATATAACAAGTTAGTTCTGATCATTTTCATGCTGATTGTTCTCCCAGTTTTAGTCATTCAAAGTTTTTTTGTGTCGATGTTAAAACTACGATACCATTAATATAGCATTGCGTCTATTGCAAAGTATTTTTACATATCACTAAAATTAAAACTTATTATTCAGGAATAATTATGCATCCTCAAGGTATTGGTAAATCGGTATTGCGGCGCGAAGATAATCGAATGTTGCTTGGAAAAGGGCAATATGTTGCAGACTTACTACCCGAAAATACATATTATTGTGCATTTTTACGGTCACCTCATGCTCATGCCCTAATTCAGGGCATTGATATTGAAGTTGCAAAGAATAGCCCAGGAGTAGTCTCTGTCCTCACTGGACAAGATATGCTTAAAGACGGTATCGGTAAAATGACCCCTTTATGGATGATTCCTGGAGCAGATGGTTCTCAGATGAACGAACCACCTCGTTACTCTATTACGCCTGATCGAGTTAGGCATGTTGGTGAAATTGTAGCTCTAGTTGTTGCTCGTACAGTCAACCAAGCAATTGATGCAATTGAACTAATCGAAGTTGATTATGAAGTTTTAAATGCAGTGGTTGATGTTAAACAAGCGGCGCAAAATAATGCCCCGCAGTTGCATCAAGAGGCACCAAATAATCTTTGTGTTCGATTTCATCGGGGGTCTAGTGCGCCTGTTGATGCTGCTTTTGCAAAAGCAGCCCATACTATTGAAGTTGATATTATTAATCATCGAATTATCTGCGCAGCTCTTGAGCCAAGAGCCGTTTAGCTCAACCGTCTCCCTCATGCGGGGATGATGGACATGAGTTAACTCTATGGTCAGCTACTCAGGTGCCTCACCATATTCGTAAGTTGACCTCTGAGCAACTAAATATTCCTGAAAATTCAATTCGTGTAATTGCACCTGATGTTGGAGGTGGTTTTGGTACGAAGGGCAAACTGTACCCTGAAGAAACGATTTTGGCTTGGGCTTGTAAAAAACTTAATTTAACACTAAAGTGGACGTCAACTCGAAGTGAAGCATTTATAAGTGATTATCAAGCTCGTGATCATTCCACTCATGCCGAAATGGCGCTGGATTCTGATGGTTTTATCTTAGGTGTACGCGTTAATACATATGCGGCTGTTGGCGCTTATATATCCACAGTTGGTGCTGCTGTGCCAACAACTGTTTATACAGCAGTCCTTTCAGGACCTTATAAAATTCCCGCTGTTTTTGCTGAAGTGCATGCAATGTTTACAAACACTGTGCCTACTGATGCTTATCGTGGTGCAGGGCGACCAGAAGCTTGTTTTGTATTAGAACGATTAATTGAGCAGGCAGCCATCCAAACAGGGATGGATCGTATGGAGCTTCGACGTAAAAACTTTATTAAAACCACTGATATGCCTTACGCTACTCCTTTAGGGCCAATTTATGATAGTGGTGACTTTCAGCGTTTATTTGATCGCGCATTAGTAGTTGCCGACTATGCTAACTTTGAGGAACGTCGCAAATTATCGCGAGAGAAAGGATTAATCCGTGGTTTTGGGATTTGTTATTTCTTAGAAAGTTCTGGGGTTGCGCCATCTAAGTATGCTGGTATGTTTGGAGCTCGCGCAGGTTTTTTGATTCGGCAGATATTCGTGTTGCGGCTGACGGCAGTATACTTTTAATGTGTGGAACACATAGCCATGGTCAAGCCCATGCTACGACGTTTCCACAAGTTATAGCCTCTAAGATTGGTTTGCCTTTATCAATGATCGAACTTGTAGAGGGAGATACAGGCCGTGTACCCTATGGAACAGGAACATTTGGATCACGCTCGATGGTTGTTGCGGGAGGGCTATTTCGATGGCTTGTAAAAAATATTAAATAAAGCCATCTTGTTAGCTGCTTATATTTTAAAGACCGAAGTTTCTGATGTAAGGCATCAAATTATTGATGGCTTAGGTTTTTTTGTATCACAGAAAATGCAGCAAAAATTAAGTTGGTATGAGGTGGCTAGGGCAATAACTTATGCCCATGATTTGCCTGAGGGTATGGAACCTGTACTACACGAGAACGCTTTTTTTGATCCGCCAAACTTGACCTGGTCAAATGGTGCACAGGCCTGTGAGGTTGAATTGATCCGAAGTCTGGAGTTACTAAATTATTGTCATATATTGCAATTGATGACGTTGGTTCAGTGATTAATCCCATGGTTGTAGAAGGGCAAGTTCATGGTGCTATAGCTCAGGGCATTGGTCAAGCTTTGTTTGAGAGCGCTGTTTATGACCGTGAAACTGGGCAGATCATGACGGGTTCATTTATGGATTATGCAATGCCAAGGGCTGATATATTGCCAGATTTTCTTTCCGAGGTAGATGAGACCCAGCCTTGTACGCACAACCCCTTGGGTGTAAAAGGTTGTGGCGAGTCTGGCACGATTGGGGCGCCTGCAGCAATTACAAGCGCAATGATTGACGCTTTAGGTTCGGTTGGCGTAAGTGGCGTTGAGATGCCATTTACATCTAATAAAATTTGGAATGCTATACAAAAAGTTCACTGATGAGTTCAACTATAGATTTAAAATTACAGAGCGCTATTGCTGATAATTTGACTAAGCTTTGTGAATGGTCAGCTAACTTATTGATTACAGATATTCCCAAAAATGTTCTCAAAAATGCTGCATTAATTCTTGGTGATAATATTGCGGCAACAATCTCTGCTGCCGGTGAGCCAGAGTTATACGCCTATCATCAACATTTAATTAATAGTCCACAGATACCTCAAGCAACCCTGCTATGTCAAAATGGTCCACAAGTATCCATGATGAATGCGGCTTTAGGTAATGGTCTAGCAATAACTTGGAATGAATTAGATGATGGTTATACTAAAACGGCTGTGCATCCTGGTGCGCTAAGTCAGCCCCTGATTTTAGCTACTGCACAAGCAAATCAATTATCTACTAGTGATATGTTACGAGCTGTAGTCATTGCATACGAAATCGGTACACGTTTTGCAAGAACATGGCCACAGACATTACCCCGGCTTCATCCACACGGAGTATTTAACGCTATTTGTGCGGCTGCTGGATATGCTAGCCTTTTGAAATTTGATTCTAAACAATTTTTACAGGCCATTACAAGTGCCACTACGATGGTTTCACCTGGGCCATATAGTCATCCAATACAAGGAGCACTTATTCGTAACGCTTGGCCAGCTGCTGGAGCATGGCTTGGTTATTTTTCATGCGAAATGGCTCGTATGCATATTTATGGATTGCCAACTGGTCCTTATGATGTATTTGAAAAAGGTTTTGGAGCTTCATCTAATCCAGAGCAACTCAGTATAGACTTAGGGTCAGATTGGACAATTATGGCAGGTTATCACAAATTATATGGGTCCTGTCAGCACGCGCATGCCTCGATGGAGGGACTTGAGGAAATTTTGATTGAGGATCCACAAATTCGAGGTGGGAATGAGATCCAAGAAGTGTTGATTGAAGTATCTAAAATGGCTATGAACTTTAATAACGCTTTACCAAATACGACTTTAGCTGCAAAATTTTCTATCCCGCACGCAGTTGCTGCGACGATAGTGCATGGTGCGCACGCTACGGAAAATTTCTTACATGCTAGTATGTCTGATCCACAAATAGCCAAATTACGTACTAAGGTAGTAATGCAAGAGCTACCGGAAGTAAGAGCGTGGCCATATGATCGACCAGCAAGGGTTACTATCAAATTAAATAATGGTAAAGAATTAAGTGCATTTTGTGAAGCTGCTCTGGGTAGCTCAGCAAGACCTCTGGATTCTGAGGCTGTCTTGAATAAGATTAAGTTTTTATCAATTGATCTAGCGCCCAATTTATATGATTCTGTAGTTCATCTTCGTCACTTGATTGATCAAGAACAGTTAAATTCTTTATCAACCAGTGAATGGGTGAATAGTATTTTTTGATTTATTTTCTAAATAAATTTTCTTAACTGTATCAGTGTAACCAAGGACTTACAGGATTAACAGGAAACTTGGCCACTTAAATACACATATAAATCAATTACTTATAAGAAAAAATGGCCTCCGTGTAATAAGCCGTGTAATTGATATTTCGTAACATAATGTTACAAAATAGGTTCTAGAAGAGGAATTACTCTTTTTGTAACTAATAATCAGGACTCATTATCAAAACTTATAATTTTGATAATGCTTGCTCAAGGTCTTCTTTTAAGTCATCGATATGTTCTATTCCAACGCAAAGACGAACGGTATCTTCAGTAACACCTGATTTTTCTAACTCTTCGGCAGAAAGTTGTCGATGTGTAGTTGATGCTGGATGAGTCGCTAACGAACGTACATCACCAATATTCACAAGGCGAGTAAAAAGATTGAGGGCATCTAAAAATCGCTCACCAGCAACTCGTCCGCCGATAACTCCAAAAGTCATTAGTCCAGAAGCTCTACCACCCATAAGTTTTTGTACTAAAGCATGATCTGGATGATCTGGTAGCCCTGCATAATTTACCCATTTCACTTTAGGATGATTCTTCATATAAGACGCTACAGCAACTGTATTTTCACAAATACGATCCATTCGTAAGGCCAGCGTTTCTATGCCTTGTAGGATTAAAAAAGCGTTGAATGGAGAAATAGCAGCGCCCATATTTCTTAAGGGTACTACACGAGCTCTTCCAATATATGCTGCAGGACCAAAAGCCTCTGTATAGATTACGCCATGATAGCTAACATCTGGCTCATTTAAGCGCTTAAATTTTTCTTTATGTTCAGACCAAGGAAATTTCCCGGAATCAATAATGGCTCCACCAAGACTGTTACCATGACCTCCAAGATATTTCGTGAGTGACTGTACTACTATATCGGCCCCATGTTCAATTGGGCGACATAAATATGGGCTGGGCACAGTATTATCAACAATTAAGGGGATTCCATGGCGATGTGCAATTTCAGACATTGCTGAAATATCAGTAATATTTCCTTGTGGGTTGCCTAAGGACTCTACATAAATTGCTTTAGTCTTTTTGTCGATGAGTGGTTCAAAGCTTTTTGGATTTCGGTAATCTGCAAATCGTGTTTCTATACCGTACTGTGGAAGGGTGTGGGCTAATAAATTATAGGTGCCACCATAAAGAGCACTTGAGGAAATAATGTTATCACCCATTTCCACAATAGTTTGGATGGCGTAAGTTACAGCTGCTTGTCCAGATGCCAAAGCTAGAGCAGCGATACCGCCCTCGAGTGTTGCGACTCTTTCTTCCAAAACGGATTGAGTCGGATTCATAATTCGGGTATAAATATTTCCAGCCACTTTTAAATCAAATAAGTCAGCACCATGTTGAGCACTATCAAAGGCATAGGCAACTGTTTGGTAAATAGGTGGAACAACTGCTTTAGTAATTGGGTCTGGTTTATAACCGGCATGAACAACTTGAGTCTCAAATTTCATAGTAAGCCCTTTGAAAGTAATAATTTATTTTAAAAATTACAAACACCGAAGTCTATTTAAATAGCTTTGCATAAGTATTTAATTGTCACAATTTCTCTCTTTAATTGTTATTGATTTGATGAGGTATGTACTAGAGTATTCTCTTTAAATTTATCTTCAACTTTATGACCTAACTATATCAGTTTGGCTAGAGTTGTAGTGACATGTCTAAACTTTTCTAAAAAATGGTAGTGTATGATGGAAAAGGCCCCATTTTATTGATTATTTAGAGTCACATTTTTTGGCTTATATTATTTATATGGGAGGATCTTCGCAGCTTTTAATTGATAAGAAATAGAGTCCCTTGTAGTTTATATAAATCTATACTTTATAGCGATATCTGATGAGAAAAACCTTACCTACATGCTGTATTTTACTTAGCTGCCTACTATCTGCTAATTATTCTTGGGCTCAAGAGTGGCCAAAGGAACGCCCAATTCGAATTATTGTTCCTCAGGCTGCAGGTGGCACAAATGATATCGTCACTAGATTCATTGCTTTAGAACTCAGCAAATCATTAGGCCATACCATTATTATTGAAAATAGGCCTGGAGCATCTGGTGCTATTGGTATGCAAATCGCTGCTTCATCGACTCCCGATGGATATACTTTTGCAGTTGCCTCTGACAGCATTGCCATCATAAGCGCAACCAAAGAATCCTTAACCTGGAGATTAGGTAGAGATTTGATTGGCGTTTCTTTGCTGGGTGATCAACCAATTGGTATAGCAGTATCCAGTCAA
>RFMZ01000270.1 GCA_009927445.1 Betaproteobacteria bacterium
ATTTATAGCTTATATATCAACAAAATTCTCATTAATATGGTCTCATCACTAGAAAACCTTCCCCTCTATCTTTCCGTAGCGAACTTAATCCGTGAAAAAATATTTAGCCATGAACTAGCTCCAGGGGCGTGGATTGATGAAAAATTATTAACCGCCAGTTTTGGTATCAGTCGTACACCACTGCGTGAAGCTTTAAAAGTTCTTGCTGCTGAAGGACTCATTACGATGAAATTGCGCCGTGGCGCCTACGTTACCGAAGTGCAAGCAACCGATATTAAAAATATCTTTGCCGTGATCGCCCTGCTCGAAGCTCAGGCCTGCCGCAAAGTTGCAGAGGAAGCGACAGAAGAGGAACTCGAAATTTTAGATTCTATACATACAAAATTAGAACGAGCAGCTGCAAACCGGGATACTGAGCGTTTTTTTGAGGTCAACCAAGAGTTTCATCATAAATTACAGGATTTTGCAAAAAACCCCTGGATGCACCGCGTAATCACCGATTTAAGGCAAGTCCTCAAACTCCAAAGAAGAGATTCCTTAACTAAAATTGGCCGACTAGAAAAATCTCTACTAGAGCATCGCCAAATTATGTCGGCATTAATCGGTAAAAAACCTGCAGAAGCTGAGGCCTTGATGAAAAATCATCTGCTGCAAGGACAAGAAGCTGCTATTGAATAACTCCGGGAAAATTAAAAGCCCATGATATTGAATCAATGGGCTTTTAATAGGACATCTAATTGCAGACTTATTTTTTAATGACTAAATCACCAGGCAAAGAGGCAATGTACGCAGCCATATCCTTCAATTGAGTTACATTGAATTGCTTGGCCTGGGCGGCCATAATCGCATTCGAACGTCCAACCTGCGGGCCATTAACTTGATACGCTTTTAAGGCATAAAAGAGATAATCGGCGTGTTGACCAGCTAATTTGGGATAAGCTGGCGCAATGGGTGACTTGAGATCCGGGCCGTGACAGGAATTACAGTTGTTTTTTTCAACTAAAGCGCGACCAGCTTCTTTATTACCAGCATAGACAGGGCTACTTAGTCCGATAATGAGCATGAAACTACTCAAACTAAGGATCAATTTCATGAGAGCAACCTTTCTGATATCTTTATTTTAAATAGTTTGGTTTGGAGCTAGCGCTTTGTCCAGCATAGTAAGCAGCTATATCAACCATGTCCTGATCGGATAGGGATCCAGCAATACCGCGCATGGTAGGATGCTTACGCTCTCCTTTTTTGTAGGCCTGTAAGGCCGACACTAAATAAGCTGCTGATTGACCACCAATCATCGGGATCGTATAAATTTCCGGCACGGATGAGCGATATCCAGGAATTGCATGACAGCCCGCACACAAGGAAACTTTACTGGCGCCTTTGTTGGCATCACCAACTAAATCTGCAGCCATGACGAGGCTAGTCAGGGAAGAAGCCATCAGGCCTATCAAACAAGATAAAACAAGTTTTTTTGGGGATAAATTGCCTGGCAAGTTCATTTTTTATAAAGAGTTAAGATAAATCATTGTGTATTAAACCCATAGTATAGACGAGTCATCTCGATTAATGGAGCCATTTGTGATTTTGCAGCATTTGTGCCTACTCCCTATCCAATCCCAAAACAAATCTTTCCTCTCAATCCATCAGGTTTCATGATCAGTTAAAGTGGTTTTAAGCGCGCTTCTTTGAGTTTTGGATCGATTGCATGCCCTTTTCTGGCACGCTGCGCTTTAAAGCTAGCAAGCACTTTCTGCGTAATAGCTACCTCAGTCCACTTATTAGCTCGACCAAGCCCACTCATAACAATCCCTGCATCACTGTATGGCACGGCACTTTGAAGTATTTCTTTGGGGTTTAATTCCATCAAAATAACCCCTTTACCACCAGTTGGAAGTCGTTTTAAGTCAGCTAATTCAAAAGTCAATAAACGGCCAGTCGATGATAAACACGCTAAAAATTTCATACCAGGCCGAACAGGAAATATCGGTAAAACATAATCCCCACCGGGTAACTGCTCGTCTAATCCGACAAATGCCTTACCCGCTTTATTGCGAGTCATCATATCTGCAACATTTGCTAAAAAGCCATTACCTGAGGCTAGGCTAATGAGTAGCAAGTCATCTGATTGACCCGCATAATAAGTCAGTATTTGTGTTCCAGAGGTCAGATTAATAAAGGAAGTATAGGGCGTACCGTCACCCCTAGAGCCGGTAAATCAGCCACAGAAACACTATACAATCGCCCGTTACTGCCAATAGCTAATAAGACGTCGACCGTGCGACATTCATAAACATCATATAAACCGTCACCCACTTTAAAATTTAATTGCGCAGGATCGTGACCATGTCCTAAGCGCGAACGAACCCAACCCTTCTGAGAAACAATCACCGTGATTGCCTCATCAATTACCCGAGTTTGAACAACCGACTTCTTCTCCTCTTGAATCATGGTACGTCGATCATCACCAAAGGTCTTGGCATCCGCTTCTATTTCTTTGACAATTCGACGGCGCATCAGCGCTTCACTCCCTAAAACCGCTTCTAAATCTGATTTTTCTTCCGCTAATTGTTGTAACTCTTGCTCAATCTTGATCGCCTCTAAACGGGCTAATTGACGCAACCGTATTTCTAAAATGTCTTCAGCCTGCCGATCTGATAAAGAAAATGCTGCCATTAAATCTACTTTTGGCTCATCACTTTGACGAATGATCCGGATCACCTCATCAATATTGAGTAGGACTAATTGCCGACCTTCCAAAATATGCATCCGATCATTCACTTTACTTAATCGATGCTGTGTCCTTTTCGTGACTGTGGCAATCCGAAACTGTGCCCATTCCTGCAAGATCGATAAAATCCCCTTTTGGCGAGGACGACCGTCCATGCCAATCATGACTAAATTAATCGCAGAATTCGCCTCTAAGGAGGTATGAGCCAGTAAGAAATTCGCAAACTCATGCACATCAATGTTTTTTGTTTTCGGCTCAAAAACTAAACGAACTGCCGCGTCCTTACTCGACTCATCACGCACACCATCAAGCATGGCCAAAGTTGACTGCTTCAAGGCATTTTGCTCAGCACTCAAAGCCTTTTTACCCATCTTTATCTTGGGATTCGTTAACTCTTCTATTTCTTGTAAGACTTTTTGCGTGGATGTGCTTGGAGGCAGTTCATTAATGACTAACTTCCACTGACCACGGGCTAATTCTTCAATAACCCACCTGGCACGGACCTTCAGACTCCCCCTGCCAGACTGGTAAATCTCAGCAATTTCACTCGCCGCAGAAATAATTTGTCCACCTCCAGGAAAGTCTGGGCCTGGGATTATTTGTAAAATTTCCTCATGTGTAATCTTGGGATTTTTCATCACCGCAATCGCCGCTGTAGCAACTTCTCGTAAATTATGCGAAGGAATCTCTGTAGCCATCCCAACCGCAATTCCGGACGCACCATTGAGTAAAACAAAAGGCAGCCTAGCAGGTAACATCGCCGGCTCGTCAAAAGAGCCATCATAGTTAGGAATAAAATCGATCGTACCTTGATGAATCTCGTCCATTAATAAACTGGCGATTTTAGTCAGTCTAGCCTCTGTATAACGCATAGCCGCAGCACCATCACCATCGCGTGAGCCAAAATTTCCTTGGCCATCAATCAGTGGATAACGCAGACTAAAGCTTTGCGCTAGGCGCACCAAAGCATCATAAGCAGATTGATCACCATGGGGATGAAACTTACCCAAGACATCACCAACTACCCGAGCACTTTTGACTGGTTTAGCGTCAAAGCGCAAACTCATCTCACTCATCGAATAAAGAATACGGCGTTGAACTGGCTTTTGACCATCGGCTAACTCGGGTAAAGCGCGTCCCTTCACTACGCTAATGGCGTAATCTAGATAGGCTTGCTCAGCATAGGTTGCCAAGGTGAGAGCCTCAGCTGGCTCAGTCGGCTCATCCGGAGGTAAGTCAGAAAATAAATCGTATTCGTTATTCATTAGCGTATCAGTTTCATTAAATATCGGCTTCTACTTCGTTGCCACGTTCTTCTAACCAGACCCGTCTGGCAGAAGATTCCGATTTACCCATGAGCATATCCATCGTCTTAATTGTTTGCTCTAGGGCTATGGGTTTAGTCAAGATCGGCAGTAGCCTGCGTGTATCTGGATTGAGAGTTGTCTCCCATAATTGCTCCGGACTCATTTCTCCTAAACCTTTGAAACGGGATATCTGCCAACTCCCAGTCTTTAAACCTTCCTTAACTAATTTATCCTCAATCGTTTTAAGCTCGGCAATATCCAAGGCATAAATCTTTTGGGCTGGCTTCTTACCCCTAGCTGGCGCATCTACCCGAAATAACGGTGGTCGTGAAACATAAATATGACAGCGATCAATTAACTTCGGAAAATGTTTAAAAAATAATGTCAATAGTAAAACTTGAATATGTGAGCCATCAACATCAGCATCTGATAGGATACATATCTTCCCATACCGTAAATTACTTAGATCCGGTTCATCATTCATGCCATGGGGGTCTACGCCAATAGCTACGGCAATATCGTGCACTTCATTATTTGCAAATAAACGATCGCGCTCGGCTTCCCAAGTATTTAAGACTTTGCCGCGTAGAGGAAGTATCGCTTGATATTCCTTATTGCGCCCCATCTTCGCCGAGCCACCTGCAGAGTCCCCTTCGACCAAAAATATTTCATTAATACGAATATCTTCGCTTTCACAATCTGTCAATTTGCCAGGTAACACTGCGATACCAGAAGACTTTCTTTTTTCAATCTTTTGACCAGCACGTGTTCTGGCTTGCGCTTGCTTGATAACTAAATCGGCTAATTTCTTACCATAATCAACGTGTTGGTTAAGCCATAAATCTAAGCCTGATTTAATAAAACCGGAGACTAGCCGAACCGCATCGCGTGAGTTCAAGCGCTCTTTGATCTGACCTTGAAATTGTGGATCTAATACTTTTGCGGAAAGTACAAATGATGCTCTTGCAAAAACATCTTCAGGCATCAATTTCACACCCTTTGGTAATAAGGCATGCAATTCAATAAAACTTTTAACGGAGTTATATAGACCCTCACGCAAACCACTCTCGTGCGTACCACCAGCAGTAGTCGGTATTAAATTCACATAGCTCTCGCGCACTGGAACACCCTCTTCAGTCCATGCCACAATCCAAGCAGCGCCCTCACCAATCGCAAAATTATCCTCACCAGGGCGCTCGGGATCTGCAAAATGCTCCCCATCAAAAGCCGGAATGCATAGCTCACTGTGACCTAAATGCGTCATCGCCTCATCTAAATACCCCTTTAAGCCATGCTCGTAAAACCAGGATTGAGTATCCCCAGACTTTTCTTGAACTAATGTGACTTTAACCCCAGGTAATAAAACTGCTTTCGATCTTAATAGTCGCTGTAAATCAGCCAAAGGAATGTGTGCTGAATCAAAGTAAGACGCATCTGGCCAAGTGCGCACCACGGTACCACTAGTTTTCGTGCCACTTCGAATTGGCTGAGTTTTGATCTTATCGACTAGAAAACCATGTTCAAAGGCTAGGGTCGAATATTGTTTATCTCGCCAAACTTGCACTTCTAATCTTTTAGACAAGGCGTTCGTGACTGATACACCAACACCATGGAGTCCCCCAGAAAACGCATAAGCACCAGCAGTCCCTTTTTCAAACTTACCACCTGCATGTAACTGCGTAAAAACAATCTCTACAACAGGTTTTTTTTCATCCTGATGCATCCCTACTGGAATACCTCTACCAAAATCTTCAACACTAACACTGCCATCCGTATGCAGTGTCAGAATAATTTCTTGACCATAACCACCTAAAGCCTCATCAGAGGCATTGTCAATGACCTCTTGAATAATGTGTAACGGATTATCGGTGCGGGTATACATCCCAGGGCGTTGCTTAACGGGCTCAAGCCCCTTCAGCACCTTGATGGATAATTCGCTGTATTGATCTTTTTTAATTGCCATGGATAGAGATTGTAGCGAGCCTTTGTGCTAAGTCTAAAAAATTGAAAAATAAATTACTGTGAAATAATCAACAGGAACAAATATTAACAACAATTAATTCCTTTTTCAGAAAATTGTTATTAAAAGAATACGAGTAAAAACAACTCATTGATTGATATGACTTTTGTATTTGAGGCGAAGGATTTATAATAAATGACTTTGTCTCCGTAGTTCAATGGATAGAATAAGCCCCTCCTAAGGGCTAGATACTGGTTCGACTCCAGTCGGGGATACCACTTAGTGCGAGTCGGGTTAACACGAAGTGCGAGTTGGGTTTGCTCAGCGTTATTGTCAAGTACTAAATTACCGAATTAATGCATTTTAAACGATGAGTTATCCACAGCTAATGTGGATAACTCATCTAAAATTTGCTGAAGAAGCCGTTGCTTTTTGAGAGAAGCTGGCTTGCTCAAATTTTAGGCAAAATAAATAGTCACTGGATCACGCTTACAATATTATTAACAAATCATTGTTTTTCAGTTGAAAACTCCATTGAAAAAAATTTCTAGGTATTTTTTTAACGAAAGTTTTTATGACTCCATTTTTGATTACTACCTCAGCTAGAGCAGCACTTTGTGAAATTATAGAAACGAGTCTGCGACCAGTTCCTAAAAATTGTATGGAGATTCGTTTGGGGGAGATATGTATCGGACATATTCAGCCTGAAATTTTTCGTGAAATACACCGCTGTTTAGAAGATGGTGAAAATGACTGGAATTTTATCCAAGCACATAATTCGTATCTTCAACTTGAATTAAGTAATCCATTTAATGTAAGTCAGGAACTCAAAATACTTGCAGAATGTCTGAGAGTTAAAAATCTCATACATGGTTGGCGTAATGAGGAGTATGCTTTTATTGATGAATTCTCCCACGAAAAATTTCGTTTAGAGCGCAGTGTATTTAGAACCTTCGGGATGCACAGCAGAGCCATTCACGTCAATGGCTTTACTGAGCATCAAACGGTCTGGCTTGCCAAAAGAAGTCCCCACAAGCAAACTGACCCAGGCAAATTAGATAACCTAACTGCTGGTGGGATTGCTGCGGATGAAACGATTCAAATCTGTGCCTTACGGGAACTATGGGAAGAGGCCGGCATACCTCACACCCATTTAAAAAAATTAAATCCGATCAGTTTCATTCGGGTTCGCCGATTGATTCCCCATGAAGGCCTCCATCACGAGACTTTATATACTTTTGATCTGCCCATGTCCGATGAGTTACTACCAATGAATCAAGATGGTGAAGTTAGTGAATTTATCAACATGTCATTTAATGAAGCTGTTGATTTAGTCTTAACTGATGAACTCACTCCAGACGCAGCAGCAGTTACAGCTGATTTTTTATTGCGCATGTCTTCTTAGCATGGCTTGATGCAAAATACCCGCCTCGTCAAAAATATCTCCTATGGCCTCAAATCCAAACTTCGCATAAAAATCAACTACTGATAATTGAGAATGTAAGTAACTTTGTAAAACCCGTTCCTGATCAACTTGATCTAGGAGCATTTGCATCATCATTTTTCCATATCCATGACCACGATATTCAGGCAAAACGGCCATTCGACCAATTCGATAGGTCGGCTGACCATGTAAGTCGAGTAGATACATCCGCGAAGTTGCAACTGGATGGAGATCACGATAGGCAATAGCATGCCAAGAAACTTCGTCAAACTCGTCTAATTCCATATCTTCAGGAACAAACTGCTCCTCTACAAATACTTGATAACGAATTTTAAAAGCGAGTTCTTGAACTTCAGACCAATTATTTAAAAGAACCACTTGCTACTCGATCTCAGTAATATCATTTATTTAACCATTTCTAAACCAATTTTTTCATAACGATCTTTAAAACGAACATCAGTAATGAACTGTAAAAATTCTTGAGAAATCTTTGCTTCTTTTGCGTTACTAAAGATTCCACCAGTAAAGACCGTGAGCATTTGTAAAGGTGGCGGTAATGGTCCTACATATTGCGCACCAGGAACGCCTTTTAACTCACTCGTCATTTGAACACCTATTTCAGCCTCACCATTAGCAACCAATTTAGCAATGTGTCCACCTTGCGGATTTTTGATTTTAGTCTTGAGCTCTTCTTGAATGCCTAACTTTTCTAACACTCCAGAAAAGTAAATGCCACTTGCCCCCGTCGCTGTAAAGCTAATGGATTTCGCTTGTAACAAGGTCGCCTTTAAAGCCTCAGGCGTTGAAATATTGGGTACCACCGAGCCAGTTTTGATAGCTACGCCAATTCCCGATTGGGCAATATTGGTTCGGCCAATTTGTGCAACCTTTCCTTGTTTAATCAAGTCGTCAATTGCCGCTCCCGTTAAAATAATTAAATCAGACGACTCACCAGACTTGACACGATTTAAAACAATATTAGAGGTGTCATAACTAACAATGAGCTTATTACCTGACTTCGTCTCATACGAAGGAATCATTTCATGCAAGAGAGAATACATACCAGTGGATGCTAAAACTTGTATCTCTGCACTGTGGGCTAAGCTAATAGGTATCATGATGTTCAAAATCAAATAAATGCGAAATAAAACTTGCTGATAGTTTTTCATGCTGTCTCCTGAATGATCACCTTGGTGTTTATGTTCCTAAAATTTAGTAACAAACACTTTTTTACTATGGTATCAGCATACTGTACTCTATTTAATTATTGGTGATTTAAAACTGGAATATTAGTACCTATACAAACAACTTCAACCAGAATTTACTAAATCATTCATCTTAGTCGGCTACTGGTGACTTTTTACAATAATGGTCATACAGCAAGGCCATCACCGAGATTGCAATTTCACTCGTTAACGAATAATAAATTTGCTTGCCTTCACGTCGCGTGCCAACTAATTTCTTCTTTCTTAAGATGGTCAATTGTTGAGATAAAGTCGGTTGATGAATATCTAGGCGCCTTTCTAGATCACTCACGCAAACTTCAGCTCGACTAATCTCACACAGTAGCAACATCCGATTGCGATTCGATAATACTTTCATCAAGTCGCATGCTTGATTTGCGGATAACTGGAATGCTTGAAGTGACTTAGCATCAACCAACATATTTATAAACTATTTAATGGAATTTTTAAATATACTTGGCCATTACTCTCAGCTGGTGGAAAGTTTCCAGCACGAATATTAATTTGAATTGCTGGTAGGATCAGTTCGGGCATCTCTAAGCCTTGATCGCGCGCGTGTCGCAGGCTTACAAACTCCTCCTCAGATACTTGATCCTGCAAATGAATATTATGTTTTTTTTGGTTCTCAACAGTGCTTATATGAGAAACTGGCCGGTCATTGGGTGGGTAGTCGTGACACAGGAATAGTTGCGTTTTTAGTGGATATGCCAAAATCTTTTGAACTGATCGGTATAGTTGATGCGCATCTCCACCTGGAAAATCGCACCTAGCTGAACCAACATCGGGCATAAACATCGTATCTCCAACAAAAATTGCATCTCCGACAACATAAGCCATACACGCCGGGGTGTGTCCTGGAACAGCCATCGCTTGTAATATTAAATTGCCAAAGGGTAATTTCTCCTGATCAGCAATTAAGTAATCAAATTGCGATCCATCCACCGCAAAATCCTCTTCTAAATGAAAGATATGCTTAAAGACTTCTTGAATTTGACTGATATTTTTACCAATTACAATTTGCCCACCAAGATGTTTTTTTAAATAGGGTGCAGCGCTGAGGTGGTCTGCATGTGCGTGCGTCTCTAAAATCCACTCTACTTTTAATTGCTGCACTTTAACAAAATCGATTAACTGATCTGCTAATTGGGTATGCGTTTTGCCAGAGCGGTGATCATAATTCAATACGGAATCGATAATAATTGCAGAACTTCCCAAGCCTTGATACACCAAATAGCTAAATGTAGAAGTCTGCGGATCGAAAAAATGCTGGATGGTTTGCTGCATACTTTTAATTTCTTCATATAAATTAATATATTTAATTATATATTATATTAATATATAATGTTACCCATGGAATTACATCACCTCTTTAGCCCAACTCTTGGATTGATAGTGGGACTACTCATGGGCCTAACCGGGGCCGGAGGCGGTATCTTATCAGTGCCTTTTTTAGTCATCGGCCTTGGTCTAACAATCGTTGAAGCTAGCCCAATAGCCATGGTGACGATCGCAATTTCTGCAAGTCTTGGAGCAATCATTGGTCTTCGAAAGAAAATATTGCGCTACAAAGCTGCACTATTAATGGCCAGTTTTGGCTTAATACTCTCCCCATTAGGAATATGGCTAGCCCACCAGCTTCCAAATCAACCTTTGAGCCTTTTGTTTAGCTTGGTATTAATGATTGTTTCTAGCCGTTTATTTATCCAAGCGCGGAATGATTTATTAGGTAAAACACCTCCTGAAAAAGTCGCGCCCCCCTGCCAACTGGATCAGTCTATCGGAAAATTAATTTGGACAGTTCCTTGCGCTCGTTATCTGATGCTCTCAGGTTCTGTCACAGGATTTTTATCTGGTCTATTAGGTGTTGGTGGAGGATTTATTCTGGTTCCAGCGCTACGTAAGTTCACTGATCTTCCGGTGCAATCCATAGTGGCAACTTCATTGGGTGTTTTAGCCATCATCTCAACCGGCAATGCCGTCCTAGCTACGGCCTATGGAACCATGTCTTGGGTGCTAGCAATGCCCTTTATCGGGGGATCTGTTGTTGGACTCATTGGTGGAAAATTACTCGAGACGAAAATCTCAGGGCCTCGTATATTGCAAATATTTGCAATATTTACATTTGGTGTCGCCATGAGTATGTTTTATCAAACTTTTTCTTCTTAAATAGCAGCCCATTTTTGAAAGCTCTACTCTTTAAATTAATCATTTTTTGGAACCTCATATCATGATCATTGATATCGCTTGGCATCAATTTACCCCCGTCGCTTCTTTGATTGGTGGGGTGTTAATAGCACTCTCTGCGATTAGTTTACTTTTTTTTCAAGGAAGAATCCTCGGCATTAGTGGGATTTTAGGGTCGATGATGCAGTGGCAGTCCACTCCTCAGGGACACTTGCGCTGGCGCATTTTTTTTATAGCGGGTATTTTGCTCTCCAGTTGGGTTTATAACATCGGCTTTTTGATGCCGATTTTACAAATTGAATCAAACTACAGTACCTTAATTTTTGCTGGATTATTAGTAGGTTTTGGGACACGCATGGGCTCTGGTTGCACAAGTGGCCACGCAGTTTGCGGAATCAGTCGATTATCTATCAGATCACTCATCGCTACTCTGAGCTTTATGCTAAGTGGATTTTTGTGCGCGTATCTTTTCTTTCACGGAATCTAAACTATGCAACTTATTATTGTCTTTGCCTCTGGACTCGTATTTGGACTGGGATTAATTATTTCAGGAATGAGTAATCCTCAAAATGTCATTCAATTTTTAGATATCGCCTCATTATGGAATCCTAGTCTTCTACTGGTCATGCTAGGTGCTATCCCAGTTACTACACTTGGATTTTATTGGATCGAAAAGCATCATAAAACTGCCTTTGGCAGCCACCTTGATCTGCCTGGGAAAACACATATTCATGCAGAACTGATTATCGGCAACATAATTTTTGGAGCCGGTTGGGCTATCGCAGGTTTTTGTCCAGGCCCAGCCTTAGTAGCCTTAGGTGCAGGTTATATGAAAGCCCTGGTATTTGTGATTGCAATGATTCTAGGTATGCTACTTCACGATCAATCTTATCTGAAAGTGAAGCAGTATTTTTTACAACACACAAACTAGCAGGATTGCTACTTTGAACGTGGTGTTTTACCCGTCATATTGACTGCGCGCAAAAAATCAAAATCAACGCCTTGATCAGCTTGGGTCACTGTATCTAAAAATAATTTATGGTAACCACGCTCGGCTTTAGGTGGACTAATTGGCCTTGCCTGCATTCTTTTTGCTAATTCATCTTCAGAAATCAGCAAACTGATTTGACGATTTTTAACACTTAATTGAATTTGGTCACCCTCTTCTACATATGCTAATGGACCACCAATTGCAGATTCCGGAGTAATGTGTAAAACAATTGTTCCAAATGCAGTTCCCGACATCCGCCCATCGGAGATACGAACCATATCTTTGACTCCAGCTCGTGCTAGCTTCTTTGGAATAGGCATGTAACCAGCCTCTGGCATTCCAGGTGCGCCTTTGGGGCCAATCTGTTTGAGGACTAAAATATCGTCCGCGTTTACGTCTAAATCCTCTGAGTCGATTCGATTCACTAAATCTTCTGTATTTTCAAAAACAATAGCCCTACCAATATGCTCCATTAAACGCTCATCAGCAGCTGACTGTTTAATAACTGCTCCGCCAGGAGCTAAATTGCCATACAAAATGGCAATACTACCCCGCGGATAAATGGGCTTAGAAAATGGTCTTACAACGTCTTGAACAAAGCCAGGGCCGGCAGCGTCGATTTCCTCTCCCAAAGTCCTACCTGTAACCGTCATGGCATTGAGTTTTAAGAGTGGTTTTAGTTCACGTAAAAGTGTGGCCATGCCTCCAGCATCATGGAAGTGCTCCATATAGTGCTGGCCAGATGGTTTTAAATCAAGGAGTACGGGCGTCTCATTACCCATCTGATCAAGGGCATTTAAATCAATTTCTAAACCAACTCGTCCGGCAATTGCCGTTAAATGAACGATACCGTTGGTTGAACCACCAATCGCAGCAAAACACGCATCGCGTTTTCAAAAGCATCCGCTGTTAAGATTTGGTCAATGGTCAGTCGATCATGCGCCATTTGGACAGCGCGTCGACCAGTTTCTTCTGCAACCCGAATACGATCCGCGGTCACTGCCGGCGGTGAAGCACCGCCAGGAACAGTCATTCCTAAAGCCTCTGCAATACAAGCCATCGTACTAGCTGTGCCCATCACAGAGCAAGTACCAACACTAGCGACTAATTGGTTATTAACCTCATTTTTTTGTTCTTCATCAATCTCACCAGCCCGATATTTCGCCCAATAACGCCGACAATCAGTGCAAGCCCCAACCCGCTCACTGCGGTGTGAGCCTGTGAGCATCGAACCTGTAATGAGCTGAATTGCTGGCAGTCCAGCTGAGGCTGCACCCATTAATTGCGCCGGCACAGTCTTATCACAACCACCTATTAATACGACCGCATCCATCGGCTGCGCTCGTAACATCTCCTCAGTATCCATTGACATCAAATTACGCAAGTACATACTAGTAGGGGTAGCAAAACTCTCATGCAAAGAGATTGTAGGAAACTCCATGGGTAAACCACCGGCAAGCATAATGCCTCTTTTTACAGCCTCTATAAGCTGCGGCATATTACCGTGACAGGGATTATATGAACTACCGGTATTAGCTATCCCAATTACTGGCCTCTCGAGAGCTGAATCTGTATAGCCTGCCCCCTTAATAAAGGCCTTTCGTAAAAATAATGAAAAATCCTTATCGCCGTAGATCGGAAGTCCTTGTCGTAATCCCGATTGATTCGGATCTAGAGTGTTCCCATGAGTCACATGAGCGGATGAATCTTTTTTTATAGGTTTGGATGTATTTGTCATACTCCAAACTATATCCTATTCTGCATAATGAGCTCCTTCCGAAAGAGCGCTATTATTTTCAAATAACATAGCCTTTACCAGGGTAATCTACTTGGCGCACCGAAACGCAATGTTATGGTGCCCAGCCGCCGGATTACGAGATAAGTTTTTACCTCGTTGGGTAGTCGTTATTTCTGACAAGGGTGAGTCATGTCCACCACCTCGAGTTGCCCTGACTGGACCCGCTTGAGGATTTTCACGTCCATCATTTGAGTTAAATGGGTAAGGTTTATAGGCACTAGAACCCATTCCCAAGCATTACCAACGAGATCCATTACTCCATATGGACTAGCCCCTTTGGTTGAAATTGTCACTGGAACTGTGTCATTAAAACGGGCCGCGTATTGAGCGTAAAGGGTAGTCGGCGCTGTGGGTGCCTTATTACCCCAAGGAAACTTGCGCTCATCAGTGCCGCGCGCAGCCTTTTCCCACTGCGCCTCAGTAGGTAATTTTTTACCAGACCATAAGCAATAATCACGCGCACCAACCCATGAAACTTCAACTACAGGATGATCTTCAAAACCAATATCTGCTTGCCAAAGACGATCTTTGAAATGAATCCTAGCGTCATTATCGTCATCATCAAATAGACGCTCATTATTTGTATTACGAAGGCCAACTACATTTAAAAATTGGGCAAATTGAAAATTTGTAACGGGGTATTGATCTATCGAATAACTAGATAAAAAAATTCGGTGAGCAGGTTTTTCGTCATCAGGCCCATGGTTCGAGCCCATCGTAAACTCACCCGCTGGAATCTGAGCCATTGCTTGAATACCAAATGGCGAGGTTCGTAACTTGTGCTCAGCAATCCCTTGAGCAATGACCCCACTATGTATTTGAAACAGAGTAAATAATAATATGATGAAAATTTGTTTTGGCATTAAATCACCCTAATAAGTTTGACCATAGAAGCCCGAAAAAAAGCTTTGAATCATGAATACTTAATTAGCATTTACTTTTTCAAGAAACTGTTGAATATTTTTTGCTGCTTCACCTAAGGCTTCGTTATACATATGACGCCCAGTATAAGTTGGGTCACCCCAAGTTACATCTTTGCCACCCACTACCCAATGAAGTTCCGTAATCGATGAACTCCTTTGCTGTACTTGTAAAAACAAATTTTCAGCGGCAGAAGGTGTAGTCCAACGATTTGGATCACTTTTATGGTGCAAGATTAATACAGGTAACGAAATCTTTTGCTTTAACTCCGTCTCATTCCGGCTACCGCTTAAGATTACTCCAGAAATCAATTGATGATGATCAGAAGACTGGTTCAGGAATTCTGCAATACTCAAACTACCGTTACTATGCCCTATTAAAAAAATTGGCTTTGAAGTCATTACTTTATAAAAGTTAATCACCGTTTTTATACGCTCGATATGCACAAGCTCTCTTCTGGCAGCCCATCGTGTATAGGAATCGCCAACATCGCCCTGAAGTGAAAATTGCGAATCCATAAACACAATATCAATTGAGCTATTTGTAGAATTAAATAATTCTGCCAACAACCAGGAAGGTTTTGGATCAATTTTCTTGGTAATACCGAAGCTACCACT
>RFMZ01000224.1 GCA_009927445.1 Betaproteobacteria bacterium
CAAGGATGGGTGAAAAATGCAGCCGACTATTGGTTTTCAACATGGTACGGCTTTGGAGCTGTTGATGCAACAGCTGCTGTAAATATGGCGAAAACATATTCTACTTATTTGCCAACTATTCAAACCACAAGTAAATCTTTACAATTTACTTCAAATGTAACAGTCCCCATTAATACAACTGGCGTTACGATGACTTTTGCTATGAGCCCAAGTTTTAGTAAAGTTGAGCACGTAACTTTAGGCATAAATCTTAGCGTTACTCCAGGTCTAACCTGTAATCAGTTTGAATTAACTTCGCCATCAGGCACAAAATCAATACTTTTAAACTTTGCAAATGGCTACTCCGCTAATGGACTTAGTTATCAAACTTCAATATCAAACGCAAGACTAATTTCAAATGCATTTTATGGTGAGCCTGCGGCGGGTAACTGGACTCTGCGATTATTGAATTATTGTAGTGGGACAACAACTTTTTCTTTAACTAATATTCAAACTTTATCAATTATGGGAAATTAAAATAAAATCATGAAAAAAGTACTTTTTATAATACT
Organism: Betaproteobacteria bacterium; assembly: GCA_009927445.1. GTDB lineage: Bacteria > Pseudomonadota > Gammaproteobacteria > Burkholderiales > Burkholderiaceae > Polynucleobacter. The sequence continues at coordinate 552 of RFMZ01000224.1, forward strand.
ATTATTTTTGTATACACACCAATCGTTTGCGCAAATTAATCTCCCAACAAATCCCATTCAAGCTAAAGCGGTACAAGATTCAGCAATGGTTATTCAAGAAGGCGTTAGACAAATAGAAATCTTATCTAATGTTAGAGCGTTAAAACAGATTAATGGTACTTATCAACTTCTTAATTCTGAATCGATATACTCACAGGATCTATTTGGAGTGGCCTATGACCATACACAACAAGCTTATGTATTCCTTACAGGTAGTATAAGTTTTAAACTTTTACCTGGTAATAATTTATCTTCAATTCCAAGCACTATCTCTTTAAGAAGTAAGCTAATTATTAGTCCTTACAATTATGTTTTGAATACCAGCTCACCCACTGAACTAGTAAATTTATTTAACCTCCTGAAGTCTAACAAAGCAATTGAATGGGTTGAGCTTCATAAAATACCAGGTAAAGTTAATTAAATTAATCCCTTTACTATTTAAATATTTAATTCATCTGCTTAATCAACTCTTTGACATAAGCGCTATCACCATTTTTATTAGTATTCATCGATTAAATAGTTCGACTATGAACTGTTTAAGAACCTTTAGAAGGTTCTCAGGTATTCAATACTAATTTATCAATTGTCATAAAATAACGGTTGACTTTTGTATCTAGTTAGATACAATAAGAAGATGTCATACATTGTTCAGCAAACAGATTCATTTGAAAAGTGGCACGAATTAATTAAAGATCTCAAAGCCAAAATTGCTATTGCTCGTCGCATTGAAAGAGCCGAGTATGGGAATTTAGGTGATGTCAAAACCTTGGGTAATGGCATTTCAGAGATGAGAGTTGATGTCGGAGCTGGTTATCGGATTTACTTCACGCGTCGCGATAAAGTCATTGTCATTTTATTGGCTGGGGGAATAAAAAGCACGCAACAATCGGATATTAAAAAAGCTATTGAGTTAGCTAAGGGGGTTTAAACATGAAAAAAATACAAAAACTAAAAGTCTTTGATATCACACGCCATCTAGATAGCGAACAATCCATGGCTGAGTACTTGTCACAAGTATTAGAGGATGGTGACAATGATGAGCTCATTAGGGCACTTGGCCACATAGCCAAGGCAAAAGGAATGGCTACAGTTGCTAAAGAGTCTGGGTTGGGTCGTGAAAGTCTTTACAAAGCATTGTCTGAAGGATCTCAACCACGATTTGATACTATCGCAAAGGTTATTCATGCGCTGGGTTTAAAAATGACTGTTCAGGTTTAATTTGCAAATTAAATGGCTACGTAGAAAAGATGCATGCAAGTGTTACTTTAAGTAACGATTACTTCTCTTGTATCGGATGTTTAAATCAATTTCTTAAGATCATACTTTAATGTAAGCATGCAGTACGAATACGGGCTAGTAAGATTGGAGCATTACTAGATCAACAAGTTATTAAATCTATTGGAGCATGTGGACGGATTTCGCTTGGTAAAGAGTATGCAGGTCGTCAGGTTTTGGTTGAAATGTCTGAATCAGTTGTTTGAGTGATTCGCACAGCCACCGTGATACCTGATAATGAGCAGTGGATGCATACGCCAAAACTAAAAAAGAACCTATCTGATGCTTTGGATTGGGAAAAAAAACACCATCTCGGGCCAATGATCTTTCTAAATTAAAAATGACCAAAGCAAACGTTGCAAAACGCAAAGCCTGAGCCTTTAGTAAAGTTAGACTTCAATAGCCCTATTTTTCAATCCATGTATAGTAATAATTTGCTATAGTTGTATATCGAATAAAAGAAGCTTTATGCTAACGATTAGACTACCTAAAGAAATTGAATTACGACTTTGTGCCTTAGCCAATAAAACAGGACGTACTAAAAATTTCTATGCCCGCGAGGCGATCCTAGAACATATTAACGATCTAGAAGATTTATATCTAGCAGAAAAGAGACTTGACAAAATTAAAAGTGGAAAAACTAAAACAATTAAATTAAGCCAATTAGAGGGAGAGCTTGGCTTAGCAGATTGAGTTTGACCCAGCAGCGACGAGAGAGTTAAGTAAGTTATGTCTAGACTAATTGGGTACCCACTTTATTCGTAGTGAGTCCACATTCTTAAGATACGAACTGTCTTTTCTTTATGAAAGATTTCATAAACCAAGCGATGATGAATATTAATTCTGCGTGAGTAAGCCCCTTTTAAGTCACCGACTAATTTCTCATAAGGCGGTGGATTTTGGAGAGGATCTACTTCCAAAATATCTAGCAATGCCTGTGCTTTATCTTTAAGACCTGCGGCAGATAGTTTTTTAGCATCTTTGATAGCGTATTTAGAATAGACCAAATTCCAAGCTACCATTTCAACGCCTTTTTACTTTTAGCGATAGGCTCAGACATAGCATCTTTAATCGACTCACGCATCCCAGGAATTGCCAATAGGAACAAAGTTTCTTGGATGGCACTCCAGTCTTCTTCGGAAACCAAAACGGCATTTGACCGCTTACCAGAGATGACTACTGGCTTGTGTGTCTCTGCTGTCTGATCAATCAAACGATAGAGGCCTGCTCGGGCTTGGCTTGCGGTAACGGTATTCATGATATTGACTCCTTTTCAATATAGTACGTAAAAGCGTACGTTTTGTCAAGTGATTATCTCATCCCGCCGACAAAAGGAAAATAGTCTAACAAGTAGGATATTAAGATTCCTCGATCCCCTTTTACTAAAACATTGGGATCAATCATCTCTAGCTTTTACAAACCAGTCCTCAAGCTGTTTTTTTGGAGAAATTTATGACTAAAAGAAATTACGCTCATTATTTTCTTTACTTTTTCCAAACACTACTAGCCAAGGCTGTTGCTCTAATGGCAGCCCACTTGGCCTGTAATAATATTCAATTTCAGAAAACTGAGCATTGGTCATAAAAGATCTCCAGCCTTCTAGATCGTGATACGAACCAAAGCGATCTCCGTTCCAGCTTTCTTTGTTATTACCACGAGGATTTGAGATAAAAAGAATGCCATTGGGTTTTAAGCATGCCCACAAATTACCTAGTACCTTGGACAGTAGCTTATTTGGAATATGAAATAGTGAAGCATTAGCAAAAACACCATCAAAAGTATTATCGGGTAAAGATAAGTTAAAAAAATCCTGAACTAAGACTTCGCAACCACTTTTCATTCTAGCTATTTGTGCAGCTTGCTGGCTACCTTCAAGGCCAATAGCTACATGACCAAGCTTAGTGAGGGTTTGTAAGTCTCTACCGGGGCCACATCCAAAATCTAAAAGATGAAATGGGGGCTCAGTCTTGATAGCTCGTAATAGAGCATCGATATTTTGAATGACATCATGGCCTTGTGTACCCTCGTCATATGCAACAGCGTTTTGATCATAATGGCCAATGTTTTTTTGGGAAATTAGTCTAGATTCATCCGTAATATTTTGTTGATTAAACATAAGCCCAGTTGCCTAATTTTAGTGATAATTGCATCTAATTAAACTCTAATAAAAAATAAACTTCCGTCTCTTGTCGGTTGCCGAGCAAATGCAGCAGAATCGACCTGGACAAAGTAAATATTGGATTAACTTAATTTCTGCTAATCAGCCTTAGCCCCAGATTTTTTAACAACCTCACCCCATTTTATTATTTCAGATTGAAGGAACCGCGCTAGAAACTCTGGTGATCCTCCAATTATTTCTGCAGTGCCTTGAACCGAGAGTTGAGATTTGATTGCTGGTATTTGAAGAATTTTGTTGATCGAAGTATTTAAAACGGTGACTATTTCTGTTGAAGTACCAGCTGGCGCAAAGAACCCATACCAGCCCGCTGCTACAGCATTTTGAATCCCGGCCTCCCCTAAAGAAGGAGTTTCAGGAAAAGCAGGTATTCGGTCAGCACTTGTAACTGCAAGTGCACGCAATTTACCTGCCTTAATATGTTGAAAGACATCCGTGGCTGTTCCAAATAACATATCAGTCTCTCCCGCTAAAATTGCAAGAACGGCTGGTCCACTTCCTTTGTAAGGTATATGGTTAATCTTAACTTTGGCAGCAGAGCCAAACATTTCTGCAGCAAGATGAGCTGAAGTACCGGCACCTGCAGAACCATAGTTTAAAGTACCAGGCTTAGAATTTGCCATACCTAGAAGATCTGCTAATGTTTTGTGAGGTGAATTAGACGGCACAACCAAAATATTAGGAGATGTAGCAGCAAGTATTATTGGTGAAAAATCTTTAACAGGATCATAGGGCAGTTTACTAAAGAGACTTGGGTTAATGGAATGAGGTCCAATTCCACCAACCATTATTGTGTAGCCATTTGAAGCAGACTTAGCAACATAGTCAGTGCCTATAATACCACTTGCGCCAGCTTTGTTTTCAACAATGACTGGTTGACCTAAAGTCTCTGATAAACGCGGCGCTACAGCCCTTGCTATAGAGTCGTAATAACCTCCAGCTGCATAAGGAACCACAATTACAATTGTACGATTTGGATAGGATTGCTGGGCGAGTGATAAATTCAAAGAGGAAAAGCAAACACAAACGAATAAAAAGAAAGTATGTAAATATTTCATAGCGACCCCTATAAGTTAAATAAAATATTCCCTATTTAGTATTATTTAGAAAGACTAGTAAGAAATTGTCTCAGCACATCTGAGCATGATCTCGCATGAGAAAAAGGCAGTCCATGGCGAGCTTTTGCAAAAACCTGTAATTGCACATTTGAAAGTCTTCGGTAAAGATCAACAGCTACTTCAACAGGGATAAAAGGGCTATTATCAGGATGAAGAATTAGTGTAGGGCACATTATCTTAGTTAATTCAGGACGAAGATCCGTACCTACAAGAACTCTTAATGGGTTCATGATGGAATCTCGCGTCCATTTTTCTTGAATACTAGAATACCAATCCCATTGTGAATCTGTTAACGTATTGTCGTAAAACCGCTGTACCATAAAGTCGTCAGACCAAGCCTTAATACCTTTTAACTTAATAATTGAATCCCAAGCCTCAACACGATTAATCGAAGCGCCAACATGCCCACCATTACTAATGGTTATGCTTGAGAACCGCTCAGGAAATCTTATCCCACAATTAAGTGCGATAGTACCACCTATAGACTCTCCTACTAAGTGTATTTTTTTTATTTCTGCTGCATCAGCAACATCGATTACATCTCGCGCCAACTGATCAAGACTCCATTCAAATTCTTTTGGTAAAAACTGAGATCGACCATATCCTCTGAGATCAAAAGTTATTATCCGATAGCGATCAACTAGTGAAGAAAACCAACCCTGCCAGATACCAGGATCAGCTCCAATACCATGATTAAAGATGATGGTCTCGGGATTTGGTATAACCGAGGAAACAGCATCAATAACTTCGAAGTAAATTTTACTTGTTGTATAAGGCATTTTTTTTGATCCTATTTTTAAGTTAGCTTTTACGCTGCTGAAGTCATTATCTGCCGGTTAGTATTTACTTTCGATAAATTGCCTTTACGATTCGCTCAGGAGTAGCTGGCATCTCAACATGTCTAACCCCATATCCAGAAAGTGCATGAGTAATAGCATTAATTACGACTCCTAGAGCTGGTGTTGTTCCACCCTCCCCACCAGGGCGAACACCAATTGGATGACTAATACTAGCTACTTCGCTAATTGCTGTTGTGAAAAATGGAAAAGAATCTGCCCTTGGAATAGCATAATCCATAAGAGATCCAGATAAAAGTTGCCCAGTTACCGAGTCATAAAAGCATTGTTCCATTAAGGCTTGACCAACACCTTGAACAATACCGCCATGTGTTTGTCCATCCACAATCATAGGATTGATTGCTAGCCCCACATCATCGACAGCAGTGTATCCAGAAATTATTAAAGTCCCAAGATCAGGGTCTATTTCTACTTCACACACATGACTTCCATAAGAAAATGCTGGAGTATTATTTGTAATATCAGAGATGCTAAACAATCCATCCTTCAGATCATTTGGCCAATCTTTTCTTAATTCAAAGGCTGCTGCTAACTCGAACAAGGAAATTGATTGTTCTGTTTCTTTACATATAAAACGCCCATCTTCAAAAATAACGTCATCTAAATTACAGTTTATAGTTAAGGAAGTAATTTTCCGTCCTTTATCGATAATCTCTTGGACACAATTCCAGATTACTATAGATGCCATTCTCATACCACGGCCAGAATGAGTCCCTCCACCAACCTTAACAAATGCTGTATCACCAGTCAGAATGCGAACATTGTCGATGGGTACATTAAGCCACTCTGTAAGTAACTGTGCAAAGCTAGTTTCATGACCCTGACCCGTAGATACCGTTCCAATAATCACATCCACATTCCCATCTGCTTGTACTTTTATCTCTGCCCGTTCTCTTGGAGCCCCAGTTCCAGTATCTATGTAATTTGATACTCCAATGCCAAGACATTTACCTCGAGTAACGGCCTCCTGACGGCGGTTTTCAAAATTATCCCAATCACTCATGCGCAATGCTAAATCCATCGCTTCCTGATAGCGACCATTGTCATAAATCATTCCAAAAGGGTTTTTAAAAGGCAGCCTTTCTGGAGGTATTAAATTACGTCGCCTGAGATCTACTCGATCGAATCCATAATCAAATGCAGCAAGGTCTATGAGACGTTCCATTACATACATTACCTCTGGCCTACCAGCACTTCGATAGGGTCTAGTCGGTGGCGTATTACTAATAACTGCTTGTACATGGAAGTCAACGACAGGTATTTGATATACACTAGTCATGATTTCAACACCCTTTTGGAGAGGTTGGAAACTTACAGTATAGGCTCCTAAATTACTAATATTTTTGCCACGCATAGCTAAAAAATTTCCAACATTATCTAATGCCAATTCTACAGAGACAGTCAAATCCCTTCCTTGATAATCACTTAGAAATCCTTCACTTCGATCACTTGTCCATTTGACAGGCCGTCCAGTCTTTCGAGCAGCCCAAGTAACGATCACACATTCTGCATCTAACATTCCACGAGCCCCAAAATGCCCTCCAACATCCCCAGTTACAACTCTTACACAATCGGGTGGGACACCTAGTACGATAGCTAGGTCATTTTTAACTCTTACGGCACCACTACTACATGTATAAACAATATATTTGTTTGTATTTGGGTCATATTTAGCAAGTGAAGATCGTGGCTCCATTGGTACGGCAGTGACACGCTGAACTACTGTATCAAACTTAACAACATATTCAGCGTGATCAAAAATTTTCGCTGCTTTTATTGAGTCTCCAAGAACTGCATCAAGACACACATTAGAGTCAAATTGGTCCCAAAGTAAAGGAGCGCTCGGCTCTGCAGCTTCACTTGTATTTGTAACGGATTGTAAAATATCATATTCGACTTCAACTAATTCCACACCGTCTTTAGCAATTTCTACAGAGTTAGCAACAACTACTGCAACAACCTCTCCGACATAACGAACTCGCTCAAGAGCAATCGAATAATGTGGAGAAATCCGGATAGGAGTTCCATCTTGATTTTCAATCGAGATATCTGCAGTACCCAATCCAAAAGGAGTATGAGGAATATTCTTAAGGCCATCATCCATCATATCCTGTCCAATAAGAACCGCCAGCACTCCTGGAAGTTTCTTTGCTACTGAGGTATTTATAGAAACAATCTTGGCATGGGAGTGCGGTGAACGTACCATTATTGCGTAGACCTGTCCCTCAAGATAATAATCATCAGAGAATTGACCCTGTCCGGTCAATAAGCGGTAATCTTCTTTACGAGGTGTAGACGCGCCAATTCCTATTTTTTTTATTGCTGATTCTTTCATGATAACTTTTTATTTCCAGTTTCACTAAGAGAGATTGAAATAGCTCTTGAAGCAATAGATTTAAAACAATGAGCACGATATTCAGCGCTCGCATGAATATCAGAATTTAGTTCTTCAGAGCGGATATAGAATGAATTAAGAGCCGTAGGAGAGAAATTTTTTGTAAGAATTGCCTCAGCCTCTGAAATTCTGAATACGTGAGAACCTGCTCCAGTAAGTGCAACTCTAACCCCATCAAATGTTTTGGCTACCATAATAGCTATAACAGCAAACCGAGATGCAGGATTTCGCAATTTCACATAACCAGCGCACTCAGGAATGGGAAATCGGATGGCAGTAATAATTTCTTCAGAATATAGAGCTGTCTGATACAAACCAACAAAAAAATCATCTGCATTAATCTCTCTCTTATTTGTAATAACAGATGCTTTTAAACCAAGAACACCTGCTGGATAATCAGCCGCAGGGTCTGCATTTGCAATTGAGCCGCCAATAGTACCCCTATTTCTCACCATAGGATCTCCTATTCCACCAGCTAGCCAAGATAATGCAGGAATAGCCTTTTTGACTAATTCAGAGGAGGCAACAGTCTCGTGTGAAGTCATAGCACCAATAATAAGATTGTTATCTTCCAATCTAATACCTTTTAGCGAATCTATATCTCCAAGATCAACGAGTCCAGCAACCTTCGAAAGTCGCATTTTCAGGGACGGAACTAAGCTCATACCACCTGCTAAAAACTTATACTCAGCATTTGTAGCCACTAATCGTTCTGCTTCGTGAAGATCGACAGGTTTAAAAAATTCAAATTTATACATAAATTGATTCTTAGAAAAAGCAGTTTGATTGGTTATAAATAATAGTTTAATGTTCTTAAAAGGTTTAAGAATCCAAAGGCTTCTGAGAAGCTAAAGTATTTGATCCTTCTTGTATAGCTTTAACGATATTATGATAGCCTGTACATCTACAGATATTTCCTTCCAACTGCTCACGAATGGTTTTCTCATCTAAATCAGAACCAATTCTCCTAATCATGTCTAGAGAAGACATGACCATGCCTGGTGTACAAAAGCCACATTGCAATCCATGATTTTCCCGAAAGGCTTCTTGTAAAGGATGAAGCTCTCCTTTAAGTGAAATACCTTCTATTGTCGTAACGGCCATCCCATTACAAGATAACGCAAGTACACTACATGATTTAACTGCGACACCTTCAAGATGAACGGTACAAGCCCCACATTGACTCGTATCACATCCAACATGAGTTCCAGTCAGTCTAATGTGATTGCGAAGAACCTGAACAAGAAGAGTTCGACCTTCGACTTCTAAATCTACATTTTTACCATTAACAATTAGACTTAATTTATACATTTTTGTCTCTTAATTTGTTATGCTATTATTTTTAAAAATATAGCACATTAGTTAAATAAATGGTGTACATTCTT
>RFMZ01000115.1 GCA_009927445.1 Betaproteobacteria bacterium
TCAAGAACTATATTTTGGCCTGTAATAATAGTTGTAGAGGAAACGCCAGTATTCGTTGGGTCTATTTTTTTTGCCGTTTTGGCTAGAATATACTTCACATCTCGATAACCAAGATTCGGATTTGCTTCCAACATTAGTGCAACTACGCCAGACACATTTGGGGCTGCTGAACTTGTACCATTCATTAATGCTGTATATTGGCAACTGGTTGCGAAGGAATTTTGTCCTAATGAGTTTAGGCTATTTAATATTTTGGTACTAAAACCATTTGCGTCAGCGTTACCACATCCAGTTAGACTCGTTGTGATAATTGCAGGCTTATACGCCGTCGTGGACTGATTTGGCAAATAGGAATTATTAACCCCAAATTCCCCGCCTGGTGCAGACACCCAAAGTGAAGAACCAGCAGTGCTATATGAGGATTTAACTCCATCGGCATTAAAAGCACCAACAACAATTGTCCTATAATTTGATTTTCTGCTATCTGCTACTGGATTGCCACAACTAACTTTATAAAAAATTGCCAGAGTACAATAAAATAGACTGTAGCCAGCTGATAGAAAGTTATTACCTGCAGACTGAACCACAACTGCGCCTTTGCCATTTCGAAGCGTAATTGTTTTAGCTAAGACAGCTTCTTCAGTTTGATTTGTTGTATCTAATGATGAGCCTTGAGACCCTCCTGCTCCAAAGCTTTCATTAAAGATATCATTGTCAGCTGAATATGTAGCTCCTCCTAAAGCATTACTATAATTATTTATATAATTAACACCACTCGCTATCAAGTTATATCCTCTTAATGTAGAGTTATAAGCAACTCCTCGACCACCTTTTCCATTAAAGGCAACTGCACTAATTATTCCTGCAACTTGAGTACCGTGGTCTTCTCCTGTTACGCTTGGTGTTGGATTATTAGTACCTGTTAAAAAATTAAACGATTTCGCTTGGTCAACATTAGCACTTAAATCCTCGTGAGCTATTTCTAATCCACTATCTACGACCGCTACTTTGATGCCTCTACCCGTGTATCCTGCAGCCCATGCTCCACTAACATTCATGTCATTACCTGCTACTGGAAATGTTGAAGAAAAAGCAGATGCTCCAACATTTTTTAAATGCCATTGATAAGGAAATAATGGATCGGTATTAACAATAGTAATTAGGGAAGAACTGCTACTAATTCCAGACAGTGATGCAGTAATATTTGTATTTCCAGAGGTAATGCCTGTTAAAACCCCACTTGAAGAAATGGTTCCAGAGCCACTAGAGGAAGACCAAGTCACCGATGATGTTAGGTCTCTAGTTGAACCATTTGAATAAGTTCCTGTTGCTGTTAGGGTTACTGTTGTTCCAACTTCGTTAGTTGTTGAAGGAGAGCTAACGTTAATAGATACTAAAACAGGGGCTATAACTGTAAAGATGACGGCTTTAGAAACGCCACTAGTTGAATCAGTTGCTGTAATAACAGAGGTGCCTGCAGTAACTCCCGTTACCCGACCCCCAGCACTGCCCGAAGTAACCGTAGCGACAATTTGTGTTGCAGATGACCAAGTAAGACTCGTAGTTATTATCTGAGTAGTGCCGTTTGAATATGTTCCTGTAGCTATTAAATTTTGTGCATAACCTGCTGGGGCTTGTGATGCCGTAGGGGCTGTAGAGCTGGTTGTAGCTGTAATAGCAATCGAGAGTAATGTTGGATTAGTCAGCGTTATAGACCTCGCTGAACTCGTCACACCTACATAAGCGGCGGTTACTGGTACGACTGTACTAGCTGTAATCCCTGTGAAGAGGCCAGTAGAAGAAACAGTAGCATTACTATTGGCTACCCAAGTGACTAAATTTGATAGATTTACTGTACTACCGTCTGATAGTGTTCCTGTAGCAGTTAACTGAACTGCTATACCTATTGGTAATGAAGTAACTGAATTAGCTGTAGTTACGGCAATAGACTGTATTGTTTTAGAAACAGCAAGCGGAGTTGAAGCAGAAACTGAGCCTACAGTCGCATTTATTGTCGTACTTCCAAGAGCAACCCCCATCACAACACCACTTGATGAAATTGTGGCTATAGCCGAACTAGAGCTAGTCCAAGTTACTGTACTAGCTGAAATAACAGCGGAGGTGCCATCAGAGTAAGTACCTGTAGCAACCATTTGCTGGGTTAATCCTCTAGCTATATTTGAAGTGGCGGGCGTCACAGCAATAGATGTCAAAGTTGCTGGAGTGACGGTAATTAAAAGCGTATTGATAAAGCCTTCTGTAGTTCTTGCTGTAATCGTTGTGGTTCCAGTTGAAACTGCCGTAACTAGCCCTCTGGAGTTCACTGTAGCAACTGCTGTATTAGATGATGTCCAAGTGACTGAGTTCGTGATTACAGATGTAGTCCCATCTGTAAAGTTACCGCTAGCGGCTAACTGTGTTGAAAGTCCTTGAGGTATGGAAGTTAATGCAGAACTCACAGTTACAGCACTCATTTTTGCAGGAGTTCCAGACTTTACAACTCCGATGGAGGTATTAATACCCTTTTGTTGAATATCAGTTTTCATTGCTGTCTTTGCAACTGAAGAATCTATTAAGGTTTTAGTAGGTGCTCCAATGAAGACTAAATTACTCAAAGCTGACTGAGAGAGGGGACCTGTACTCGTAAAAATAGCCGTATTTGTAGGCGCACTCTGAAGATTCTGTCTAACCGTTGATGAAATCGTAATTACTCCACCACTACTCGTACCTACACTTTGTAAGAATTGAGCAATCGCTTGAACATTCGGATCATCATCTGCAGTTCGGCTCACTCCAGCAACGTCATGAGGTGTGACCATGCCATCTGAGGGGATGGAACTTAAACTACCAACAACAACATTACCAATAGTAAATGAGCAAGTACTGTCAGAAGAGTAGTTGAATTGACCTAAATCATTAGTTGTACCTGAATAAGAGCCACAAACATATGTTAAACCAGAAACAGGCGCATCAATAAATTGGCCGACACTGGGGGTGATTGTGGTAGTTGTTGTAGAACTGCTGCTTGAACTGCTAGAGCTTCCACCTCCACCACCGCAAGCAATCAATATGCTTATTAAGAATAGAACAATGTAATTAGAAATTTTCAAAAGTAGCAACCTTTAAATTAGAAAAAATTACTACTTTTTTTAAAATACACGAATAAACCAATCACTGCTGCCATTTTCTTTCCTCTCAAAAATCCATTAACTAAAGCTTTAACATCACTAAATTTCTGGAATTTACTTTTTCAATACGTGACAAATTAAAAATTAAATTTTCTAATCTTTAACTAGTTCGTTGTATTTTTTAAATAAAACAGCTTGTTAAATAATTGGTGACGAACACTTATTGTGTCCGATTAAAAACAAAAGTCAACAATGATTTATGTAAGATTATTTTTTGGAAGTTTCGATAGTTTTCAAAAAAATCTAGCACTAGAAATTGAATAGTTCTAGTTACCAATTTAACTATAAAGTTCGTACTCGATAATCGACTGTTCTTTCATACAGTAGATCATTCTTTGAGCTAGATCGACCCCACTATGGGCATATAGAAAACTTTCATAAGCTCAAAAGGACAACGAAATTCATACCTATTGTTTGTAGTAGTTAAACATTGTTATGAATTTACTTATAGGATTAAATGGCATTCAATAAATGATGAATAATTATAAAATTAAAATTTCAACCAATTTACTCATGAAAGTAAGAGAAGTCACATCGTCATACCTTCCGATTAGTCACTCAATCATACCTTATCAGATCCTACTAGTTGTTATGCATCACCACACGACAAATGAGGAGTTGACAGTAAAAAAATTATTCAATAGTGGTGCCTTTAGTGAAATGGGAAATAGATATCACTATAAAAAATTAGTTGAAAATCAATGGATATTGTTATTAGATCATCCAACAGATTTTCGCCTGAAATTAATTCAACCATCTGACCAATTGATTCATGCATTTGGCGCAATGACTGAAAGCTTGGATTTAATATTTCCTGAAATATTTAGTAGGGAAGAATAATTGAATCCCAACTAAGCAACATATCAACACCATCTTCGTAGTCGATATAACTAGAATGTCAAGCGTAATTACTTAACAATAAAGAATCAAAATAAGGGGAGTTCAAATGATGAAAAAGATATTATTAGTATCACTACTATCTTCTGCTGTAACAGGTGTAATGGCACAATCCGATAATAAGGAATCTGGATTTTATGTTGAGGCTGGCTTAATTCAGGCTTATTACAAAGAACCATCGTTAAATTTTAACAATGCTATGGGATCTTTAAAAGGTGGCTACAACATTGACAAAAATTTTGCTATTGAAGGAATGTATGCTGGCAATCTAAATAGCTCAAGTGGATATGTTGGAGCGGTATATGTTACAGCTCAAGTTCAAAATGCTTATGGTATTTACGGCAAAGCAAAAATTGATCTTAATGATATATTTGCGATTTATGCAAAGGCAGGTGCTACAAATGGAACTGTAAGTGCTTCTGCAAGTTTTGGCGGTAATTTTGCTAGTGCATTTGCAAGTGGTACCAGTCCTTCATTCGGAGCTGGTGTTCAAGCAAATATCAGTAAAGAGACTTATGCGTCTTTAGAATATATGTCTTATTACAATCGTAATAGCGTAACTATTGCTGGCCCAAGCATTAATGTCGG
>RFMZ01000189.1 GCA_009927445.1 Betaproteobacteria bacterium
GCTTCACGTGAGCCTGTTGATGCTCCAGAAGGCACAGCGGCACGCCCCATAATTCCAGACTCTAATAACACATCACACTCTACGGTGGGATTTCCACGAGAATCGAGAATCTCTCGTCCAATAATATCTACAATTGCACTCATATCTATCTCTCAAAAATGTAATTTTTTACAATCAACCCCTACAACCCCAAAGTATGTTCAATCATCATCCCAGGTCGTTTCACTAATTGATCAATTTCTTTTAAGGTTTCTAATAAAGCCTTCATCTGTTTTAGTGGTACGGCATTGGGGCCATCGGACATCGCTTGAGCAGGGTCTGGATGCGTCTCCATAAAAATACCGCTAATCCCAACTGCTATCGCAGCCCTTGCCAAAACGGGCACAAACTCTCTTTGCCCACCACTTGTTGTACCCTGGCCACCTGGCAACTGAACTGAATGAGTCGCATCAAAAACTACTGGAGCATGTGTCTGGCGCATAATCGCCAAACTTCGCATATCGGATACTAAATTGTTATAACCAAAGCTGACACCACGTTCGCAGGCCATAAAATTATCTTCTTCTAAGCCAACAGCCTTGGCTGCCGATCTAGCCTTTTTAATGACATGCACCATATCATGCGGAGCTAAAAATTGCCCTTTCTTAATATTGACAGGCCGCCCACTTTGGGCACATGCTTGAATAAAATCTGTCTGTCGGCATAAGAAAGCTGGGGTTTGTAATACATCGACAACTTCACAAACAGGCTTGATCTCTGCAATACTGTGAATGTCAGTCAAAATCGAAACGCCAAGCTGACTTTTCACCTCGGCAAGAATTTCCAATCCCCGCTCCATCCCAAGCCCCCGAAAGGAATCTCCTGATGAACGATTCGCTTTATCAAAAGACGATTTATAAATAAAAGGAATTTGTAGTAACTTGGTAATTTCTTGTAAATGACCAGCTGTATCCATTGCCATCTGCTCTGACTCAATCACGCACGGGCCAGCAATTAAAAAGAAAGGTTGGTCTAAACCGATCGTGAAGCCACAAAGGTTCATGCCACAGCCTTTTCTGAAGAAATCTTGCCCGCATGAATTAATGCTGCCTCGATAAATGCATTAAATAAAGGATGCCCATAACGCGGTGTCGAAGTAAATTCCGGATGAAACTGTACCCCAAAAAACCAAGGATGCATCGATTCAGGTAACTCCATCATTTCAGGTAAATCCTCTGTTGGTGTTCGGGCAGAAATAATTAATCCTGCCTTTTCTAAATCAGGAACATACCCATTGTTTACCTCATATCGATGACGATGCCTCTCATTCACCTCTGAGCCATAAATTCGACTGGCTAAAGTACCGGCTTTAACCGGACAACGCTGCGACCCAAGTCGCATCGTGCCGCCAAGATCTGAGCCATCTGAACGCTGTTCAATCTTACCATCACGATTTTTCCACTCAGTAATTAATGCGACCACAGGGTGCAAGACATTCGGTTCAAATTCCGTACTGTTGGACTGCACAAAGCCAGCAACAGAGCGCGCAAATTCAATCACCGCTAATTGCATCCCTAAACAGATCCCTAAATAAGGGATCTTCTGAATTCTAGCGTAGGCAATCGCCTTCATCTTGCCCTCAGTACCCCTTTTTCCAAAACCGCCAGGCACTAAAATGGCGTCTAAGCCCTCTAAATTGGCAACGTCACCGTGCTCTAATAATTCCGAGTCAATGTAGCGAATATCGACCTTACTCTCATGATGTATTCCAGCATGTCTTAAGGCCTCAATTAAAGATTTATACGATTCAGTTAAATCAACGTATTTACCAACCATTCCAATCATAATGTGATGCTTCGGATTTTCCATTCGAAAGACTAAATTACTCCAGATACTTAAATCAGCCGGCGCAAGTTGTAAATTCAATTCATCACAAATAATTTGATCTAACCCTTGTTCATGCAACATCTGTGGAATTTTATAAATAGTGTCCACATCCCATACAGAAATGACGGCCTCTTCTCTGACATTAGAAAATAAAGAAATCTTACTGGCCTCTTCCTGCGGAATAGGCCGATCCGCCCTACATAAAAGTGCCGTAGGTAAAATCCCGATCTCACGTAACTTTTGGACTGAGTGCTGGGTTGGCTTGGTTTTTAACTCTCCAGCACTAACAATATAGGGCACTAGCGTCAAATGAATAAAGGCTGTGTCACCTCTCGGTTTACGAAGATTCATCTGCCGAGCAGCTTCTAGGAATGGCAAGGATTCAATATCACCAACCGTCCCACCGATTTCACAAATGGCAACATCAGCCTGCCCATCATGGCTAGCAGCAGCACCGCGCTCAATAAATGTCAAAATTTCATTCGTAATATGCGGAATTACCTGCACTGTCTTACCCAAATACTCACCGCGACGCTCTTTACGGATGACCGACTCATAAATTTGACCAGTTGTAAAGTTATTACTTTTACGCATTTTGGCAGATACAAAACGCTCATAATGCCCTAAATCTAATCTGTTTCAGCA
>RFMZ01000116.1 GCA_009927445.1 Betaproteobacteria bacterium
TTGGCGGAGCGGACGGGACTCGAACCCGCGACCCTCGGCGTGACAGGCCGATATTCTAACCAACTGAACTACCGCTCCAGTTTATAACTTGGCGTCCCCAGGGGGATTCGAACCCCCGTACTCACCGTGAAAGGGTGATGTCCTAGGCCTCTAGACGATGGGGACCTAGTAAATACGTACTACAAAAAAAGCAACTCATTCTACAACCAAATACTTTAAAAACCACACTTCAGCTATTGAAATCAAACATTTAACCGCTTTGTACTGGATTTTAGCATCTGTTTTAATTACTCAAATCTGGTGGAGCTAAGCGGGATCGAACCGCTGACCTCTTGCATGCCATGCAAGCGCTCTCCCAGCTGAGCTATAGCCCCGATCATCCCTAAAAATCTAATTACGACCGTTTTCGTTTTTTCATTAGCAACCAAAATAATCAACTATTTTAGCTTATTTTCATGGGCTTTTGCAACTTAACGATGTATATCGCCTAAAGACCATACAGCATAAGGGGCAGAAGCTACACTACGGCTAGACATTTAAGCGCTGGACAACCTCATCAACGCCTAAAATAGAAATAACCGCATCAATTGCCGGAGTCTGGGTCGTAGAAAATAATAAATACCGAACCGGCATCGCTAAGGCTGGCATTTTTAAACCGTGTTGAGACAAAACATCTTTCATGGCAATTCCGATGCTCTCTTTAGAGCCATCACTTATTTTCAAAGCTTGAACCAAATCTCTGATTGCCGGCTTGATAGCATCCGTAATTAAATCCTGATACTCCTTCGATTGCGTTTGATGCAGTGGTGGAGCCATGTAGAAAAGTTTTGCAGCTTGCGCAAGCTCCACCATGGTATTCGAACGCGCCTTTAACAGATCGACAACTTTGACAAAATCGGGGCCATTCAGTGCCACCTCTCCGACAAAATCAATTCCTGCAAGTTTTGCGAACGGAATAGCACTTTGCGCTAATTCAATACTATTGGCATGGGAAATATAATGATGATTAAGCCATAGTAATTTTTCTGGACTAAACTGCGCAGGTGATTTACCCAAACTTTCTAGATCAAACCACTGAATCAATTCTTCTTTTGAAAAAATTTCAGCATCACCATGCGACCACCCCAATCTAGCTAAGTAATTGAGTATGGCCTGGGGCAAATAACCTGCTTTCTGAAAATCCCGAACACTCATTGCACCATTTCTTTTACTCAACTTTTCACCTTGGTCATTAAGAACCGTTGGTAAATGTGCGTAAATCGGCACAAGTCCACCCAAAGCCTGAATAATGTTGATCTGCCTTGGAGTGTTATTGACATGATCGTCCCCACGAATAACATGGGAAATTTTCATATCCAAATCATCGACTACTACGCAAAAATTATACGTAGGCGTTCCATCCGGTCGAGCAATAACTAAATCATCTAATTCATCATTAGAAATTTCAATCACGCCCTTCACAGCATCTTTCCAAATAACACTGCCATCTTTGGGATTTTTAAAACGCACTACTGGCTTAACGCCACTGGGGACTACGGGTAATTGCTTGCCCGGCTCAGGACGCCATGTGCCGTTATATTTTGGCTTTTCTTTATTAGCAACCTGTTTTTCTCGTAAGTTATTTAAATCCTCCTCACTCATATAACAGTAATATGCCAATCCCTGCTCTAGCATGTCCTTGATGACTGCACGATATCGATCAATCCGTTGCATCTGGTAAAAAGGACCCTCATCAATATCTAAACCTAACCATTTCATCCCTTCTAAAATGACTTCTACAGCCTCTGCTGATGAGCGTTCTAAATCCGTATCCTCAATCCTCAAAATAAAATCACCTTGCTTGGACCGGGCATACGCCCAAGGATATAAGGCACTCCGCAAATTACCCAAATGAATAAATCCAGTTGGACTAGGAGCAAAACGTGTACGAATAGAATGCGGTTCAATAGTAGTATTTTTCATACGAATATTATCCCATGAGCAATCAAGCTCTGAATGACTTAAGTGATCTACTTGGAGGGTTTAGTGATATTTAAAATTTTTAAAGGCCTTTGTTGAAGCGCTGAAAAACTTCCCAAAAATAAGATCACGCCTGAAACAATTAAACCAACTACTAAGCCACCACCGTAATCAGCAATATAGCCAATCATCAATGGACCAAGCATTTGTCCAATAGCAAAAAGTATTGTAAATAAACGGATCCCACCACTCCACTGAGTAACTGGATAGTTATGCTTAATGAAAGCTGTCGTAGATGACACCGCAGTAATAAATGCTAAGCCAAACAGCATCCCTGAAATAAAGATGATCACAATCAGCAAATCATTCTGGCCAACCTGCCCTAATAAAATGACAATGAAGGCTGGAATGAGGCAGGCTAAACCCATTAGCCCATTGACTACAGCTAATACCTCGCCACCTCGATAACGGTCAAGCATGGTTGACCATAAGCGTGATGAAACCATTAAGCACAGTCCTAGTAATGCATAAAAAGAGCTTACAGTCGAGGCCTCTAAACCCACCTCTTTTAAAAATGCAATCACAAAGGTCATATAACCAATATGCCCAATACCAAAAAGTAAGTATCCGAGGTTCATCCAAATACTTTTAGAAATAGCTATCATTTCTGATTTAGGTGTACTAATCTCTAGAATATAAAAGCTACCAATCGGCTTTATCATGAGCAACATGAGTAAGGATGCAATGAGAGCCATACCAATCCAACTAAATTGCCAAGCATGGCTATATCCCTGCTTACTGGCGAACATTTCAATTGGATTGACTAAAATACTCGCCAAGAAAATACCTAGTCCAACTCCGCCGTAATAAATACCTAAGATCCATCCTGATTGGTTAGGATGGAGTTCAGATAATTGTGCAGCTAAAATTCCACCAGAAATAAATATCAAAGCACTTGTTATCCCCACCAATAAACGGATCGTAAAGATCATTTCGGCGGAGATGAGAAAACCGAGAGTTGCCACTAAAAATACCGTAACAAATACAGCGCCCAAAATCACATAGCGCAATTGGCATCGATCAAATATCCACGGACAAATTAAAGCTCCAAGAAAATAGCCGATGGCATTACCTGTGTTCATATTACCCGCTGTTAAATATGACCAGTCCAGATCAGCTCGCATCAGTGGTAAAAATAAGGTATAGGCAAAGCGAGATATCCCCAAAGCAATTGCCGCACCAAATGCTAAAGCTAAGGCAGTATAAATTGGATGTCGTTTGGCAAAATTCACTTGATTATTCATTAACCAATACAATAGCAAATTAATCTTCCATCAAGATTGTTTTATTCAGTTTTACGTTCTTTTACTTCCAAACTTTATGACAAGCAAGCCAGAACCTCTTAGTTTCGAAAGTGATGTACTACAAACCTTTATTTTTGAACAGAGTCAAATCCGAGGTGAAATCGTTCGCTTGGGCGCGTCCTGGCAAACGATCTTGTCTAGAAAACAGTACCCGCCAGCAATCCAACGCCACTTAGGAGAAATGGTTGCAGCCGGGGCTTTATTAAGCGCTACCCTGAAATTCTCAGGGACACTGATTATTCAAGCTCAAGGAACTGGACTTGTTCGACTGCTAGTCGTGGAATGCACTGCCGATCTTGGCCTGCGCGCTACGATTAAATTAGCAAATGACGTTACTCCTGAAACAATTTCCAGTGAGGCGAGTCTAGCGGAACTCATCAATCCAGATGGACTAGGAAAACTAGTAATCACTTTAGATCCCTCTAATCGCCAAGAAGGACAACAAGCCTATCAAGGAATTGTGCCATTAAGTCTGCATGGCCAACCCATTACAAGTATTGCGCAAGCAATCATCACGTATATGAACTATTCAGAGCAGCTAGATACCAAAATTTGGCTAGCTTGCAATCATCAGTTTGCAGGCGGGATTCTCCTTCAAAAACTGCCTCAATTGGGCGGTCACTCGCCACTTCAAAAACTCACTGAGGAAGAACTTGATGAGGCCTGGGAAAGATTACCAATGCTCGTCCAAACAGTCAAGGACGCTGAGTTACTGAGTACCCCACCCAATGTTCTCATGAATCGCTTATTTACTTACGAAACAGATCAACAAACCGTGCGTAGTTTTCCTCTCAGGCACCTCCAATTTAGTTGCCAATGCTCCCGTAAGCGCGTCGGTAATATGCTGATCATGCTTGGTTATGACGAAGTTACAGATATTCTAGAGGAGCAACAGCAAGTAGAAACAACGTGTGATTTTTGTGGGCAAGTTTACGCTTTTGATGCGGTGGACTGTAAACAATTATTTATTGCTCGCAATCTCATCGATGGCATGCGACCAGCCAAAGGAAAACACTAAAGACGATTTGCTACTTAGCCCTTCTTAGTCCGTGACCAAATAATCCCGCGGGCCTCCAAAGCCGTGATCTGTTCGTCAGTTAAACCGATTTCTTGTAATATCTCCCGGTTATCTTGGCCAACCTCTGGCGCCTGTCGACTGATGCGCCCGGGAGTTCGGGATAGCTTGGGCACAATTCCTGGAACATGTAAAACACTTCCGTCTAACATTTGTTGAGCAATAATCATTTCTCTGGCATGGTAATGCGGATCTTTAGCAATATCAGCAACCGTAAAAATGCGGCCAGCAGGCACACTACAAGAATCGAGGATCTGCAATACTTCTTCGACAGAATGGGATAGTGCCCACTGACCAATACTGTGATCAATTAACTGAACATGTGCAACACGCCCCGTATTATCTGCAAAGCGGGCGTCCTGGGCAAAGGCGTCTTGCCCTATAGCAACCATGAGGCGTTTAAATATACTATCGCCATTCCCGGCAATCAAAACATATCCACCATCACGGCATTCATAGGCATTCGACGGAGCAATCCCCGGTAAAGCACTCCCAGCCGCCTGCCGTATCTCGCCAAAGGCACTATATTCCGGTAACAAACTTTCCATACAATTAAAAACTGCCTCGTATAAAGCCATATCGATTACCTGACCTTTACCACTCCGACTACGCTCATGTAGAGCTAATAAAATGCCAATGACCCCATGCAGCGCAGCTAATGTGTCGCCAATACTCACGCCGACTCGTACCGGAACTCGGCCAGGCTCGGCCGTTAGATGTCTCAAACCGCTCATGGCTTCTGCCACGACCCCAAAGCCAGGTTTATCGCGATACGGGCCTGTTTGACCGTAGCCACTCACGCGCAAAATAATCAACCGCGGGTTGATGTGCAATAGTTCGTCAGGTCCCAAAGCCCATGATTCCAGAGTGCCTGGCCGAAAATTTTCAATTAAGACATCACTTTCCAAAAGAAGCTGACGGACAATGTCTTGTCCTTCTGACTGTTTGAGATCTAAGGCAATCGAGCGCTTATTTCTTGACTGAACTTGCCACCAAACTGAGGTGCCATCTTTCAGTAAACGCCACTTCCGCAAGGCGTCACCCGTCACTGGCGCCTCTACTTTAATCACATCAGCCCCAAAATCAGCTAAAGTTTTTGCCGCAAACGGACCGGCAATTAATTGCCCCAGTTCCAAAACTTTAATACCATCTAAAGAACTTTTATCCATCTGCTTGTTTACTAGTATTGCCTACCCATTTATTGGGTGGGGGTTGATTTGGCTAATTTTGAATCTTCTGATAGTCTGCTAGGCTTTACTTTTGACAATTTTGGCGCCGTCTCATCAGATTGTAGAATTTGAACGAGCGTTTCATTTTCCTTCACCATGCCATGCTCGATGCGAGCTCGCTCCTCCACGGCCCGTGTTCCCTGCCTTAAGTCATCGACATCACCGGCAATTTTTGCATTGCGCTTTTCTAATTCGATATTCTTATTTTGCTGCTCTTTGACATCTTTATCTAATTGATAAACGCTTAACAATCCGCCCTTGCCAATCCACAAAGGATATTGGATCGCAATGAGCAAAGCGGCTAGGGTATAAAAAATATAACGCACTAATATCCTAAGTTATAAAATGCCGCGCGGCCTGGATAGGTGGCAATATCACCCAAATCTTCTTCAATACGTATCAACTGATTATATTTAGCAATTCGGTCGGAACGTGATAACGATCCAGCCTTAATCTGACCAGCATTACAACCCACAGCAATATCAGCAATCGTTGTATCTTCTGTCTCGCCCGAACGGTGCGAGATAACGGCTGTGTATCTAGCCCGCTTGGCCATCTCAATAGCGGCAAAGGTTTCAGACAAAGTACCAATTTGATTCACCTTAATTAAAATCGAATTAGCGATTTCTTTCTGAATACCTTCTTTGAGAATCTTTGTATTCGTAACAAATAAATCATCCCCAACAAGTTGAATCTTTTTCCCCAGTCGCTGCGTCAGGATTGCCCAGCCGTCCCAATCACCTTCATGCATTCCGTCTTCAATCGAAACAATGGGATATTTGTCTGCGAGCGTTCCTAAATAATCTGCAAACTCGCTTGAAGGTTAACTCTAAGCCTTCACCAGATAAATGGTATTTACCATCACGATAGAATTCGCTTGCAGCACAGTCTAGAGCAAGCAAGACATCATCCCCAGGACGATATCCGGCTTTTTCTATCGCTTGCAAAATAGTATTCAAACATTCTTCATTCGTCTTAAAGTTAGGAGCAAACCCGCCTTCATCACCAACTGAAGTTGGCATACCCTGTGTCTCTAATATTTTTTTGAG
>RFMZ01000109.1 GCA_009927445.1 Betaproteobacteria bacterium
GGGCTATACGTTAAATAATTTCATCTTTCAGCCAATACCATTTATAAAGCAACGCTTGGCCTAGTCGACGAAAAGGAGCGAATAACTCCGATTTAATTTTGCCGAATAGGTTTGGGAATTCAAGCTGAGATGTATAAATTGGCAAACTAAATGCAGGCTCACTGTGATCTTTTCCTGCTATCCGCTGCGCTAACCTTTTGCCGGCCCAAGTTGAAAAAGATACCCCATTTCCACCATACCCTAGTGCATACCAGAGATTATTCTCCGGGTTAGGTTTAATGATTCTGGGCATCATGTCATGGCTCATATCAACCCATCCCCACCAGGAATAGTCGATTTTAATTCCGGCCAAGGGCGGAAATTTACGAGCCAATCCATCTAACAGCAATTGGTAATGCTTTGGATTACTAGCATCACTACCAATCACTGCGCTTCGACTGCCAATTTGCAAGCGATTATCTTTTAATAGGCGGTAATAAAAACGTAACTTACGAGTATCGGTAATAAATACATGAGAGTGAAATTGTGTAGCAGCAATTTCACTACTCGTTAGGGGTCTAGTCACTATAGAATTAGAAAGCACTGGGAGCAGTTTATTTTTAAGAGCTCCATTAAGATTTTGCCCGGTATATCCACCTGTGCAAAATGCAACGCGTTTAGCTCTAACCACGCCATTAGGTGTGTATAAATGGTGAATCCCATTTATTACTTTAGATCCAGTAACAGGACTACCAGTATAAATTTTGACACCTAAGGCCTGTGCTTTTTTAAGCATGCCAAAATTAAATTTAAGCGGATGAATTCCTATTCCCTCTTCTTCAAGCATAGCGCCATGAGCATCATGATCATCGCAATACCGTTCTTTAATCTCAGCTTTAGTAAGAATTTTTGGGTTGTATCCAAAAATCTTATGTTTAACATCAGCCTCATGCTGAAGATATGCTAATTTATCAGGGCGATGGGCTATATATAGGTGCCCGCCAGGAGTTGCTTCACACTCAATTTCGGTAGTTAGTTGTGCAAAGTTATCGAATCCCATCCGGATTTCTTTATCAAGTTTTTTTGCAGTATCTAGGCCCCAGCGCTCAATCCACTGAGACCGACTAAGTCGACCGCTTGCATTTTGTCCTTGCCCGCCATTGCGACTAGAGCAACCCCAGGCCGATTGATTTGCCTCAAGAATTATGGCCTGTATGCCATGTTCTTGTGCTAAGTAAAGGGATGTAGCTATGCCTGTGGCCCCTGAACCAACAATGACCACATCAACGTCTATATCCCCTTGAATTGAGCCATTATTTGGCGGTGGAGTACCGGCTGTTGCTACCCAGTAAGTTGGGGAATAATGTTGATTAATTCCTGGTATAGAATCTCTCAAGGGATCATGTAATGGGTTGTAGACCTGCATATTATTAATATAAAGTAAGTTTCTTTAGATAGGAAGTTAATTGATGAAAATATCTCAACTGGCACTAGTTTATGTTATTGGCATTATAGGTAGCATTGCTTTTAACCCGGTTGCATTTGCTCAGTCATATCCAAATAAGCCAATTCGAATTGTTATTCCAAATGCGCCAGGAGGAGGTACTGATGTCGTTGCGCGCCTACTATCAGAGAGTTTGCAGAATGATTTAGGCCAACCCATTGTGATAGAAAACAAACCTGGTGCCGGAGGGGCAGTAGCAGCAGCAGATGTTGCAAAATCACCCGCTGATGGCTATACCCTACTAATGGCTGCCGCAGGATTTGTGATTGCACCTGCAGTACTTCCAAAAGCTGGATACGATCCAATTAAGGACTTTACAGGGGTGCGCCAGCTAGCAATTGTTCCCTTAATAATTGTGACACGCAGTGAAAGCAAACTTGAGAATATGAATGACTTATTAGAGCTTGCAAAAAAAGATGGAGATAAAGTAACCTTTGCTTCATTTGGGAATGCCACACCATCCCATCTCGCTGGCGAGGCAATAAATCGCCTAGGTAAAGTAAAGATGACCCACGTTCCCTATGTCGGCGGCCCAAAAGCTCTCCCAGATATTTTGGCGGGTAATGTAACCATTGGTATTTTGGATGCAGTTTCAACTCTACCCTTAGTGCAGCAAGGAAAACTAAAAGCATTGGCTGTAACTGGCCCCAAACGTTTACCAGTTTTACCCAACATACCTACATTAGTAGAATCAGGCATTGCATTTGATGCAGTGGGATGGCATGCAGTTTTTGTACCTATTGGTACCCCAGCGCCAATTGTTAATAGGCTAAGTGCTGCTTTTAATAAGGCAATTGATCAGCCCAAAGTGATAGAGCGAATTATTAGTGGCGGATCAATACCGATTGAAAAAGCAGGTACCCCTAGTCAGTGGACCGCACAGTATGCAAAAGAGACAAAACAATGGGCAGAAATAGCAAAATCAGTTAATGCAAAAATGGAATAATCTTCAGGATCTTCAGCAGAATGAGAAAATTAGCTCCTTAGAAGAGCTATACGAGAGCCGATTAGACCTTGCACAACGAGTTAAAACGATTCGAAATTTGGATCGTTTTTTCCCTTGCCATCAGATTAAGCAAAGCTTAATTCCAAGTTCAATTTCGTATGAACCATTTAATTTTGAAAATTTTAATTTTTTAACACTAAATCAAAATTTAACTTTAGATGATTACATTCGTCTGAATTATGTTACAGGGATTTGTATCTTAAAAAATGGAATAAAGATCTATGAAAATTATTTCAATGGGAATAACTACGATACACAATGGTGTGGTTTTTCAATAACTAAATCAATTACGTCAACGCTTATTGGTGCTGCTATACAAGATCGGTCAATAGGTAGTGTTGGTGAGCAAGTGAGTACCTATTTGCCTCAATTAGATAAAAGTATTTATGGTGAAGTTACCATAGAGCAGGTATTACGCATGTGCTCTGGAGTCCAGTGGGATGAAACTTATAGCAATCCTAATTCTGATCGACGAAAAATGCTAGAAGTACAACACTTGCAGCAGGCGGATGCTATTTTAAATTTTTTGTCCCAACTACCCCGCAAATCTAAGCCTGGTGATCTGTGGAACTACAATACGGGAGATACATTCATAGCTGGTGCATTGTTAAAAGCTGCGATTCATAAATCATTATCTACGTATTTACAGGAAAAAATTTGGCAACCATTGGGCATGGAATTTCCTGCAAGTTGGTGGCTAGATTCCATAAATGGCCAAGAATTTGGCGGTGGTGGCCTATCTTTTTGCTTAAGAGATCTAGCGCGCTTTGGTCAGTTTTTACTTGATGATGGCATGATCAATGGAAGCCAAATATTGCCAGCGGATTGGGTCAAAAATTCCTCCACACCATTTCAAGTTAAGGGCAAGTCAGTTGATTATGGTTATTTATTTTGGCTAGTGCCGCCTGAAAAGGGCGCAATACACCAGGGCGCCTTTAAGGCTCGTGGTATTTTTGGTCAATATCTTTATGTCAATCCCCATAAAAAAATCGTGGTAGCCACATTTGGCGCGCGACCAAAGCCTAGAGCAGCAGATAGTCCTATTGATGACGATGATTTTTTAACAGGTTTAGTCCAGTACCTTAATTAGAAATTTTTGGTGTGCGATTTTTTCTATAAGTATCTTTAAGGCAAATTTTTCCTCCTCTGAAAAAGAATAAATCTACCCCATCTAATTCAAAAAATTCACCATCAGATTTTCGAGTGGCAATAAATGTCCACTCAGAAAAGCCACGCTCCCCAAAAACTTGGTTCGTGTTTCTTGGGACCCATTTTGCGTCAGGAAAAATTTTAAAGTTATTAGTAAAGACTTCCCAAATTGCCTTTTTGCCCTTAATTGACTCGCCAAAACTACTTTCTCCCATAGGAGGTCTAAACTCGCAATCCTCAGTAATCATCGATACAATGGCATCAGGATTATGTTGATTAAAAGCTTCACAAAAATCATCTAGCATTAGCACTAATCTTTGATTTTCATTTGTATTTGTCATATAGATCCTCTATTCATTAAATTAAATACTAAATTATGTTTTCAAGCGATGTAGATTATTTAAACAAGCAATTTCAGGTAAAGCTTATCTCTAATCAGGTTTATAAAAGAGCAATTATCCACTCTTCTACAAACCCTATTGAGCGTGATCTGCTAATTGATATATATGAACCGATTGGGCTGCCAATGGATGTTACATCTCCAGCATTGATTATGGCATTTGGTGGTGCGTTTCATCGTGGCAGTAAAAATAATGATGCTTTTGAGGTTAATGGATCTACTAATACTGCTATATCCGAATACTGTCTAGAGTTTGCAAAGCGAGGCTACGTCTGTTTCTCGATTGACTATCGGTTAATTCAAGAGGATCCCGATCCTGGGGAGACCATTGCAATCTCCAGTCCCGCAGCAGTGCCCCGCTCCAGGGTAGATGAGGTAAGGAAAATTATGAATTTACCCCCTGTAGATAATTTGACCCTGTGGAGAGGAATAGAGGGAGCTATTGATGACGGTGTATCTGCAATTCAGTGGGTTAAAAAAAATGCTGAACATTTTAATATCGATAAAACTAAGATTGCAATTGGTGGTTGGTCAGCTGGCGGCCGTATAGCTTTACATGCTGCTTTTCCTGAAAAAGAAAAGGTAGCTGCTGTATTTTCCTTATCGGGGTATATGGATTCCATGGATATGAATAGAAGCATTCTCGGAAATGCCGATGAGCCACCGGTTTATGTTTCTTGGGGCTCTAAAGATTTAGATTATGTTTTGAGTCAAGGCCCCATTTTTGAGGACTACTTTAAAAAGGTTGGAATAAATTATGTTTCCTGCGAAATTCAAGGCGCTTCACATTTTTATCCTCGGGGAGTTCAGGTGACTGATTCCGACGGCTTTAGTGGGACTTTTGAAGAATCGCTAGCCAAGTTTTTGAAGCGTTCATTGCGCCTAAAATAGGCCGAATATAAAGTCCAGGGAGTAGTGAAAGCTACACAAACCGGAATCCTTTGGTCCCAGGTTCAAGTCCTGGTGGGCCC
>RFMZ01000108.1 GCA_009927445.1 Betaproteobacteria bacterium
ATTAAAAACAATAGCTTAGCAAGTAAAAAATCAATATAAGGGTGGATAATTGATCTTTCTCAAAATATTAACAAAATTGTTGACAATATTGTTATCAAAATATTAAAGTGGCTAAAAGGTAAACAAATGGTCATTTCCAAAGAAAAAAGAACGCAGAGCAATATCAGAGTAGGTAAAGATAAGCCAGCTCTGGGTCTTGTTGTTTCGAATAAAAGAAGTTTGGATATTCAGAATATCTTGCGTGAACGCATCGCTAAGCAAGAGATTGCACCTGGCGCTAAATTAGGAGAGAGTGAGTTAGCCGAAGAGTTTCTAGTGCCCCGTAATATTATTCGCGAGGCTTTTATTGGCTTAGAGCAACGCGGATTAATTGAGCGTATTCCAAACCGTGGCGCAGTTGTAATTCGCCTAGACCTTTCTCAAGTATTCGAAATTTATGACGCCCGAGAGGTTTTAGAGGGATTGTGCGCTCGATTAGCAACCCAAAATGCTTCTCCAGATTCATGGCAAGATCTCGTGGATCTTTTTAACGGCAAAATGATGCGCTACATTGAGAATCAGGATTACGAATCATTTATAGCGGGCTATGGATTATTTAGAAGACGCATGTTATTAGCTGCAAATAATCCAGTTTTAACCAATATGCTTGATATGGTTTATGAAAAAACCCAAGCAATTATCCGCAGAATTCTAATCTTACCCGGACGCGCTTCTATAGGCCTAATGGAGCACCAAGCTGTTTTAGGTGCTATGCGAAGTGGTGATGCCGATCTTGCAGAACAATTAAGAAGACAAAATATTCGCAGCGCTAAGGATGCATTACGACGATACGAAAGTTTCGTCTTGTAGGGCTAAATATGAATAAATTAGATCAAACCTGTGGACCATTATCGGGATATAGAGTTCTCGAAATGGGATCAACTATTGCTGGTCCTTTTTGCGGAAGATTATTGGCCGATTTTGGGGCTGAGGTAATTAAGGTTGAGCCCTTTGAAGGAGATGCAGTTCGTACGATGGGACATCACGTTAAAGATAAGTCACTATATGCATCTAGTATTTTTAGAAATAAGTCACTTATCTCAGTTGATCTTAGAACATCTGAAGGTCAAGAAGTTATTCGAAAGCTGATTCCAAAGATCGACGTGATCGTTGAAAACTTTAGACCTGGCGGTCTAGAGAAGTGGGGTCTAGGCTATGAGGATCTAAAGACTATTAATCCCAGCTTGATCATGGCAAGGATTAGTGGATTTGGTCAAACAGGCCCATATAGCCAGCGGACTGGATACGGTGTGATTGGTGAAGCGCTTAGTGGATTAAGGCATATCACTGGAGATCCTGATCGCCCTCCTACAAGGGTTGGAGTTCTTTGACTGATTACATCACCGGGCTTTATGCAGCATTTGGCGTAGTGATGGCACTATTGGCAAGAGCTAAAGATGGGCAAGGGCAGACTATAGATACTGCGTTATATGAGTGCGCCTTTAGTTTTATGGAGCCCCATATTTCAGCATTTGACCAATTAGGTGTTATAGCTAATAGAACAGGCTCTCGTTTGCCAGGAAGTACTCCAAATAATTTATATGAAACGAATGATGGTCACTTTGTTCATATCACGGCAATGGGCAATTCTTTATTTAAAAGATTGGCTGAAGATTGCATGAAGCAACCAGAATTAGTTAGTGACCCTCGTTTTTATAGCGCAATAGAACGCTCTAAAAATTATTTGGAATTGGATCGTCTAATTAATCAATGGACCAGTAGTTTGAGTGTTGACGCTGTTGAAGAAAAACTCAACTCTACAAGTGTCCCAGGAATTCGTATTTTTGATATGGCGGATATCTTCCAGGATCCTCACTACAAGGATAGAGACGCGATATCAAAAGTGAGTGATGAGGAGCTAGGGGCAGTTGCTATGGCTGCACCAGTCCCGCGACTTTCAAGAACGCCTGGGGAAATACGGCATACAGGAAAGCGTATTGGTGAAGATACTCTTTCCGTGCTTGCTCGAGTTGGTGGTTTTTCGAAAGAGGAATTAAGCCGCCTTCAAGCGAACCATATTATTTATGCACATGAAAATTTAACGTAGAACAGGATTAAAGCAATGGCATTTGAAAAGATTTTGCAAGAATATAATGAGAAAAAAATAAAAGCCTTGGCCATGGGGTCTGCTGCAAAGCTTGAGCAAAGAAAAAACGATGGCATCCTAAATGCAAGAGAGAGAATCTCTTATTTGGTAGATCAGGATAGTTTTATAGAGTCTGGACTCTTTGGGACATCATCAGCTGTTGAGTCCGATAAAGAAAAGACCCCAGCAGATGGCAAGATCACTGGATACGCAAAAATTGACGGTCGAGATGTTGCAGTAGTCTCAAATGACTTTACAGTAAAGGGTGCTTCAAGTAGTGCTACAAACGGCAAAAAGATTGGGCAAATGAAGCGAGTGGCAACCCAAAGAGGTTTGCCAATTGTTTTTCTCGGCGAATCCTCGGGTGCAAGGATGCCAGATACGATGGGTTCAAAAGGTATGGGCTCTATGTTGGGTAATGACCCTACACAATACCGAAGAATGCGCGAAACACCTTGGGCAAGTGCTGTGTTGGGCTATTGCTACGGATCTTCTACTTGGTATACGGGGTATTCCGACTTTAGTGTGATGCGCAAAGGCGCTATTATGGCCGTATCTAGTCCTCAGCTGGTCTCTTTGGCAATTAAAGAGCAAGTCGACCCAGAGGAAATTGGTGGATGGAAGCTTCATAGCGAAACGACTGGACTCATTGATAGAGTTGTAGAAACAGATGAGGAAGCTTTGGATGCAATCAAGGAATTCTTATCTTATATGCCAGCCCATCATAAACAAGCTCCACCTGTTTATCCTGTGCCGAAAGATTCTGGTAGTCAAATGACTAATATTTTGGATTTGTTGCCAGAAAAAAGAACTCAGGTATATGACGTTCGCAAAGTAATCCAGGCAATTGTTGATACTGGCAGTTATTTTGAATTGAAACCTCGTTTTGGCAAGGTCTTAGTAACAGCGCTAACACGCTTAAATGGGTATTCAGTTGGCATTATTGCTAATAATCCTTTGGTGAAGGGTGGTGCGATGGATACCGAAGCTTGCGAGAAGGCAACAAATTTTATCGTGATGTGCGATTCCTTCAATATCCCAATTGTTATGCTGGTTGATACACCTGGATTCATTATTGGATTAGATGCGGAGCGTAAACGCGCGCCAGGAAAAATTATTAATTTTATGAGCGCAGTATCACTTACAACAGTCCCAAAAATTACAGTAGTTTTGCGTAAGAGTTATGGACAGGCTTATCTGAATATGGGGGGCGGGAGAAATTCTGATGAATTTGCAGCGTGGCCAACTGCTGAGATTAGTTTTATGGATCCAAATTTTGCGACTAGCATTGTCCATGGCTTAAATCCAGGCGATGATGGCTATGAAGCAGCTGTTACTGAGATGGCTAAGGGGAGTAATGTTTGGGATATTGCCTCAATGTATGCAGTTCAATCCGTAGTCTTACCGAGCGAAACCCGCGATTATCTTATTCGCATGCTTGAAGTGCATCGTATGCGTTTGAGCAATGGCGTAGGCGAGCATTTAATGCGCACATGGCCTACAGCATATTAAATTTATGATATTAAATAAGGTCCTGGTTGCTAATAGAGGTGCGGTTGCCGCTAGGGTATTACGTGCATTGAATGAAATGTCAATTCCCTCGGTTGCCGTCTATTCTGAAGCTGATGCTGGAGCGCCCTATTTGGCTTATGCTTCAGAAAGCTATTATATTGGAGCCTCACCCGCAAAAGAGAGTTATCTTAATCAGGACCGGATATTAAAAGTTTTACAAGAATCAAATGCTGATGCGATTCATCCTGGTTATGGATTTTTATCTGAGAATTTTGGGTTTGCCTCAGGTGTAGTCGCCCTAGATAAAGTATTTATAGGGCCTAGTCCAAAATGGATTGAGGCGATGGGGCATAAGACAAAAGCAAGAGAATTGGCTCGACAATATGGATTACCAGTAGGGCAAGGTTCAGAGGTTCTACCCCCTGACCAGGCGAAAGTTGCAGCAGCAGCGCGCAAGATTGGATATCCCGTTTTAGTTAAGCCAGCTGCTGGCGGCGGCGGCATAGGTATGCTTCCAGCTTATGATGAAGCTCAATTATTTGAGGCAGTTGAGCGAGCGAGATCTATGGCTGAAAGAGGCTTTTCCAACCCCGAGTGTATTTAGAAAAGCTCCTGGAGCGCCCAAGGCATATAGAAATACAAATATTAGGCGATCAATACGGTTCGGTACGTCACTTATATGAACGTGATTGCTCTATTCAGAGAAGGCATCAAAAGGTAATAGAAGAGGCTGGTGCCCCAGGAATAAATAGGGAAGTAATTGATTCGGTTGCTGATAATGTGACTCGAGTGATGAGCGAGATGCAGTATGACAACATTGGTACTGTGGAAATGCTAATGGGCGAAGATAAATCTTTCGCCTTTCTGGAAATGAATACTCGCCTTCAGGTGGAGCATGGCGTTACAGAGGAGGTCACGGGTGTGGATTTAGTTCAATCACAAATCCTATTAGCTGCAGGTGCAAGATTGGACGTAGTTTTGCCAAAAGATATTTCTATTGAAGGTCATGCAATACAGGCAAGAGTCTATGCGGAAGACCCCAAACGTTTTTTCCCATCACCTGGTAAATTGACTATTTTTCGTCCCCCGACAAGCAAAAATATCCGTGTAGAGACTGGATATGCACAAGGCCGAGATGTAACGCCTTTTTATGATCCGATGATTGCTAAGGTCATTGCGTACGAAAATACAAGAGAGCAAGCAATATTAAGTCTAAAAGAAGCTTTAAAGGAATTTGAAATCGAGGGTGTTAAAAATAATATTCCTGCTTTATTGCAGGCCTTAGATTCTAGTGAATTTAAGTGTGGAAAGATTCACACGAACTCGCTATCTGAAATTATGGCTAAAAATAACAATTAAGAGGATATGATGAAAAAAAATGAATTATGCTCTGAGGTAACTGGTTCAGTATGGAAAATAAAAAAACAAGTCGGAGAAGAAATTCTGGAGGGTGACATTATTATGATTCTTGAGTCCATGAAAATGGAGATTCCAGTGATTGCTGAAGAGCCAGGGACATTAATTGAATTAAAGGTTTCCGAGGAAGAACGGTTGCAGAAGGACAAATTGTGGCGATAGTAGAAAGTAAATAAAATCCTAAAAAAAGGGGCGTATATGAGGCTAATAAAATCTTTTGTAGTAATCAGCTGCATTCTTTTGTTTGGTGGTAATGTTGCCGCGCAGTCGATTGCAAATTATCCTGATAGAACGGTCACTATCATAGTTGGATTTCCCCCGGGGACTGCTACCGATACTGTTGCACGTGTTTTGGCAGAAAGATTTACCAATAAATTTGGTAAGACTTTTATTGTTGACAACAAAGCGGGCCAAGGTGGGAGTATGGGTTCTGCATTTGTTGCCAAAGCAGCGCCAGATGGGTACACCTTGGTATTGAGTGCAACTGCCCCGTTAGCGATTAACCCTAATCTATATACCAATCTTACCTATGATCCACGTAAGAACTTTGCTCCTATTGGATTGGTGTCATGGTTACCATATGTATTTGTCACTAGCCCTAAAACTGGCATTAATACAATTCAGCAATTAACTGAAAAGGCCAAGGCAAATCCAGGTCAGCTAACCTATGCATCGATTGGTAATGGAAGTACTAGTCACTTATTGATGAGTATGTTGACGCGCCAAGCTGGAATTAATGTTACACATATTCCCTACAAAGGAAGTGCGCAGTCTCAAATTGATGTAATGTCTGGACAGGTCGATATGACCTTTGACACGATGTTAACTCTGATGCCACATATTAAGGCTGGGAAATTAAAGGCTGTAGCAACGGGTGGTCTGACTCGTTCACAGTTTGCGCAAGATTTGCCAACTTTAGATGAGCAGGGCCTTACAGGTTTTAATGGCGGTGCTTGGTTAGGCCTTTTGGCGCCTGCCGGAACCCCTAAGCCCATTATTGATAAGCTACATAAGGAATTAAATGCCATCTTGGATGACCCAGATGTAATTAAGCGATTGAATGAACTCGGATCTGAGTCTCTTAAGAGTAATAGTCCAGCAGAATTTTCAACATTCATTCAGACGGAGTACACGAAGTGGGGGCAAAGAGTTCGAGACTCAGGCGCCAAAATAGAGTAAATATCTGAAAGAATCTTAATGATAAAGATTGCAAACCAAGAGGAGGCTCTTTCATATCATGAGCAACCTAACGGTCTTAAATATTATCGGCAGGATTATTTTGAGAGAGAGATTGACGATAGTCGATCTCCTCAGTCATATTTAATCAAGCAACTGCCTAACATTACTAACCCTCTCCATTTTCATGTGCAGAATCAATTCCAGGTATTTATAGAGGGCTCTGGATATTTTGGTCGACATACCATAGGTCCATACATTGTTCATTATGCTGGTGCCTACACTGGATATGGTCCGATAGTTGCCGGCCCATTGGGTCTCGATTACTTAACGTTGAGATCCATGCATGATCCAGGGGCAAAATTCTTGCCGGAAAAAAAGAGTCAATTTATTCAAGGGCCAAAACATCATTTTACTAGCAGGCAATTTTTACCATCGACACCCCAATCGATATGGGGTCTGAAGTCTCCCGAATTTTCTTGGGATCATTTTGAGGCTGATGTTGGTCTTGGCATTGGTTTGCTAAGGATGCCTAGCTTCACATCTTATTTGGTAAGGCCTGCAGATAATGTAGATGGAATATTTTTAGTTGTAATTGGTGGAGCGGTCTATATTGATGGTGTTGTTATTGGTGCTAAGCAAAATATTTTTGCCTCGGCCAAAGAAAAGCCCTTTGAAATTAAAGTATTAGATGGATATGTTGAATTACTAGTTCTACAAATGCCTTTAAAAGAAAAAACCTATCAATAACGATAGGTTTATTTTTCTCAAGGGGCTTTCATATATCTGGTAGGTCGGGTAAACCGACAAATTTATTGCTTGAGTTCCAGC
>RFMZ01000277.1 GCA_009927445.1 Betaproteobacteria bacterium
AACTGGCTTTACTAAACCACGAGCCATAACTTCCATCGTTTCTATTAATTCAGTTCGAGTAGAATGCCTCGAGCCAGTCACAATTTTTTCCGTTAACATCAAATTTCGGGGATTAACGCTAATATCTCCCTTACCCACTCCCACAATCACAGCTCTTCCAGACGTGGCTAAGCTATCGTAAGCTATTTGGAAAGTCGATCCATGGCCGACATAATCTACTGCGGCATTAACACCTTGACCATGAGTTAACTGCTTCACAATCTCAACAACATTTGGATTTTTTTTGACATTGATGACCTCATCAGCACCCCACATCTTCGCTAAAGCTAATTTTTCGTCAGATACATCAGCAGCTATCACATGGGCACCAAAAAGTTTAGCGACTTGCACTCCATGTATTCCAACGCCCCCTCCAGCACCAATCAATAAAACCCGATCATGGGGATTAAGCTTCGCTCGCTCACGCATACAATGCCAATTCGTATTAACAGCATCAGCCGCAATAGCAGCTGCCTCGTAACTTAATTCATCCGGAATTGGTAAGAAATTTCCAGCTGGTAAACACACATACTCTGCAAAACCACCATCACGATGTACACCCACAAATCCACCAAAGTTCTCACACAAAGTTTCACGTCCACCATGACACCATCTACAACGACCGCAATTTAAATAAAAATAGACGGCGCATCGTTGCCCAATAGATAAAGATGTAACTCCAGCACCAACCTCAACAATATCACCGCCAAGTTCGTGTCCCATAATACGTGGAGCTTTACCTCCAAAACTACCATTGCGCATATTCAATAAGGTTAATCCAACACCAGCAGCGCGTACTTTTAAAACAGCTTCACCGGGTCCTGGTTTTGGATCAGTAACCACATCCAAAATAGAAACTTGCCCCCACTCTTTGACAACCATTGCTTTCATATATGACTCACTATATTTAAAGTAATTAAAATATTTTTATTAAAAAAGTTGTAACTCCTGGAAATACATATATCAACCAAGCAATTATTAGTAGCATTATGCAAAATGGGGTCGAGCCCGCAAAAATTAAAGACATCGAGATATTTTTCTCGTGCGGAATAACAGACTTAACCGCATAAACGACCATTCCAAAAGGGGGAGTTAATAAACCAGCTTCCACAATTAAAATCCCAATCATAGCAAATGCTATTGGGTCTATACCGAGCGTTATAGCAACAGGTGCAAAAATAGGTACTGTCAACAGCATAATAGATATCGAGTCAATTAGCATGCCTAAAATTAACCATACGCCCACCATAAACAACAATGTCATACCCGGTGACATTCCACTTGTTAACATAGTATTTTGTAATTGTTCGCCAATACCACTCATCGCTAATGTTCTGGCATAGAGTTGTGCGGTAAAAACAAGAATCATCAGAGGGGTTGCAGTTCTTCCAACTGCTAAGATACAGTTATAGATTTCAGGCCAACGCATCCCCTTAATAACCCCAACTACAAGTGCAACCAAGGCACCTATACCAGCACCTTCGGTTGGGGTAAAAAAACCCAACCATATACCACCTAAAGCTCCAAAAACAATTGCTATTAAACCAATTGAACTCACAGCCATTCCCAATCTAGTTGGCTCTTGGACTACAACTTCATTTGGATCAAGTTGTATTTCCCGAGCAGGTATTTTTTTTACATCAGCAACATGACCAACAATATTTGGTCGAATAAAAGAAACTGCTGCAATGTATAACATCATTAACCCAGCTAGCATAAATCCAGGAATAATTCCCGCCAAGAAAAGATGCCCAATCGAAATATTAGTCAAAATCCCCCAAACAACCATTAGTAAACTTGGCGGTATCAACATACCCAAGCAGGCACTCCCACTTATTAATCCTAACGAAAAATGAGATTCATATCCCCCTCTTTTCATTTGTGGATAGGCTATTGCAGTAAAAGTTGTAGCTGAAGCTAAGCTTGTACCAGATACGAAAGAAAATATAACATTGCCTAAAACAGTTGCATAAGCAAAACGACCACGAATTCTTTTCAACCATTTATCGATTGCCCAATATAAATCAAAAGCAATCCCAGACTTGGCGATAAATTCTCCCATTAATAAGAATAACGGCACAACAGCAAAAACATAATCTCTTAGTGCCTCGTATGCCGTATTACTTAAAAAAGATACCGAAATCGATAGATCATTTGTCGATAAATATATTGCCAAAAAACTAACAATACCAAGGGCAACAGCTACTTCAATATTTGCAAATACTAAAAGTAAAAGTAATCCTAAAATGTAAAAATGTAAGTAAGATTCCAATTAATTAAATCCTCTACAAGGCTGTTTCACCAGAAGAAACTTCTGCCAAATCATTAAAAATGATATCGAAGAGTCTTACGAAATAATAAAAAACAGATAATCCGCAACCAATCACAATTGAAAATTTAGCAGGCCAAGCAGCAACATCAACAATACCCTCGCCCTCATACTCATTTTCAACCCAGGATATAACGGCCGGCTCCCAAGCACCTAATATAACTGCCCCAAAAAAAATAATTCCTAATAGGCAACCCAAAATCGCAGTTCCTTTTTTCACAATCCGAGGCATAAAGTTAACGAAAATATCTACAGCAAGCATACTCTTCCAACGAACAGCAAAAGGTAATTGCAAAAATACAATAATAATTAATGTGTTCCGAATGTACTCTGCCGTTCCATAAAATTTCAGCCCAAGTATACGGGCTGAAATTTCAATCAAAATAAACAATGCCATCGCAAAAGCACAAAAGGCTGTTAAAACCATCATGCCTTTAGTTACTGCATCTATGGCGGCTAGCTTATTCTTCATTACCCCTCCACTAAACTAGTTTAGTTTTTTGAACACCTAGTTGACTCAGTCTAATTTAGCTTTTACAGGCCATTTATATCCAGCCGCTTCGGTAGCATCAATATAAGCTTTCATAATCTTTTGCATCGGTAATTTATTCTCAGCTTCATACTTTCTTGCGACTTCGCGTGGAGAAT
Source organism: Betaproteobacteria bacterium (assembly GCA_009927445.1). Classification (GTDB taxonomy): domain Bacteria; phylum Pseudomonadota; class Gammaproteobacteria; order Burkholderiales; family Burkholderiaceae; genus Polynucleobacter. Next base: position 3,017 of record RFMZ01000277.1, read on the forward strand.
TAGCTAGCATTTCAGCCCATACTTTACGATCACTTTCCGAAACTGTGGAAACATTGATGCCCTTTGACTTCACAGTTTGGATCATCTTATCGCCAAGCTCACGGGTCATCACGCCACCTTTTAATTCAGTATCGCGACCAACAGCTAGGATGATATCTTGAACATCTTTAGGTAAGCTTAAAAACTTCCGATTATTTACAGTTAAGCTAGTTACCGTCATTGCTCCAAATGAAACATCGACAAAGTTAGGTGCCACCTCAAATAACTTTAATGAATCCATCACGCTTAAGAAAATAATCATGGAATCAATCAAGCCTGTTTGAAGCGATGTGTACATATCAGGCCCTGGAACTGAAACAGGCAAAGCCCCTGCATTTTCAACCCAAAAAGCATTCGGCCCTGCCGCACCTACTTTTTTTCCTTTAACATCTACAGCCCTTAGAATAGGCGACCTAGCAACAATATTGTATGGTTCGAATGGCACTAAAGATATTATCCGTTGCCCATATTTTGTAAATTGACCATTCAACTCTGGATTCGTATCATATACTTTGCGAGTTGCCTGAACAGAAACTTCTGGATTACTTGGTCCAAAAGGTAGGTACATTGGAAAATTGTTCAGCGCTAATTTTTGGGCCTCGTGGCAAATACAAAATATACCTAAATCGATCACTCCACTCTGAACGGCCTCTAATACCTCAGTAGTCTTGACCATGGAGCCTGAGAATCCCTCTACAAATTCTATCTCATGCCCAGTCTTTTCTTTGACACGCTTTTTTACTTCTGGCATGAAATAATTTTGAGTTAATTGAATAAAATGCCAACTAGGGCTATGGCCAGAAGCAATCTTCAATGTAATCTTGTCTGCCAAGACTTGGCTAGAAAAGAACAAGCTAATGATTGGGCAAGCCAAGATACAACTTATTTTTTTAACTGTAAAATGCATTTCAATATCCTCAGGTTACATTTTGATATAAAGAGCTGAATTCATGGTACATTCCAGAGAATAGATCAGTCTATAAGGGTATTACCTATGTAAATAGGGCTTTCTATGAAGGGCCAAAACTTCGCCCACTCAATTATCTAATGGAATGAAATGTTTAAATTACCAGCAATTTTATTTGCAATTTTTATGGGATTTTTTATGTCACTAACACTGACAATTTGTTTGAGTTTTTATATGACGGGCTTTAACAATAGTTTGCTTAATTAGTATTATTATTTATAGGCCACTGTCATTATGGATTGCTGGTAAAGCTTTGACAAAATTAAGCTCTAAAAACTCTAAAGAATAGCTATTCAGTTAATAATTCTATTATTTTAGTTAATTGCGGTTTAGGACTTGGAGATTGATTATCTTAACTTGCTTCTACTATTCGAATATCTCTAATTGCTGTATTCCCTAGGACTTTTAATGCAGCCTGATATCCATCACTATTGTAAGCAGCTAAAGCTTTTTCTAAACTTTCAAATTCTATTAATACAACGCGTTGTTGCATCCCAGATTCAATGATTTGAACTGGATTACCTTTGGCTAAAAATACCCCTCCATGAGCTGCCATTGCAGGAGATGCTAATTGTGCATAAGCAGCTAAAGCAGCTTGATCTGAAACTGATTTATAGACACTAACCCAATATACTTTTGACATCAGAGTTCTTTCAAGACCAATTATTGTTAGATATATTTTTTAAACCAAAAAAATATACTAGTTCATATAGCTATCACCCATTATTCAATAATTTCGTTTTATTTATACTAGGCGCCAAAAGACTCATTAATTGATTAACATCAGAGAGCGTCTCTAGTCTATCGACTAGCTCAATAACCTCGTCAATTCTTTTATTACTCAAAATCCCAATGACTACATTTTTAAACTTGAATTGAATATCTGCTTTAGAGAGTGGATTTTCGGGGCTACCTCTCCTGTCTAGGATGGTTTGCTCAAACTTCATTCCAGCAGTTGTAGTTACCTTAACCTTGGATGCATGTCTGTAGGCAACACCCATAGCTTCGATATCCTCATCAATATAGGCATATATTTTTTTCATAAAGGCTAATAATTTTGGATCAGCTAATTTTGACTCTGAGTACTGATCCACAAATAACATCCCATCAAAAGCAACGCTTGCTAAATTGAAATACAAATTCATTTGAGCTGCAGTGACGCCTTGGACCTTGTATTCCCAAGCGCAATGAGTATAAGTCATTGGGCTAAGACCCACGTTGATAGAGGCAATATCTTTGGGCTTCAGGTGGTGAGTACTCATAATGGTAAGCAAAGCATCTAATGAAGAATGAATGCTCGTAACACATGCATATGGCTTAAAGCCCACCTGCTCCGCCTCCCATACATCTCCCAACCCGGACAAAAGTCGTTCAGGTTTTGGAGATGAGGAATAGGTAGATAGATAGCCACCATACCCAGCTTCTAATGCGTTAGAAATCCCCGTAAGCCCGTTTTGAGCAAGAAGCGCAGAATAAACACCACTTTGAGCAGCTTTCCCTGAATGGAATCTTTTAACCATGGCACCCTCTTGAGCAGCCATTAATCCGCCAGCTTGGGATCCAGCAATCCCCAAGCAATCAAGCATCTGATCATTATTTAAATCAAGCATTCGGCCGGCAGCTGCTGCCCCGACAAATACACCGGAAGTACCTTGAGGATGAAACCCATCAAAAAAGAGTTGAATTGAGGCTGCATTACCAACTCGAGTACCAACTTCATAGCCTGCAACCATCGCAGTTAATAATGCCTTACCGGAAACATTTCCGATTTGCTCAGCCAATGCAAAAAGAACAGGTATTGCGATTGACCCCGGATGAAGGATTGACTCCTTATGCATGTCATCAAACTCAAATGCGTGTCCAGCAGTTCCATTAACTAAAGCGGCATTTGCTACTGATGTTTTATTGGATGTTCCTAAAATAGTAGCAACAGGGCTAGCAGCCTCTAGCATAACCATTTGCTCAACAACCCTTGTCCAAGGCAATGTCACTCCGTGCAGGCAACAACCAATACTATCCAGAACGCACATCTTCATCCGCTCAACAACAGCATGAGGAATGTGCTCATATTGCAAGTTTGCTGAAAAATCAGCTAATTTTTTTGTCCCCGCTTCGACTAAAGGTACTGTAGATGTGGTCATATAATCGTGATGGTTCTTCGCTAATCTATTGAAATATTTGCTTCCCGCACGATTGCTCCAACCTTTGAAATTTCATCTTTAACAATCTTTTCAAATTGAGCAGTACTTGCAGTAGACGGCTCAAAGTCTAACTCAGCCATACGGTCTCTTACATTTTTATTCTTCAGTGTAATCGCCACTTGTTTGGATAGCATACTCACGATTGGCTTGGGAAGGTTAGCTGGACCCCAAAGACCGTACCAAGAATACATTTCAAATCCTGGCATTCCACTCTCCGAAACAGTTGGTAAATTAGCCATATTAGGTAGGCGCTTATCACTAGTAACTGCTAATGCTTTTAAATGCCCACTTTTAATAAACCCTGAGACCCCAGGCATTGGTGATACAGCAGCTGTAACATGACCGCCCATCACATCGGTTAACTGAGGAACAGCGCCTTTATAGGAAATAATCTCCATACCAAGCTTTAAACCTCTATTTAGCATTTCTTCAGACAAATGACTGGTGGTACCAAGACCAGATGTAGCCCAAGTGTATTTACCGGGATTTAGCTTAGCAAGCAACACAAGCTCTTTAAAATTATTTGCCTCAAATTTAGGATAAGTAACTACTACTAGGGGGACATATCCAATCTGGGCTATTGATGTGAAATCCTTCTCAGCATCATATGTCCTTTTCTTCACTACCAAAGGCATATAAACTTGGCTAGAAGCATGGCAAAGTAAAGTGTATCCATCGGGTGCAGAACGCAGTACCTCCATTGAGCCGATCATCCCAGATGCGCCCGGTTTATTCTCAACAAGAACTGCTTGACCCAACTGCTTTTGTAATTGATCGGTAATTAATCTACAAGTGTTGTCAACTGAGCCTCCTGGTGTGTAGGGCACAATGACTTTTATTGGCCTATTTGGGTAGTCTTGCGCAATAGCTATGCTCTTAACCAAAAATAGAACAGTCAGTAAAGTGAGTTTTATTTTATTAATCATCAATTTTGTCTCCAGTAATTATTATTTCTTGCAAATTGACAAATAGCATCGCACATAGCCTGCGGTTGTTCAGGCGCAACGGCATGACCAGCATCAAGGATTATCCCTTCTGTGACCCGCTCGCCAAGATAAGGTTTTAGAATTTTAGGAATGACTACTGCATCATACTCAGCTTGGAGGTCAAGAATCGGAACTACGTCTCCACCAGAAAAATAGTCATCAATTGGAGTATTCACTCTGGCATAACTTTGAGCATAATGTGCCTCTTCAAACCAGCCCTCAAGCCATACACTTGGATCATGCCCCGGTGCAAAAAAAGCTTTTCGCAAACAATCAAGGCGTTCTTCCCTAGATAATTTCATATCACCAGCGCCATCTATCTCTGCACGCAGTCGACTATAGGGTTTTTCTTTAGAGCCTGGGAGTAGCTTGCCTGCAGAAGCTGCAACTAGCACAAGAGCGCAAACGAGATCTGGTCTGTCTGCAGCAATCATTCGAGCAGGCTGACTGCCCCAAGCATGGCCAACCATTAAAACTGGTCCTGTTTTTTCATGATCAAGAACAGCAGCAACATCCCCACCAAAGTCATGCATGGACAAATTTTTCATAGGCCCCTTACTTCCTCGAATACCTCTAGGTTCAGGACGTATTACTCGATAGCCTTGCGCAATAATTAGCGGAGCAACCTCATCATAATCCCTACCGGAGCGAGCTAGCGAAGGAAGAATGACGATAACGGGACCCTCACCTTGATCTAGGTATTCAATCCTTAAGAGTTCTGTCTGACCCTCTGGTAAATATGTTAAAGACTTGTATGAACTCATTTTTTACTATTTATTTAATCTTCAGATGCATGTGAGGACTGTTGTGGGTTTAGTTCCACTAAGTACAAGGATTAAATATATCATGTCATTGCTTAGATATTCGATTGAATCGTAAATTATCAACTACTATAAAACCCACAAGCCTTAAAAAATTCAAGATCACCCCACATGCGTCTAATTAAGATCATAAATTAAATCGATAATAGGACTTTAAATAGCAATTCAAACAGGATCAAATTAAGATTGCGATACGGTCATAGCAATCAGATCAGAGACATTAGCCATTTGTGGAAACCTTGCTAGAGTCTCAAGAAGTTCGTCTGAATTGCAGTGCGGCGCACCAAAAGCAACGAGCTCACGAAACTTGCGCTCTAATGCCTTTTGGCTCATGGGTGGTTGTGCCCCGCTAATCGCACGAGTGATCACACGCCCGCTTTGTAGATGAATGACTACCCGCGCCTCATCAGTGTTTAGGCGTTCGTCTGCGATGAGTCTGATTTTTTCACGGCAGGCGTGCACGACCAGATCATTTGCAGCATCGTCAGTGAAGTTACGCACACCGGCTTCGCCCCATAGCAGGGCAATAGCAACCGCATGCTGAAGGCTTAGCTTGGCTTCAAGTCCATCAACCGGATGGATCCGATCAGCGCGCAGCTGCGATAGCGGATGAACCGTCACCGTGATTCGTTCAATGTCCTCCATAGCAAAATTGGGGGCATCGGCTATGGTTAGGCAAGCGTCTAGTGTTGGATGCAATAAGAAGCCACATGGGTAGGGCTTGAAGGTATTTTGTGACGCAACCCAGTTTTGTCCCAGCCCAACGCAAAGACCTTCATCCAAAGGTCGTGACCCCATAACCTCGGAAAATCCAAAACGCGCTTCCAGCACCCGGTCGTTGGCTGTGATGCAATGTCTTGCAAGCTGTGAGGCCACTAAGCCATTACGCGCCGCATGGGCGATATTTAAGCTCTTGGCCATAGTACCTAAACTGGCCACCAAGCCGCCTGACTGTGTGGCCGCATGACCCAATGCCCAGGCCATTTGTTGAGGCTCAAGCCGCATGAGGCGCCCTACAGCAATCGCCGCACCAAAGACGCCGCAAGTAGCCGTAATGTGCCAGCCCCGCTCGTAGTGGCCCGGCGAAACTGCAAGACCGATTCGACACTCAACTTCCATACCCAACAAAAAAGCGTGCAAGAAATCCTCGCCACTCACGATTGTCTGACTAGCCCAGGCTACCAAAGCCGATGCAACTGTACCAGCAGGATGAATACCTGTCGGCCAATGCGTATCATCGTAGTCGAGGATGTTCGAAGTAAAAGCGTGAATCAATGCAGTATTTGCAGGGTCAAACTTTTCAGCGCGGCCAACCAGTAGCGCATCACCATGGCCAAAAGGCGCTAGAGCACGGATTAGTCTGTCTGAGGCGGGATTGCCTGCGCCGCCGAGGGCGCAGGAGAGCCAATTCATCCATGATGAGGCAACCGACTTTTTTGTGGTTACGTCAATATCAGCCCATTGCGAATCCACTACCCACTGTACAAGCGCATGCGTAGGAGAAGTATCATCCAGTATCTTCATGAAAGAGGATGCAGTATAAGGGATATATTGCTTAGTCCATCCTCAGTTAGCAACGATGCCAGCTTTTTTTACCACCGGACCCCAACGGTCAATTTCTTGTCGCACATAACTGGCCGCTTGCTCTGGTGTTCCGCCCAAAGCTTCTGTTCCCTGAGACGCAAAGCGCTCGAGAACTTCGCTCGACTTTAGTGCCTGGTTTACTTCGCGGTTTAAGCGAGCAATGATGTCGGGTGGTGTTCCAAACGGCGCCATCAAGCCGTACCAAAGTGCTACATTAACGGAAGGAAAGCCTAACTCAGCAAAAGTTGGCGTATTCGGCAACAGTGGGTTACGGCGTGGGCTTGCAGCAGCAAGGGCTCGGATCTTTCCGCTCTGGATATGCGGCAACAGCGACGGTGCGCCATCAAACATAACTTGCACCTGCCCACCGACAAGGTCAGCCACAGCTGGACCGCTGCCGCGGTAAGGTGCGTGGATCAAGACGATCGCTGTTGCCGCGGTAAACAACTCCCCGGCCATATGCGGTGCACCACCGTTACCCGAGGAGGCGAAGGCCAACTTACTTGGCATCTGCTTAGCAAGCGTGACAAACTCAGGCAGCGTTTGTACTTTTAAGTCAGCGTTTATCGTCATGATCAGAGGTAAGCTCGCCAACATGGTAATGGGTGTAAACGATGTGATGGGGTCGTAGGGCAACTTGGTCATTAAATGGGGGCCGATGCCATGGGTAGTAATCGAGTTTTGCAACAAGGTATAACCATCAGGCGCTGACTTGGCTACGAAGTCGCTAGCGACTACACCGCTTGCTCCCGCCTTGTTTTCCACTATAACGGGCTGCCCCAACGAGGTCGATAGCTTTGACGCCAGTAGCCTAGCGATGAAGTCTGCAGCTCCCCCGGGTGGAACCGTCACGATGAGTTTAATAGGGCGATTGGGGTAAGCGCCCAGGTCTTGCGCCTGAGTCCATGGGCCTATCAAAGCGCATAGGAATAAACAGGCATATTTTGTCAGTTTTGACGACATCAAAAACCTTTCAATTGAAGAACTTTACTGAGAAAACACGTGGAAAAAACCAGAGCATTGGTTCTAGTCATTTGAGGAGCTGCGGTCAAAATGGTTCGACGTAGGTGTCAAAAAAATCTGGTTATATTCTGCTGAGTATTTGTTAAAGAAAATTCATTTTAAACCACAGTTTACTAGATCCCTCAATTTATGCATTCTATACTTCTAATTCATGATTTAATCTATCGACTAGAATTTGCAGGTGTTCGAACTCATGGATTAGTCGCGCCAGGAAAGTACATTACATAATTGCACCACATCAGAATAAATTCCCCATTATTAGTAACATTGCCTGTCAAAAATTAAGGAAGTCTTTTATCTCATGGTTATGCAAGGTCAGGTTTGCTTCTAGTACTTTGCTTCTAGTAATTTACTTCTACCTCGAGATAGATTTAAAAAAATCTCTTTCAAAGTCGAACTAATAGTTAATTTAGGTAATAAACAAAGCTAGGATTGCCATTATTCAAGAAATCGTATTTGATAAAAAACAAGACATCAACTTAGACAAAAGATCTGTTGACTACTTGTTCATTATTTCTAATACAAATATTTTAATTAACAGATCAAATTACATTAGGAGCCATATGTATGAATTTATTAAATTGCCAGATCCCAAATGAACAAAGTCAAAAATAGAAGCTCAAATAAAAAATGATTCTAAAGAGTTAGAATATCGGATAAGATTAATTTACTAACTTTTGTGAATTTATAAAATTCACATTTAAGTACACAATTTATGTCATACCTTGTTACAAGCACGTAGCGCAAAGATTTTTGTCCTACTATAAGCTATTATTTAATTGCTTTCGCAGTTGGTATGCTGCTCAAAAATTTCCCGTCGCAAGGTTTTCCGGTTTTAGTCATTACTCTAACATCAGGCTTTATTAGATCAAAATACTGTGAGAACGATATCAAAAATTATAGTATTTGGCATTAACAAAATGAGTCTCAAAGTTTGGTTGTTAAATAATCATTAGAATCAAGTTAGTTGAGTTCACTTTCAAAACTGGTACGTTATCTTAAATAAGTTTATTCATGTATGATAATTTTACATTTCTTTGTTTTAGGCTAAAAAAATATGTCTAATAAACCACATGCTCAAGTTTTTATAGTTGGCGCTGGCCCAGTTGGGCTACTAACAGCTTTACTATTAGCAATGCGAGGAGTTTCTTGTACTGTTATAGATTCAGAGCCGACTTTGACAAAAGATATGCGGGCTGGCACTTTTCATCCTCCCACTTTGGAGATGCTCGCACAGGTTGGCATTGCAGACCAGATGCTTGCATTAGGTATTCGCGTGCCTCGTTGGCAATCTTGTGATTTAACTTTTGGGTTAGTTGCAGAATGGGATTTAAATTTACTAAGAAACGATACGCAATATCCATATCGATTACATCTTGAGCAACATCGACTAACACCCATATTACTCGAGCAATTGAAGAAATTTGCTCATGTTCAAGTCTTGTTTAATCATCGTTTTGAATCATTAGTACAAAATCAAGATGATATTTCGGTTACTGTGAATACGCCAGAAGGATTACAAACCTGGAGAGCATCGTGGTTAATTGGCGCTGATGGTGGTCGAAGTCAAGTTCGTAAGTCAGCCGGAATAGAATTTGCAGGCTATACCTGGCTGGAGCGTTATAGCGTGATAAGCACAAATTTTGATTTTGGACGCTTAGGCTACACTGAGAATGCCTACATTAGCGACCCTGACCAATGGGTAGCAGTTTTTAAAATGCCAGACCTTGGCCCACCTGGTATTTGGCGAATGACTTTACCGGTAAATAACGAGGTTACTGATGAGGTTGCTTTAGCAGGCCCTTATGCTCAAAATGCTATTCGTCGTTTAACGCAAGAATCACCTCAAAATGATTATGCAATTGTGCATCAGAGTATTTATAACGTGCATCAACGTGTTGCTGTGCAATTACGGAAACATCGTGTTTTATTAGCAGGAGATGCGGCACATGTTAATAATCCGTTAGGGGGGTTTGGGCTAAACAGTGGTATTCATGATGCGATGAGTTTAGGTAGCAAATTGGCGCTTGTTATTCAAAAAGATGCTGGGGAGGATCTTTTAGATCTTTATCACCGCCAAAGGCATACAGTGAATATGGAATATGTTCAAAACTTATCTGTACGTAATAAAAAAAACCTAGAGGAAAAGGACCCCATTCAAATAGCAAAACGGATTCGTGAATTACAAGAAACCTGTGCTGATCCGGTTAAGGCTCGGGAGTATTTACTCAATTCTTCGATGGTTAACAGTATTGCACGTGCGAATGCCATTCAATAAATTCTCCGCTCTTAATCTCCGCTCTTAAACACCACTTTATTGGAGTCATATTATGAAAACCTTCAAATCCCCAATTTTACTTTTTTGTGGTGTTTTGTATTTTGGTATTACTAGTCTATTTGTAAATGCCCAAAATAGTTGGCCTCAGCGACCAGTAAAAATTGTGGTGCCCTTTGCTCCTGGGGGAAATACGGATTCGATTGCGCGTATTACAGCAGAGCGCTTGACGCAAGGTCTTGGACAATTATTTATTGTTGAAAACAAAGTGGGAGCTGGGGGTGCTATAGCGGCAGATTATGTGGCTAAATCTCCCGCTGATGGTTATACCCTGTTGATGGCCGCCATGCCAGTCATGGCTATTTTACCAATCATTACTAAAACTAATTTTGACCCTTTAAAAGATTTTGTTGCGATTAGTAATGTAGGTAGTAATCCTTTTGTTATGGGAGTTCATAAATCTATACCAGTAACGACTATCGAAGAATTTGTGGCATATGTCAAAAAAAATCCTGGTAAATTTAACTATGCCTCTGGTGGCTCTGGAAGTGTTTCGCATCTTTCGGCAGCATTATTCGTTAAGCGTGCTCAGATTGAAATGGCTCATATTAGTTACAAAGGTGGCGCCCCAGCAGTAACTGATCTATTAGGGGGTAATGTACAAATGTATTTTGGGAATTTTTCAGAGCTATTTCCGCATGTTAGTAGTGGTAATATTCGTATTATTGGTGTATCTAGTAATAGCCGGGTAGCGCAGTTGCCGCAAGTAGCAACAATTGCAGAATCCGGTTTCCCAGGCTTTAAAACCCTGACTTGGAACGGATTAATGGCGCCAGCCGAAACATCACCGGCCATTATTGCTCGTTTAACAGAGGCTGTAGTTAAAGCTGTTAAAACTGATAGCACTATGGCTAAATTTATGCAAATCGGGGTTGATCCAATCGGCAATTCCTCGAAAGAGTTTTCTGAAACCTTACGATCTGATATTGCAATTTGGTCAGAAGCTGCTAAAGCTGCAAACTTAAAAATGGAGTAAAGGATGAATCAGGAACCCAAAATTAGTATTGACACGCTAGCAACGCGGGCTAAGATTGCTATCATTGTACCCTCTACTAATACAGTAGTTCAACCGGAGATGGATGCGATGCGCCCTCAGGGGGTAACTAATCATGTAAGTCGGATGCTGTTACCTGTTCGACCTTATGATGACATGGAATTATATCGACAAGCCTTAGAAAACGAGAAAGGTAATTTAGAAGACGCTTTAAAGTTAGTATTACATTGTGAGCCACATGCTATAGCACACGGACATTCAATACATTCTTTTCGTAGAAATTCTGAGCGTGCTCAAGCTGAGGAAAATCATCTTGAACAGTTAACTGGTTTACCTTTTATTACACCATCTAGAGCAGTTTTAGCTGGTTTAAACGCAATTGGAGGACCTACTAAAATTGCTGTTTTAACGCCATACTGGCCCCCAGCTGATAGTTTAATTAAAGATTTTTTTGAGTCTTGCGGATTTCAAGTTGTGGCTAACCATGGGTTAAAAGCTACTGGACCCATTGCAGTATCTCAGTTTACCCATGAGCAAATTATGGCAGGTTTTCAAGTACTGAATCAACCAACTGTAGAGGCTTTTGTTCATGTTGGGACCAACTTACCAGTGAGTGCCATGACAGAACACATTGAAAAAACTTTTGGAAAGCCATTAATTGGTGTCAACGTAGCGACCTACTGGTGGGCTTTACGTCGTATTGGGATTATGGATCCAATTCCTGGATTTGGTTTGTTAGCTCAAAAATACTAAGGCTTGTTTTGACACATTTTAATGCGGGATGAATTACTACTAATAAACTACACATTTCTCAGCCTTGCTTGGTTCGTCTTTTACAAATAATACTGAAGAAAGTCACTTTTTATAACATCAGCACATTAACGGGCTGTAATAATTGAAGCGAAAGGAAAATTTTTATCCTACATACTAATCATACTTACACCAAATAAAAATACAATCAGGTATTATTTACAAAGCAATTGAGTTAGACAAATAAAAAATTATAAAAGGAGTTCTCTTTGAATCCATTTTCTCAACTCGCGCCTAATGGTGAGCAAATCTTTTCCGAAGGTATTATTCTTCATCGTCAAGGTGGGGTTTTAAAACTAACAATTGATCGGATCAATGATCTCAACCGTCTGATGCCAGAAGTCCTTCTCCGAATTGAATCAATTACGCAAAACTTGCAACAGGATTCTCAAACGCAAGTACTTATTATCACGGGGCAAGGAGAAGAATTTTTCTCAATGGGAATCATGAATCCAGTTATCAGAGCCTCCTATTCGAAAGACCAAGTCTTACAACTAGTTCAGTTAGCAAATAGAACCTTTGATGCTATCGAGGCACTACCCCAAATTGTTATTGCAGCATTCAACGGAAAGGCACTTGCTGGCGCAGTCGAGCTTAGCCTGGCGTGTGATCTGCGTTATGCAGCATCCCATGCCACCCTTTGTATGCCAGAGGCTAAGTGGGGAGGTTTTCCAGGTGGCGGTGGACCAGTTCGTCTGCCTCAAATCGTAGGCCGAGCAAGAGCGATTGATTTAATCTGTAGCGCTCGAGAAATATCCACTGAACAAATGCAAGAGTATGGATTAATTCAAGGCGTCTATCCAAGTTCACAACTACAAACAGAAGTATTGAAAATAGCTACCACAATGGCCTCACATGGTCCCTTAGCCATCCGTGGTGCAAAACGTATTATCGATACCCGACAAGCGCCAGGTTTTAGGCCAGCACGAGAATTAGCGGATACCCTGCGTCGTCATCTGGAATATAGCCATGACGTGGATGAAGGATTAATAGCACACCGCGACAATCGAACACCACACTTTATCGGAAAATAAAAAATGACCCTCAATATCAATAACAAATTCAAAAAAACGCTAATTCATACTTTTCTAGGTCTTCTAGCCGGCGCAATCTGTACTCCTTCTTTTTCCCAAACATGGCCTAATAAACCAGTTCGAATTATCATACCATTTGCTCCTGGAGGGGCGACGGATGCAGTTGCTAGACCTTTAGCAGCTAGGCTCCAAGAGCAGTTTGGGCAAGCATTTATTATCGAGAATAAAGTTGGAGCAAATGGCAATATTGGAGCTGATTTTGTGGCGAAATCTGCGCCTGATGGCCATACACTTTTAATTGCAGATCTTGGCACATTTACGAGTGGACCAGCAGTTTTTACAAATACGTCATTCGATCCTATCAATGATTTCACTCAGATTACTCTGCTTATTAGTTCACCATACGGTTTAGCAATTCATCCGTCTCTACCAATTACTACAGTCGCTGAACTTCTTAGCTATGCCAAAAATAATCCAGCAAAATTTAATTACGCTATGTTAGGTGCTGGTAGCGCATCGCATCTTGCTGGTATCGAGCTTGGCGCTAGAGCAAAGGTGGCTTTTACCTTTATTCCCTATAAAGGTGGTGCACCAGCATTAACAGATGTTGCCGGTGGTCAATCGCAGGCCATATCAATTGCTATGCTGTCAACCTATCCCTTTGTTAAAAGCGGTAAATTGCGGTTGATCGCAATAATGGGCAAAGAGCGTCTTAGCTTTTTACCAGATATTCCAACTGTCGCAGAAGCCGGTTTTCCAGGTTTTGTTGCCGGGCAATGGCAAGGTTTTTTTGGACCTAAAGGATTACCAAAAGATATCCTTGAAAAACTTCGGACAGAAACAATCCGTTATTTAAATTCACCAGAAACAAAAAAACGTTTTGCTGATCTGGGTGGTGAAGTAACCACGACGAGTTCAGAAGAATTGGCGAAATTCATCATTGATGAAAAAAATAAATTTGATCGTTTAGTAAAAGAGCATCAAATTAAAGTGGATTAAAAATTACGTTGCCTACTAATTAGAAACTCCCTGAACTCGTTACTAAATAATTCACATAAGGCCAATCAGATCTATCATTTCTTATTACCTTCACACTTAGGCGGATACCGTCTATTTTTGATCCTTCAACGAAAGGTTTTGTTAATCAGTTCAGAGCTTATTTACTAATCAGTCAGCGATCCACGTACCAATAGGATTTCATCTTTAATCACGGTAAATATAGATTCTATTTCTGTAAAAAGTCCTGTATACCTTCGACTGCAGTTCTATTGGGTAAATTAAAGAAACGTTACATTCATAATCCAGCTAATATACGAGCATTAAATTTAAATTATACGAAAAGGTAAAAAAATGGTCGATGCGAATGCATACACCCCACCAAAAATCTGGACATGGGAAAAACCCAATGGCGGAAAATTTTCAGGCATTAATCAACCGACAGCCGGATCGCGACAAGAAAAAGAGTTGCCAATTGGCCGCCATCCACTGCAGTTATATTCCTTGGGCACGCCAAACGGCGTAAAAGTCACAATAATGCTTGAAGAGCTACTCGCTTTAGGGCACTCTGGGGCTGAGTATGATGCTTGGTTAATTACAATTGTTGACGGCGATCAATTTGGGTCTGATTTTGTAAAAATAAATCCAAATTCAAAAATTCCTGCTCTGCTTGATCGTAGTATGCCAACACCTATTCGTGTTTTCGAATCAGCATCAATTTTGCTTTATCTAGGAGAGAAATTTGATGCTTTCCTACCGAAAGACTTATCTACTCGTACAGAAATGATGAATTGGCTTTTTTGGCAGATGGGGAGCGCCCCATATATAGGGGGTGGATTCGGTCATTTTTATGCTTACGCCCCTTACAAAATGGAATATCCAATCGACCGTTTTACGATGGAAGTAAAACGTCAACTTGATGTACTTGACCAACGTCTGGAAGTAAATGAATACCTTGCCGGATCAGAATATACAATCGCAGATATAGCGGCTTTTCCTTGGTATGGAGCCCTTATTAAAGGATGGCTTTATGGTGCGGCAGAATTTCTTAACGCTCATGAGTATTTGAACGTCCAACGATGGGTAGATACCATTTTGGAAAGACCGGCAGTCAAACGAGGCCGTATGGTTAATCGCACTTCGGGCGAACCATCCGAACAACTTCGTGAACGTCACGATGCAAGCGATTTTGATACAAAATCATTGTAAATAAAGACCCCCACTATATCTAGTGAGGGTCTTTATTGGTGCGCCATTAGGGACTTCGACCAATCTCTCGAAATTAGATTGCACAATCGTTACTTTAAGTAACGCTTAGCCCCACTCTAACTACAAAACTAATCGCATACTAGATAAATTTGTTCTTGCTTAATGCTTTGCCTGCGGATATTCATAATTCTTTTTCAAGATGGGTTATCAAAAACCCTCTCTTTCGAAGTCGTTATAGCGGCCAGGTTAGATTACTGAGGAATCTAATTAATTAACAAATTATTTGTTTTAATTAATAAAGACCAACGAGCAATTTCACTATTAATAAATATTTTAAATTCATTTGGATTTGCTTTTATCACTTCCATCGTCTGAGCAGCTAACAGATTCCGAGTTTCAGCATCATCTAAAGTTTTATTAATAGTATTTGCTAACTTAAGAATAATTTCATTATCCACTCCCTTTGGAGCCAGAATACCGAACCATAAAGATACATTAAAGTTTGGAATACCCAGTTCCTCAAGTGTTGGAACATTAATTAAATTTGTACGACGATTACTCGTCGTTGCAAGGGCAACTAGTTTTCCATTCTTAATATGTTGCAGTACACTTGATGCCGGTGAAAACATTACTGGGACTAAGCCAGATAATACGTCGTTCATGGCCTGTGAACTACCCTTGTAAGGAATATGTTGCATCTGTATTTGTGCTCTAGACTCAAATAATTCAGCCGACATATGTGGCGAACTTCCAGTCCCAGATGATGCATAAGCAATCTCCTTTGGTTTTGACTTAGCCAAGGCAATCAACTCCGGAACTGATTTAACACCTAATACAGGATGTACAACTAAGATATTTGGAATACTGGCAACTAATGAAATTGGCATCAAACTTTTATAAGCCTGAACACTTACATTATCATTGGCGGCTGCATTTACAGTAGCTGATGACGAACTAAACAGTAGCGTATAGCCATCAGCGATGGAATTAGAAACCATTTCTGTAGCAATTGCGCTAGCAGAACCAGGGCGGTTTTCTACCACCACCTGTTGCCCTAAAGGAGCTCTTAATCGTTCCGCAATAATTCTTGCGGCAGTATCTGTAGCACTGCCAGCAACAAAACCCACTACTAACTTGATGGGTTTATTTGGAAAAGAGTTACTTTGAGCCTGGGCGCCAACAGCAAATCCTAATGCAACATAGACCCCAAATAATTGCTTGATTCCCAGAGCAATATTTCTCATGCCCTCTCCAGAATATTTAATCCACGAACCCGATCTAGTAAATAAATCAATCCTCGATCATCAATGGTAACGTCATTACTTTGGGCACGTGGCAATCTGCCAGTGGGCGTTGGAGCATAGGAGGCTATTTCCCGAATTACATGGGGATTTGAGAAATCAATAATTCTTAAGCCATGGGCAAACCAAGCTACTGGCAATTCGGTCCCTGTAATAATCTCACAGGGTTGATGACAGCCTGTATAGAGAGGTCGATTAGAGCCATCTTCCTGCGCAACTTGAAAACTACTAAAAGGAACCGGTTGTTTTTCGTCGTTGATATCGATCATCCATAAGAATGATGGTGGATTATCTTCACTTCTAAAAACGTCCTCATCTGCAACGATCATTAAATCACGTCCCCTCACTTTAAAAGGTATTGGTAGTGCAGTATGAGTCGGCCAAGGGAAAGTAGGTGTCCAGCACATTTGTGATACTACTTTGGGACGGGCCATATCCTCAATATCTAAAATGACAGTTCCGCCAAACCAATAACTTGTATACAAACGATTCCCCATTCGTAGTGGATGATGACAACGATGATTCATTCCTTCCCACGTTTTTTCCTCACCACCATCGGCCCATTGGCCCGGCATCCACCAACGCCCCACTTCCTCTGGCTTGGATGGATTACGCAAATCAATGATCTTCATAATATGGCCCACATAGCCTTTTTCTGTCGAAGATATATAGGCGTACTCACCATCAAAGTCAAACCGATGTACCCCTTTGCCCTCAGTTTGCCATTCAGTAATCAACTTTGGCTCGAGAGGTTTTGAAATATCATAAATGCCAAGCCCCCCCTTAAAACCCTCAGGCGCCATCTGCCCCCTCAAACCCTCACGATTGACGAGCATTAAATCATTTTTTACACGAACCTTATGCGAGTGTGTTCCTGGAAGCATCCCCAAATGAGAAACAATACGTGGATTAACAGGGTCGCTCACGTCAACAATGGTTGTCCCATCTGGATGGCTCATATTACCGATATAAGCGACATTATTTTGTACGACCACTTGCCCACCACCTTGGCAATCCACATAAGATACCTCTTTAATTCCGACACCTTGTCCCATTAGTCCTCTTTTCTAATTGTATTTTTTAATCTGAGTATTCTACCCAAAATCGATGCCGATATACTAAAGTTACTATAACTTTAAAGAAATTTATAGTAACTTGAACATCGTACTTATTTTCTAAAGAGGATATCAGATATTTTGTATGAGCCAACTTCAATTCTAGGTCGGAAAGCTAAATAGTGTGACTTTACCCACTCTCTGAATTATGTCTTCACTATATGCTACACACCTCTCAATTAGGCTGGCGCGGCCTAGTCTCTAAACCTCCAACTGAAGATACTCTATCAAAAACTTGGCTCGGCATTGCATTATGAATTTCTTCACTTAGGCTTCACCGAATTTGACGCCATTTATACAGAGATCATCGTCATATGGGACAAATTAATCCCTTATATAGTTGATTTATTAGTTCACAATATCTCATAACTAACTCGTTGATTCTTTCAATACAATTTGATATTTGAGCTTTTAATCACTTTAGCCCACTTATCATTTTCAATTTTAATATAGGCTAAAAAATCTTTATTGTTTAAATAGGTGCTATCGATTCCCAGCGTTTTAAACTGCGTCTGTACTTCAGGCGATAGTATTGCAAGATCAATTGCTTTATTTAACGTCTTCTCAATAGCTTCAGGTGTTCCCAAAGGGCTCATTAATCCAAACCAAACCGTTGATTCAAAACCAGCTAAACCTTGCTCATTGAGTGTTGGAATATCTGGGGCAACAAAAGTTCTCTTCAAACCCGTGGATGCTAAAGCTTTTAGTTTTCCTGTATTTACATATTGCATCACCGTAGATGCAGGTACAAACATAACAGTTGTTCTTCCGGCAAGCAAGTCCGACATGGCCGCGTTACTTCCCTGATAAGGAACATGAATCATCTTGACATCAGCCATCATCGAAAATAACATCGCCGCCATATGTAGTGCTGTGCCATTACCAGCACTGGCATAGGCAATCTCACCAGGCTTAGCTTTTAATAACTGTGTTAATTCATTGACAGTATTGGCCCCAAGCGAAGGATGAACAACTAACATATTAGGAACGCTGCCAATCATACTCACAGCCGATAAATCTTTGTATAAATCAACTTCTGAAGATCCTTTTGCGACTGTATTAATAACATTCGCTACTGTACATAAAAATAAGGTATAGCCATCGGGTGGCGATAAAGAAACTTGCTTTGCGGCAACACTCGAACTTCCTCCTGGTCTGTTTTCGACGATGACAGATTGTCCTAAAATTTGCCCCAACTTATCCCCAACAACACGCGCAGCAACATCGGAAGAACTTCCTGGGGCAAACCCGACAATGATCTTAATCGGTTTAATAGGATAAGCCGTCTGTGAGCAAACCTCGGAAACTGCGAGCATAAAGTTAACTAAAAAAACCATCATTACCAACTGCTGAAAAATACGTTGAGTTATTTTCATGGCGCTAAAAACTCTGCAGGAGTTTGCCCAAAAAAACTACTCAACACGTCATAGACTAAAAGATAATTGTTCTGCTGAAAACTGGCATGCGCAACGCCTGGCATCATAGCAAAATGTTTATCCGGATTCGGTAATCGTTTAAAAAACTCAATCAAGTCATCTACGCCAGCAATCCCATCAAACTGACCTCTCATGATGATGGTTGGTACTACTACTTTTAAAGGGTCAATTAGCGGCAGCTTAGTGCACATATCAATGTATGTCCCAGTTGGTACCGAATCATCTAAAGCTAGAGACGCTGTAGCAAAAGCATCTATCATTTTTTGATCTGCAGTTCCAGGATGATCACGATCAAATACGCTTTGAATCACTTCGCGGTTAAAAGGGCGTCGCTGAACTCCAACAAGATTGGGGAGCATCTTCCTACGCTCTACTAAAGTAGGGCTTTCTTTACCTGTCCATACAAAAGCATCCAGCGCTAATCGAGACACCCTCTCAGGATACCATTGTGTGAATAATGCTGATTTCAAGGCCCCAGATGATATTCCATATAGCAACACTTTTTTTAATTGATCATGCTGCAAAATATAATCCGTCGCTGCCACAATGTCTTGAGCGCCATTTTCAACACCAAAATTGATATCGCGGGATTTATCCGATCTACCATAACCTTCGTTATCTAAACACCAAGTATCGTAACCCTTTGCAGCAAAAAAGTCCATAACAGATGACCATGGTCTACCTTCAACATGTAAATCAAAAGTGGGTTGTGAACACCAGGATGAACCATGAATAAAAAGAATAGTGCCTTGATGCGTTGTATTTAACGCGCGCTTTTTATTCCATAAAAAAATCTTGACGCCATCTTTTGATGTCCAATGTTCCTGACCTTGAACTAAAACATAACTACTTTCCATCCAATTATCTCCAAATTTTAATTATTAATCTTAGCCTCCTGCACCAATTTATATATAAGGTAATACCCTACTGACTTAATTGATAAGTTATATGCTAGACAAGCTTCTCTTAAAGTAACACTCAAAATATCAAACCCCCACTATATCTAGTGAGGGTGTTTATTGGTGGGCCATTAGGGACTTCGACCAATCTCTCGCAATTAGATTGCACAAGCGTTACTTTAAGTAACGCGAAGACCATTCCCATTTCTCACAGAAATCCTAATTTTTTAAATAAGTATCGCCGTGAAATGAATGAAGAACTATCATTTCATAATCCATCAGTTTTTTGTCCACTCCAACCTCCTCCTGTGGCTTTAACTAAAAATATTTGTACTTGTAATCGAAGCGCTAAAGCTTGCGTCTCTTGTCTCTTAATGTTGATATAGGCTTGCTCTGCCAATGCCAGGTCAAATCCACTAGCAACCCCACCTTTATAGCGCTCTAACGCAATTTCAAATAACCTATAAGCGGACTTACTCGCTTTATTCGCTTGCTCCCAAGCTCGTTCTAAGGCTAGAACACCACTGATGCCATCCTCAACTTCCTGCATTGCCGTTAAAACTACTTTTTTATAGTTTTCAACAGCTATTGCATAACCGGATTTACTAAATGCCACATTGGCGTCAATGCGACCACCATCAAACAGCGGTAAGGAAATATTAGGGCCAAAAGACCAAATACGGCTTGTCGCCCGATATAACAATGGAATAGTGGTCGACTCGTAACCAAATCCGCCGCCTAAAACAATTTGTGGATAATACGCCGCTTGAGCTATACCAATTTGAGCGTTTGCTGCCGCTAAAGCGCGTTCTGCTGATGCAATATCAGGTCTTCTTTCTAATAAAGTCGATGGAATTCCAACAGGGATATGGATGAGTTTTCTTTCTTGAAGATTTGGACTAATTTTGAAATTTGTGGCATTTTGACCAACTAAAGTGGCTAACGCATGTTCATAAATAGTTCGTGTTCGCTTTAATTGTTCAATTTGTACTCTAGAAGTTTCTAAAGAAATTTGTAGTTGTGTGTTTTCAAAAGCGGAGTTCAAACCCAACTTGAATCTCTCCGTTGCTAAAAAGTAAGCTTTTTCTTGCAATTGTATTAGCTGACTTAAAAGATCTAATTCAATATCAGCTTGTCTTAAATTAAAATAATTTGTAGCGATATCCGTTGATAAGACTAATTTGATGTTTTGAAAATCCGCCATAGACGACTCTAAATTCGCCTCCCCTACAGCAACTAATGAGCTAACACGCCCCCATAAATCTAGCTCATATGATGCAAGCATTTGTGGCAAGATGTCCGTTTGCGCGGTAGATTTTTGTGGAGTATTGTCATTCGTTAATGGTCTTGCCTCTGAAATCCCAATACGTGCTAGCCGACCAGATAAACTAAGCTGAGGAAATAATACAGCACTTGAACTATTAAAACTTGCTCTAGCTTGATTTACTTTTTCTGCAGCTATCTTTACGTTAGGGCTGTTTATTAATGCTTGCTCTTCTAGTTGATTTAGCTGCACATCGCCCAACTCTTCCCACCAATTTTGCTTTAATTGGTGATCTCTAGGTTGCGCTAACTTCCATAAGGTGGCATCTCCAAATTCTGAAGGTAATTCAATATTGACTTTTTCATATTTGGGAGGGCTTACACAAGAAGCAAGTCCAATCAATATCAATACAACCAAAACAGCCTTTTTCATGGTTTTGCCTTTTGGGGAATCTCCACCGGCTTATTGTCCTTTTTAACCTCATCAGCAACTATAGTAACGATATCGCCATCACTTAAGGAGTCTGAAGGATTAAGAACCAAGCGCTCTCCACCTTTTAACCCATCAATTACATCAGAACTGACTCCATAGTCTCGTCCTAATTTGATTTTCTGAAGAGATACCTTATTTTGCTCATCAACTATTGCAACTTGTATACCCTCTTTTCTAATTAAAAGTGTATTTGATGGAATGTTAATCGCATTAGATGCGGGTAATTTAAGATTAACTTGTACAAAAGCTCCGGGTAAAAGTTGCTTTTCTTTATTTCCTAAAGAGACCTCTACCTGCATCGTTCTTGATGTGGGATCTATTGCCGATGCCAGTTTAGTAACTTCACCAATAAATACTCTTCCCTTTTGCTCATCTAAAGTAATATCTGCTCCTTGTCCAATTTTAATCCATGGGGTATAGGACTGAGGAACGTTAATATAAACTCGTAAGGGGTCAGTTTTTGCAATTAAAAATAAAGGTTTGGTTGTACCGTCAATGAGGTCTCCAATATCAACAAATCGCTTTGTGATAACTCCTGAGTAGGGAGCTATTACTTTTTTGAAAACTGTTAATTGTCTAGTTCTTTCTGCATTGGCAGAAGCCGCATTATAGTTGGCAGTCGCTTGAGAATATAAGCTTTTCTTCTCCTCGTATTCTTGTTGTGAAACAACATCTTTTTTTCGTAAAGCCTCCCACCTCTCCAGAGATAATTTAGCTAGTTGCATACTTTCTGAGGCTTGTTGCTGAGTAGCAAATAGTTGTGCTAATAACTGATCTAATTCAGGTGTGTCTATCTCTGCAAGTACTTCACCTTTTTTCACTACACTACCAATATCTGTGTACCACTTTTTTACATAGCCACTAGCACGAGCAGCAATGGGGGATTGCGAAAAACCAAGAAGTGTTCCAGGTAATTTCAATACCTGGGGAGTATCAGAATTTTTAACCACGGCTAATTTGACATAGATGTTCGTTTGATTCTCTACTTCCTTCTCTAAGACTCTAGCATTGGTAATCCGGTTATAAATAGTATTCGCAGAGCCAAATCCCAATAAAAGTAGAAAACCGATTATCCAAATTTTACTTTTAGCAATCACATTCTTTTCTGACATCTTAATTTCCTATTTAAATAATCTAAAAAAACTTATCTTGACTCGTTTAACTCTTTGTCAAAAAGTTTTTGATGAACTGCTGTAAAAATAACTGGTACAAAAAATAGTGTTGAAAATGTTGCAAAGATTAATCCACCGATAACTGCCCTACCAAGCGGCGCATTTTGTTCACCTCCATCACCAATTCCTAAAGCCATTGGGATCATTCCAATAATCATTGCAAGTGCAGTCATTAATACTGGGCGAATTCTAGTTGTACCCGCTTCTAAGGCCGATTGAAATGGAGTAAAGCCCTTTTCTCTTTGTTGTTTAGCGAACGACACAACTAATATACTATTGGCAGTTGCCACTCCCATTGTCATGATTGCACCAGTAAGAGCTGGTACACTTAAGGTTGTACCAGTAAGAAACAGTATCCAAGCAATGCCAGCCAATGCTGCAGGCAAAGCAGTAATAATAATTGCTGCATCAATCCATGATTGAAAATTAACTACAATTAACAAATAAACTAGGATAATTGCCATTACCAAGCCTATGCCTAATCCAAGAAAAGAAGATTGCATAGTCTCTACCTGGCCCCTGATGGCAACTTGCGATCCCTTTGGTAATTTACTTTTCATGGAGTCAACTATCTTTGATACTTGATTAGCTACACTAGCCAAATCTGTACCTTGAACATTCACATAAATATCAATTGCTGGAGAAATGTTGTATCTTGAAACAATCGGCAGTTGTTTAACAGGACTAGAAGTTACTAAATTTCCTAGTAATTGGGTACTATCCACAGGATTAACTTGACTACCAACCGGAATATTTAATAAATCATTGAGGGATTGAAATGAGTATTGTGGATTTTGGATAACAATGCTGTAAACAACGCCATTTCTTGGATTTAACCAAAATGCAGGTGATGTTTGTGAACTACCAGATAGAGCAATAAGAACATTTTGACCCACATTTTGGGCATTTAAACCTAATTGCTGAAGTTTCGTTCGGTCCATTTCCAGTTTAATACCTGGGGCATTTAGTTTCTGATGAATGTGAACATCAACTGCGCCAGGAATTTTAGCAATTTCTTTAGTCAGTTCTGCAGCTAATGCAGCATTTGCAAGTAAATCATTACCAGTCAATTGCACATCAATCGCTGCAGGTAATCCAAAGTTTAAAATTTGAGTCACAATATCAGCCGGTTGAAAAAAGAATTCAACTCCAGGAAATGACTTAGGTAATTCCTCGCGAAGTATTGTTTTAATAAAGTCTGATGGCCTATGATTTTCTTTTAAAGCAATTAAGATCTCACCATCTAGTGACCCAAAGGTTCCAGCGTTGCTATATGATAAATTGATGCCACTATTTGGAACACCCAATATATCTAAAATGGTTTCTAACTCGTCTGACGGAATAATTTGTTTTATTTTTGTCTCTATCGCATCAGCTAATTTAGCAGTTTCCTCGATCCTTGTTCCAGTGGGCGCTCGAAAGTGAAGCTTGATCTGTCCCGAGTCAACACTTGGGAAAAAATCTCTACCAAGTATGAAAAATAAGCTACATGAAACAACACAAAATGATAAAAAAATAGATCCAAAAGCCTTTTTATTGAGTAGTACTCTCGACAATATTTCTTGGTAGGATTGTCGAAAAGATTCAAATTGTTGATCAAAATGAATATAAATTTTTTCAAATGCGTTGGGAGGTTTTTTCTCTTGTTGAGCATTTTGGTCGTGGTTACTCATTAATAGTTTAACCATTGTAGGAACAAAGCTTCGGGACAAGAAAAAAGAGACCAACATTGCAAATACTACAGCTTCAGCTAATGGAATAAATAAAAACTTAGCAACTCCTGAGAGAAAAAACATCGGCACAAATACAATGCATATACACAATGTAGATACAAATGCTGGGACACCAATTTCATCAGCCCCCACTTCGATTGCCTCAATTAAGGGTTTTCCCATGTGAAGGTGCCGCTCTATATTCTCAATAGTAACAATAGCTTGATCAACTAAAATGCCGACTGATAAAGCAAGTCCTCCCAGAGTCATCAAATTAAGAGTTTCACCAAATGCATAAAGAAGTAAAATTGCTGAGAAAATTGATAAAGGTATCGTTAAGGCAATAATAAAAGTACTTCTCCAACTACCTAGAAACAATAAAACCATCGCTGCTGTTAAAAAAGCAGCAATTACCGCCTCACTAACAACCCCCATAATCGCAGCCTTAACAAATAGCGACTGATCAAATAACTGACTAATATTGATATCAGTTGGTAGACTTTCAGCAGCTATAGGTAGTTTATTTTTAATACCAGCAACTATATCTAGAGTCGATGCTCCACCATTCTTCAAAATTGACAATAAAACACCTCGGGAACCATCTTGCCGAACAATATTTGTTTGGGGTTGAAAACCATCTCGAACTGTTGCAACATCTTTAATGAATACCGTTACACCATTTGTTGTTCTTACAGGAAGTTCATTTAAACCTGCAATAGTACTAGGTGAACTATTCAAAGATACTGCATACTCCGACTCTTCTAATTTTGTCGTACCTGATGGCAGTATTAAATTTTGTAGGTTAATTGCATTAACCACATCTGACGGACCTAATCCTCTTGACTGTAATTCTTTATTATTAATATCAACTGATACCACTTTAATTTTTCCACCGTAAGGAAAAGGAATCGCAACGCCAGGGATAGTAACCAACTGGGGTCGTAAAGTATTAATCGTTGCATCGAACAATGACGCCTCAGACAAGGTGGGGCTTGATAAAGCAAGTTGGATTACTGGAATACTAGAAGCAGAATACTTAATCACTAGAGGAGGTGTTATACCAGGTGGTAATTGTCGAACTTGTGATTGCACTGCAGCTACAACTTGTGAAATTGCCATTTGTATATTTGCTTTCGGTTGAAAGAAAATTTTAATGACAGAAATTCCATTTAACGAGGTTGACTCAATATGTTCAATATCATTTACAACCGTTGATAACCCGCGTTCACTTGAAGCCGCAATTCGTTGTCCCATTTCTTGGGCAGATAAACCGTTGTATGTCCAAATAACACTCACGACAGGAATATTAATTTCTGGAAAGATATCTGTTGCCATATTAAGCAAAGCAAATGGTGTAGCCAATAATATCAATATAGCCATCACAATAAATGTATAAGACCGCTTCAAGGCTAGTTGTACTAATGACATATTGTCTCTCTTTTATCTTTTTATAAGCCTACGAATTTTTAACCGCAAGAAATACCGCTCATATTTATAATAATATGACTTGTTACGCCCCCATCATTTTTATTAATTTAAGTATAGCCTATTGATTATTAATACATAAAATTCTATCTCATCTGTCACTGACTCGAACTTAATAAATGAAATCTACGTAGCTAGACAAGATTTCAATTTAGTAGCTAAGCCTTAAAAGAAAATAGCCAAACAAGTTGGCTATTCAAATTTTTAGTGCTTCGTAAGGGAGTTAACCTTAGCCTAGCAAATTTGATAGGACGCACCGATCTAGATCAGTAGATGTCCGGTCTTAACAAATATAGTGCAACCTTCTTTACTGAAGGGTTGGTGCAAACTCAAATGTGGGCTTCTAATCCACGATCCAGAAGGGTACCGGCCATGCTCATCTTCAAAAAATCCATCAACAACAAAGATTTCTTCACCGCCATAGTGTCGATGAGGATTGAAATAAGTTTGAGGTGCCCATCGAACTAACGTTGATCCACTGCCCTGTTTCATTAAAGGCATAACATGAAGACCTGGAACCATACCTTGATACCAAGGGGCTTTTTTCGTATCAATAACTTCTCGATCAACTTGATCTGGGCCGAGATGCCGCAACTTCACAAAAAGAGTACAGCCAGTTTCGCTAAATGGCGCATGAGAAGATCCAGGAGGATTCATCACATATGTGCCAGTAGGATAATTTCCAGTCTCATCACTGAATATCCCATCCAATACCAATATCTCCTCCCCAAATTCATGGGTATGCATTTGAAATTGAGAGTCTGGTTGATAGCGAACAATGGAAGTTGCTTTTGCCACCTCACCCCCTAAGCGCTCGAGCATTCGACGCTCCACCCCTGATTCAGGACTCTGAATCCAAGGCAAATCATGATGATTAATCACGATTTTTTTACTGTAATCCGCATTGATATTCATTTATTAATTTAACTGTTTGAAGAAACATGACAGCATAGCAAGCAAACTTCATCTTTGCTTGAAAGTCCTACCTCGCCAGTCTAGGTGACTATTACTTTACAGGGAAACCAAATAGGCATTGAAGCCTAAATCGAGCGGCAAAGCATTCCACAAGCGTTACTTTAAGTAACGCTTAGCCCCACTCTAATTACAAAACCAATTGCACAGTCAATCGCACACAACGGATATTCGGCTACAAAGCATTGATTTATATATAATTTTCAAGCAGAGCGATTTTTTTTAAGATTGTTTTCCAAAACATCAAGAACACTTTTTTAAATCAAATCATTAAAACAGTTCTAGTATCTGAAACAGTCATATTCCAGGAAGCTTCAACCTGGCTCAAGGGGATTTGTTGTATGTTGATCTTTAATCCCGCGGTAGGTACATTTTTTAATACTTGAGACACAGAAGTCAACATTGCAGGTATCGAAAGACTTCCCAATCCACTACCCATAAGTCTCAATCCACTAGAACGAAGGACTGAGGCCGAAAAGGGTATAGTGGCTCCGGCGATTGATCCTATTTGAACATATCTCACTAACATATCTTGTGGGCTATTTTTAGCGATGGAGTTAACTAAAGATAGTGCGCTAGACCCCCATAAATAATCAAGCACAATATTAACGCCCTGCGTACAAACAGATTTAAAAGAATTTTCCATTGCACTAGAGTCTTCCGTCAATAAAATACATTGATCTGCACCAAGTAAATGAAGGTCATCAAATGAACTTGATCGCCTCGCAACCGCAATAATTTTTTTGGCTCCCAAATACTTCGCGATTTGAATAGCCAATCGTCCAGAAATACCTCCAGCACCATTAATTAATACTATTTCTCCAGCAGTCATCTGAGCTTGCTCAACTAGCGCTGCCCATGAAGACATTCCTGGAATAGCTATTGCTGCCACCATATCAGCATCTAAAACCTCGGGTATCTGTATGCAATGTTTTTTATCAACCAAACATAATTTTGCCATGGCTCCAAATGGATTGATCGGTAATAAAAAATAAACTCTTGATCCATCTTCTAGTGTTCCAACACCATCAAATCCCGGTATAAATGGAACCTCATTATCAGAACTATAGTGTGTAGCTGATGCTCTTGCCTTTGTTATTTGACTAATTGACGAAGCTTGAACACGCACAATCGATTTATCAGGTCCTGGTATAGGTTCTTTGAAATCACCATAAATGGGAGGATGATCTTTTTGTATGATTACTGCAGCTTTCACCTTCACTCCTTGACAATATTTATGAGCATAAAAATAGCTAGAAGAATTGATCATACGCCAATCAACTTGTCGATGAACCCTTTTCTTTATTAACAACTTTATTTTAAGATAAAATGTTTTAGGACTAAACATCATTACCAATTTAGGAAAAAATGTCAGACTTTATCCTTTATAACGCTCCACAATCAACTTGCAGTCAACGCGTTCGCTTTGCTCTTCATGCAAAGAATATTTCATTTATTGAACATAAGCTTGACCTATTTTCTGGAGATCAATTAAAGTCTGAATATTTGGCCATTAATCCTAATGGCGTAGTACCAGCCTTACTTCATCAAAAACATCCGATTCTCGACTCCACAGTGATCATGGAATACCTTGATGAGATTGCAAATGATGTGATCTGTTTCACTCCAATGGCCCCAGAAAAAAAAGCGTTAATGCGTTGGATGATGCGGTATGTTGACGAAATACCTGCTCCTGCAATTCGTGTTCCTTCATACAATTTGGCATTCTTACCTCACTTTCAAAAAATGTCTGCGGAAGAATTCACCTCACTAGCGAATTCAAAACCTCTACGAAAAGAATTTTTATTAAGTATGGGAAGAACTGGTTTTCCTAAGGCTGAGATGGATCAAGCATTAGAAAAGCTCAACCGAGCCGTAATAAGGATGAATGATTGGATTACTCTATACAATGGTCCTTGGATAATGGGCAGCAAAATCAGTCTTGTAGATATCGCTATCATGCCAGTGATTGTTAGAATGGACGACATTAATCTGAGTCACACATGGGCAGATAAGCCACTCATTAGCGCATGGCTAGAAAACATACAAGCTCACCCTGTCTTTAAAAAAACTTATTATCCTGGATCACTGCTAACTGAAAAATATCCACATCTAGCTTTTTTAAAGAATAAAAAAAACTCTTAATCGGCAGTAGCGCCTGACTCTTTAACAATCCTTGCCCATTTAGGAACTTCTGCTTTTACGTATTGTCTAAATTCATTTGCTGACAACAACTTAGTATCAAGTCCCAAACCAGTTAATTTATCTTTTACAGATTTTGAGTCAATTGCTCGGTTAATTTCAGCATTTAACTTATTAATAATTTCTGGTGGTGTTTTCGTTGCAGCAAAAAAACCAAACCACGTTGTATCATCAAATTCAGGGAACCCTTGTTCTGCCATAGTTGGAACATCTGGAAGTGCAGAAGAGCGCTGTGCACTTGTGACTGCCAATGCTTTTAACTTACCAGCTTTTATAAATGGCACAGATGGAGGCATTGACGTGCTTGATATTTGCGTATGACCTGCGACTGTCGATCCAACAGCTTGAGCTGGCTGATATGGTGCATGAACAAAGTCAGAATTCGTAATGTTTTTGAATCTTTCTATTATTAAATGTGTCGTAGTTCCTATACCGGATGAGGCATAACTTAACTGTTCTTTTTTGCCATATGCAACAAGCTCTTTTAGATTATTTACTGGAATAGACATATTCAGTCCAATCATATTCGGTGAGCTTGCACCAAGAGCGATTGGATCAAAATCATTGATTGCATCATAGCCAGCATTTTTGTAAATACTAGGATTAATGGCAAATGATACGCTATGGGCTAATATTGAATAACCATCCGGGTTAGATCTTTTTACATAAACACACGCAATATTACCGCTGGCTCCTAGCTTATTCTCAACAACAACATTCCAACCCAAATTCTCGGTAAGCCTAGCAGCGACAATTCTAGCTATCACATCTGTAGAGCTTCCAGGACCAGTAGCCACAATAATAGTAATTGGCTTTTGCTTAGGAAAATCAATCTGTGCAAACACAAAAAAGCTTGGACTGAGGCAAACAATAAGGGTAAATAACTTCATAAAACGGGTAGGACTAAATATATTTTTAATGAGTTTTGAGTTCATATCCACCTCTTCTTTTATTAGAGTATTTTTTGAGAACGATCAGAGTAGTTTAGTTGAATTGTAATTGTCCCTTCATT
>RFMZ01000191.1 GCA_009927445.1 Betaproteobacteria bacterium
TAAAAGGCTGATGATTCAATAGGAATTTATATAATTATCTGATTGACATTTTCGAAGATAAATCAAAAAGGGACGTAGATTCGTTCAATAGGGATTCTTAAAGGTATAATTTATCCATGAAAAAAGAAATTTTTACCAAATCGGTCCTTGATAAAGGCTACACCGAACCTGAGTTAGTTGTGCAGCAACCAAATGGTTATTTAGACTTTCACTCGCATCAATATGAGTCAGCAATTATGGTGATAGAGGGGCAGGTGAATATTACTGCCATGGGGCAAAAAAGTACTTACTTATCTGGCGATGTATTTCATTTACAAGCAAATCAACCTCACTGTGAGAGTTATGGGTCGAAAGGGGTGAAATATCTCCAAGCCACCAAAGATCGGGTTGAGGATATTTCTTAAGAAAATTGCAGTAGTGTTTAATTGGATTAAGTCACAGCTTGGTTAACAAAATACAAAGACAAAATACATAGACTCGACCTGAATCTAGGAAAGTGTTTTTTTGATGGAAATTACTTCTGAAGAGCAATTAAGAGAGCACTGTGGTTTTGCTAAATTACGAGCCATACAAAAACAGCTAGATTATATAGATGAGCACATTCATCGCTTTATTACGCTGTCACCTTTTTTAGTATTGTCCACCAGTAGTAATCGGATGGAAATGGACTCTTCCCCAAGGGGTGGCGCACCTGGGTTTGTTAAAGTGCTTGATCCGAAAACGCTTCTTATGCCAGATGCCATGGGGAATAATCGCTTAGACTCCTACCGAAACATCATTGAAAATCAACAGGTCGGTATGTTATTTCTGATTCCAGGGGTGGATGAGACTGTGCGGGTAAATGGCAGCGCAATCATTAGCACAGATACTTCTTTTCTTGAGCAATTTGCAGATTTGCGCAAACCACCTAAAGTTGTCTTGGCTATTCAAGTTCGAGAGGTATTTTTACACTGTGCTAAGGCTCTCATGCGCTCTAAATTATGGGCTAATGACTTCAAAATTGACCGCAAGCACTTGCCAACGATGGGGGATATGCTCAAAGATCAAACAAACAATCAGGAAATTGCAGAATCGCAAGAAGCGATGTTAGCCAGATACCAGCAGGAACTATGAGTTGTTCGGGAGTTTTTTTACTTGAAAATCTCGCTTATTGATTATTTGCTAACTCTTCTCTAATCTTCATTTCATCTAGGATCAATTGCTTTCTTTTTTTCTCCATAGTTCGAGCGCCCATGAAGATAGCAAAAACGGTCAGGAGTACAAAAATTAAAAATATAAAGTAAATTAGTTGCATTGATTTTCTTTTTAGGAAGGCATTTCAGAGCCTATATCTTTACTTTATATAAAGCTAGCTAATTTGTCTAGGGAATCCACATAAATTTATTTGGTTTATTGATTTAAATCAACTGTTTAAATAATCTTATCATCAGAGGATTGTAAATTGAGTCCCTCAGAAGGGGATTTACCCAGATGTGATTCATGTAAAATACCTAGATGATTAATCGAATTTTTTTAGAAAATAAATTACCCGCGAGATTACTTCTAGGAATTAGTTTTTTAATCATCAGCATTTTAGGGACGCACTGGGCTGGCCTTACGCATGCTATCGAGCATACTGAATTTAACAAAGAACATTCGTATCAGGTCAGTTATCAAGAGGGCACTCATCCTGCAGTCGATCTAGTAGGGCACCTCAATTCTTTACTAACAGCAACTGAATCGGATTCTAATCCGCATACAAAGTCAATTTGTACGATTTTTAATGCCATTAGCTTAGCTAGCTTCGTTAGTTGTGCAGATCTTCCAAGTCGTTATGTTCAATTCTTACCCCAAATATATGTTCAAGTTTCGCATTTCTTTGAACTACAGGTAGTTCAGTCCCCATACCAGCCGCGGGCTCCCCCCTTCCATACTTTGTAAATTGATATTGCATTAGCTATTGGATTTTTTAATTCAAGGTTAATTTTTATTATTTTGTGGCCGATTATTTGGTCCTATTTACGGAGTCAATGATGCGTTATTTAAACGATTTAAAGATTAGTTTTGCCGTAATTTTGGCTGGTGTTTGTCAAATCACCTCAGCTCAAAATCAGGCTAGTGATAGCTCTATGGAGATAGTTGTAAGTGGTCAGAGCGAAATTGGTAAAAGCATATTAAGTCCTAGTCATATTTTAAGTGGTGATGAATTACAAGTGAAGACAAGAAGTAGTTTGGGTGATACTTTGGCAAATGAGTTGGGTGTTTCTAGTTCTGGGTTTAGTACCGGGTCTTCAAGACCCGTTATTCGCGGGTTAAGTGATCAACGCGTTCAGATTCTACAAAACGGGATGTCAGTCAATGACTTATCTAGTTTATCCAACGACCACGGCGTCGCTAGTTCATTACAAAATGCTTCTCAGATTCAGATTCTTCGGGGTGCTGCTGCTTTAATGTATGGCTCAGGATCAAGCGGTGGTTTAGTCAATATAATTAACGACCGTATTCCGACAGCACTACCCGAAGAAGCTACTGGCGAGTTTAATACCAGTTATGAATCGAATAACCAGGGTAAAACTGGTTCAGCAATGTTAGAGACATCTAGTGGTCCACTGGCTTTTCATATGGATACATCGGTGCGTAATGCGAATGATTACAAAATCCCGGGATATAGAAAAAGTGGCGACAAGAGTACTTACTCAGGTAAATTACCTGACACTTTTCATTATCAAAATAATTTGGGTTTGGGGGCCTCTTTCATCGGCAAGTCGGGCTATACAGGAGTTTCGGTAGAGCGGCTTAATAGTCAGTACGGTGTTCCAAGTGAAAAGGGGAGTTCAATCGAAATGTCGCAAAATCGTTATGACTTGCAACATCAAACGCGTACACCTTTGAGCGGATTTTCTGAGTTAAACCTTGGGATTTCAAGAAGTGCCTATACGCACACCGAGTTTGAGAGCAGTGGTACAGCCGCATCTTTATGGAAGAACGATGGTTTAGAGTTCAGAGCGACCATGGAGCATTTACCTTTAAAGGGTTTTAAAGGGCTGTTTGGGATTCAATCCTCGCAAAATAAGTTAAGTGCTACAGCAGTTGAAACGAATCTATCGGCAATTGTTCCTAAAACATCAACCACCTCTAATTCTCTTTTTTGGGTTGAAGAGGGTGTGTTGGGACAATTTAGAAATAGTTTAGGCGTACGGTATAACCTTGTAGCTCAAAATCCAGATGCAGCGAGTCGTTTTTCTACAGACGGAAATATCGCAACAGCTCTTCCTAGCCTCAGCGCCAAAAACTTTAATTTACTATCATATGCTGCAGGTAGTTCGTGGGAGTTTATGCCAAATTATAGCTTAGGTTTGTCATATACCCATTCGGAAAGAGCTCCTAACGCCCCTGAGTTATATGCCTATGGGGCGCATGAAGCGACAGCACAATTTATTATTGGCAATCCAAACTTACAAAAAGAAAAATCAAATAACCTTGAGTTGAATCTTCAGAAAAAAATGGGTTTAGTTCAGGGGCGAATGAATTTATATCTGAATCGATTTACGAATTTTATTTATGGATCTAGGACGGGTGAATCAAGTGGTGATGGCGATTCTGTCTATTTATCAAGTCAAAAAGATGCGGTCATTAAGGGTGCTGAAGCCGAGTTGACTCATAATTGGAAAAAGGTGGGAATTGGTTCTAGGATATTTGGTGACATATCACAAGGGACATTTACTTCGGGTGGAAATTTACCGCTACAACCGCCACCCCGAATCGGAATTGAGCTGGCGCACATCAAGAATCAATGGTTGATGAATACAACGCTAATTCATGCATATGAGCAAACCAAGTTAGCTAGTTTTGAAACAACGAAAAGTCCTTCATATAACTTATTAAACGCCAGTGTTTCTTATAATGAGAAAATAGATCAGATGAAGGTAACAGCTTACCTACGCTTGACGAATTTGCTGAATCAAGAAATTCGTTACTCTACAACTCCAGAAACAGTCAGGTTGTGGGCACCTCAAATGGGCAGAAGTATGATGGTTGGTGTGCGAGGGGCTTTTTAGTATCAAACTTTGTAATCCCCTGCAATGGGGATCATGTATATCGTTCGTCTTCCTAGATGACTTTGTGCATGATCAAGTTTGCTGATATGACCGGGTGTAATTTCTTGTTGGTTCAAAACGGTTCTCGGATATGAAAGCTAGAAATTAATCCTGCAGTCGTTTAAAATAAAGATGAAATCTTTTAAAAGGAGATATATGATGCGCAGTTTGATTCGATATACCTTATTTGTAATTGCAATTTTTCAACTTTCAGCTTGTAATACAATTGCAGGTATGGGGGAGGATATTAAGAAATCAGCTGATTGGACCAAGGAGAAAATTACTCCTGTAGAAATTAAAAAATAAGTTCGGGATTCAAATCATCTGCAACAATTCAGTTGGCTTTACTTTTTTAAGTGCCAGCCTTGTCTGTATTGATAAGCGATAAATATTACACTCCAAATCACTATCGAGCCATAGGCCAAAATCCACGAGATTGAAGTGGTTGGATTTCCAGAGGCATCTAAAACGAGGCCAAAAATAGCTGGCCCGAGTAGTCCTCCACCAAACCCAAGAAGTGAATGAAGTCCCATCGCTGCGCCTTTAATATGCTCTTGGGTACTTATTACTAATCCAGCTGTTAGGGTGGCTGAATCTGCCGTAATGAAAACTGCGTGGGCTATAGCTAGAGGGACAATAAGCCACCAACCAAATTCGGATGACGCACCTAGGCAAAGACCTAAAGTAGCGCTAGTAATCATCGCAAAAGTGATCCACTTTTTACGACCAATTTTAAGTGCCATTTCATTCCCAAGAATAGAGGAGATTACACCGGATATATTTACAAGAGCTGCTAATGCGGTCGCACTGAGAAAAAAAACACTACCTGAGCTAGCGGCGCAGAAAGTAAAAAAAGCGACTAACCAGCTACGTGATGCAAATAGCTCCAAATTGTGAACTGTATAACCAAAAATGAACTGCGTTGAGTTTTTGTTTTTTAAAACTTCGCGCCATTTATTGACTGGAAATAAATCAGTCCATGAAATTGCCCATGGGCTATGGGAGGAATGTTTCTTTATTGGTTGAATAGAGAAAAAAACTATGCATACAGAAACAAAGGGCCCTAAAGCTATGAGAATGAAAACATTGCGCCAGCCAAAGGCGTCCAGAAGTAGACCGGATATTAAATAAGATAGCCCTGTACCTAAGCCAAAAAAAGCCGTATAAAAGGAGATATGTCGCGTTACCTCGCCACTATGAATTCGGTCTGAAAGTATTTTAAGCCCCGGCATGTAAGTGCCAGCAAGGCCAGCGCCTTGGATAGCCATAAATAAACTAGCAGAAAAGAAGCCTTGGGCAATAAATCCCATTCCCAGGAGGCCGATAATTGCTAGAAATCCTCCTAAAATAAAAATCTGACGAGCATCAATACGATCAGTAAGTACAGTTGCAAATGGTACAAAAAGCATATAACCGAGAAAAAAAGCACTAGCAATGAGACCTGACTCGACGTGTAGTAATTGCCATTCTTGTTGGAGAATAGTCAGAAAGACGGCATAACAAGCGAAGCCAAGAAGGGCGCCGATTTGTGCGATCAGCATGAGAATAGTTACGATGTTAGATGGGGGCATTCGCTGATAGTGCATAAAAATAGACTGACGAATAATCCGTCGAAAAGTATATAAAGGTATATGCGTAAGCTGGTCGATTGCAATTTATAGTTTGTTAAATACGATCTTACCTCCGACAACCGTTAGTAAGGGACGAATCAGGTGCAGATCATCCTCATGGACAGTGAGGTAGTCTCGATTTAATACAATAAAATCTGCTAGCATGCCAGGCTTAATAGAGCCCTTGCGATTTTCTTCCCAGGTAAACCATGCACTACCTTTGGTATAAAGGTGAAGTGCTTGCTCTCTTGTGAGTCTTTCGGTCGGCCTGACAAGATCCCCGCGCCAATTTTTTCCTGTAACTAGCCACGCTAAAGAAATAAATGGTCGATATGATGCAGAGGTTGTACCGTCTGTGCCGCCAGCAAAAGGAATACCACTTTGGAAAACTGTTTTTACCGGGGCAGTTTCAAGATCTCTATTTCCCCAATTCATTCGCATTTGATCACTACCTAGGGTTTGTCTATTTTGCATTTGTACTCCCATACCAAGTTTTTTCATTCGAGTAATGATTTCAGGTGTAATTTGTTCAGCATGTAAAAAGGTTAAGCGTAATTTCTCTAAACGATACAGCTCATTTGCACCCTCAATGGAATCTAGCATGGCATTCATGGTGGTTTCAAGAGTAGCGTGAAATTGAAAATTCACTTGGTTTTTAGCCCCCGCCGCAACTATTTTTTGTAACTCTTTTTTTGCTTCTAAGGAAATTGGGAATTGCTTTGGAATATATCCATCTCCCATGGAACTAAGAACACCCTCACCGAGGCCATTTAAAAGAAGCATATCATCGCCAAAACTTGGGGCTGGAAAGTCAAGCCATTTTTTTGCTTGCTCATAATTCATCGTTGGGAAATGCGCCCCTACACGAACCGTCATTTGACGTCGCCGCCAAAGCTCAAAAAGAACTTGGTAGTCTGACTCATCCACTCCGATCCCAAAAGTTTCGCCAACACTAGTAAGGCCTGCTGCATTAAAGTCTTGCATGACAAGACGAAGACCTTCAACTTTGTCATTGAACGATTGTTTAGGAAAGCTTTTCTCGGCTAAAGTTTGCCCTGCAAAGCCTCTGATTAAGCCATTAAAATTGCCTTCTGAATCCTTACCAATGCTGACACCAGCAGGAAGAATTGTGTTTTGATTAATGCCACTTAACCGGATCGCAGCAGTATTCATTTGGCCGACTTCCCTGAGTGCTTGAATATAAACAGGGTGATTAGGTGCAATCGTATCGAGCTCTTTTAAAGTTGGCATGCGTCGATCTTTAATTTGACTATAGTGCCAACCACCCAGAGTAAGAATCCACGTTCCCGCAGCAGTCCTTTGAGCACGGTTTGAGATAATTTCTAAGATCTCAGCTATAGAGTGAGCCTCATCGAGTCGTGCTTCGTATTTCCACCAAAAACCTGCTCGAACCATATGAATATGACCATCATTCAATCCTGGAAGAATTGTTCGCTCTTGTGCATCAATAATCTGGGTTTGAGAATTTCCTAAGGCAAGGATTTGCGCATTATTTCCCACGGCCAAAAATTTTCCATCATGCATGGCAATCGCTTGGGCAAATGGCCGATCTGAATCAAGAGTTACAACTTTAGCGTTGATAACAATTAAATGCGGAACCACATGGGATTTATTGATTTGTGAACAGCTTACGCTCAAAAAAATAATAGAGCTTAAAAATAAATAGATAATTTTTATTTTGCCACTTTGCATATGAAATTCCTTTAGGTAACTTCTAAAACTTCAATCAAATATTGATCAATTGATAATCAGATATTATAAAAATGATATTTTGCCATCTGCATCACCGAAGAATTCTCCAGACTGGTGACCATCTACAGAGCCATTTTGAAGCCACTGTGCGGTAGCGCGGTAAAGTAGATGTCGATTTTTTTCAAATTGCATAAAGTGCGATGAGTGCGCCACCTTAATAAACATTTTATGTGGGCAGTTCAGCGCATGCCAAGCTTCAATTCGTTTATCGTAATCATCAAACTCCCCAAGAAGCATTAAAGTTGGCGCTTTGATTTGCGCTAAATTGCTTTTCCAACCAAAGTTCATTCGATTCGGTGCGCGCACAATACCTTGCCCATTTCTTTCCCACTGAGCACCTACTGGATCAATTGACATTGCCTCTTGCCAAAATGCTTCGCAGACTTGGGGGTCATCTAATTGATCTGGAGTTTTGACATGATCACGCCATCGATTATTGAGTAGAAAATCTTTTGTTTGTAATAAAGTCGGCGCGCCTTTTTCAGGGATTACTGTGGGAGGCTTTTCGGATGCAAAAAATGGCGCTATACCAAACATGACTATTTTGTCGACTTTTGAGGGATTTTGAACAGCGTATCCTCCTGAGCGGGGTGTACCAGTTGACCAGCCGACGAGAGAGACTTG
The DNA here is from genome assembly GCA_009927445.1 of Betaproteobacteria bacterium. Classification (GTDB taxonomy): domain Bacteria; phylum Pseudomonadota; class Gammaproteobacteria; order Burkholderiales; family Burkholderiaceae; genus Polynucleobacter. The sequence continues at coordinate 8,084 of RFMZ01000191.1, forward strand.
CGCTACTTGTCTTAATTCGCAAATAAAATCTACGATAGTCGCGATTTCATCCCATTCAGTTTGGCTGGAAACTAATTTATAGGGGTAGTGGGGTGGTGTTTTTTCTTTAAGGATATGAGGGATGAGTTCTGCCTGAAAGGAGTCGTCAACATTTGCTGGGTCGTCCATATAAGGTCTTGGAGATAAGGCGTAACCTGTATGGGACATGGCAAAGACATCATATCCAGCAAGCGCTAAGTGCCTCATAAAGCTATAGTCTTTATATTGCAGATCATATGCCACGGTTGCTGGTGCAAAGCCACCATGGATCATTAAGACCACTTTTTTATTTCGATCTTCAAGAGTTGCTGGACTGACACGTTCACGTAAGAATAGGCCAACAGTCTGGCCCTCATTCGCTGGTACTGTGGAAGTATGTGGTACAAATCGATCAATAGTTTTTGCTTGATTATTACTAATTATCATTTTGATTGTCTTTATTTTAAATTTGTTATAAAAACATGGTATCACTACTAGAAATGAGATGAAATGTTTATCAAAGGAGACTACTGGATGGACTACGCAGACACATTAAGAACGCGCAGACAGTTTTTACTAGCAGGTCTTGGTTTAAGCCTATCTGCTATTGCTAATTGTGAAGAGCCCTATCCCAATAGACCAATTAAAATAATCGTACCAGTTCCAGCAGGCGGCGGCGCTGACAACGTTGCTAGGAGTTTTGCCCTACATATGAGCAAGGTCCTTAATCAGCAAATAGTGATTGAAAATCGTGCTGGCGCCGCAGGTATTATTGCCATGGATACTCTTGCTAAATCTGCGCCTGATGGTTATACATTAATTCAAACAAATGTCTCGACAATTTCGATTAATCCATCAATATATAATAAATTGCCATATGATAGTTTGCGCGATTTTGTACCTATTTCTCTGACATCCCTTGGTCCGATGCTATTAGTCATAAATCCCAAAATACCTGCTAGATCGATTAAAGAATTAATTCATTATGCAAAGAATAAACCTGGCGGATTATCCTATGGGTCTTTAGGTAATGGGAGTATTCAGCATCTAGCTGGATATATGCTAGGAAAAGAAGCTGGTATACAGACCCTACATACTCCATATAAAGGTGCAGCGCCGGTTGCTGTGGATTTGTTGTCTGGTGTGATTGATATGGCTTTTAGTGGAACTGGGACTGTTGCAGGACATTTAAAGGCTGGTCGACTAATTGCACTTGGTCAAACAACCGTTACAAGGTCAAGTTTTTTTCCTTCTATACCAACCTTTACTGAGGAGGGTTTTAAGAAGATGGAGTTTGTTCTTTGGAATGGACTATTAGCTCCAACAGGGACTCCTAGTTATATTATTCAACACTTAAGTAACGTCACACGCGAAGTATCTAAATCAACTGAGTTAATGAATCTTTTTGCGGCGAGTACAACCAATATTGCTTCCAATACTCCAGAAGATTTTTTGCAATTAATTAAGAAGGAGCAGCAAATATATTCTGCGATTGTCAAAGAATCTGGAATTAAATCTGAGATGATATAGAAAGAGAGTTTTAAAAATGGCCATATCAACTATGAAGAAAACCTCAGACCTCTGTGATGCCTGTGCAGAGATTATGGTCTGTAAGACCCCACTTCGAAGTTTTGGTCAGATTCGATCCTTTTCTGGAGAGGTAAGAACAGTTCAATGTGATGGTGACATCACAAAAATGAGGGAGGCAGTGAATTTGCCTGGTCGAGGAATGGTCCTCGTGGTCGATAATGCTGGGATTTTAGAGCATGCCGTTTTTGGTGATGTGATGGCTGGCTTGGCAATTCAAAACGAGTGGGCCGGATTGATTATTTATGGCGCGATTCGAGATGTGGCAATTATCGATGCAATGCCAATTGGAGTTAAAGCACTAGGAGCAATTCCTTGCAGAGGTTCGCGTTTAGGAATTGGTAAAGCCAATGTGCCGGTCTCATTTGGTGGCGTAAGCTTTTCTCCTGGATGCTTTGTAGTGGCTGATGAGGACGGCGTTATTTTGCTACCAGCAGGTATGACTCCAGAAAGTATTTCAACAGAAGAAGCAATACGCGAGACATATCATTTTGCCGCCCAGAAATAAACACTTTCTATTCAAGGCCCAAGCTTAACAGCACTGTAACCAATTTGACACACAATTACCTTAGGATAAATAACTAATCTTTTTATTGGAGCAATACATCATGAACGAATTTGATCAAGTCATCGTTAATTCTAGGCATAACGAGGACCATATACTCTCGATTAGTCCCTCGCGAAGAACCTTTCTATCGACGTCGGTTGGATTATTAGGCTTATTTTCTGTGCCAAGCGAATTACTTGCGCAATCAAAAAAGGCGGTAGCTTGGGGTGGTTTGACCAAGGCATTTACGTTTGAATCAGTGCCAATGTCCCAGTCGCGGGATAATATTTCCTTGCCAATGGGATATCGCTGGTCAGTAGTAGCAGCCTGGGGGGATCCCATCAATGGCAAATTCCCGCACATTTCGTATGATGTGAATGAATCAGCGCAAAAGCAAGCAATGCAATTTGGTATGCATCATGATGGCTGTGCTTTTTTCGAAGACGCCAACTCTAAAACGAAGGGCTTGTGGGTAGTAAATCACGAGTACACCGATGATGGCTTACTTCATCCTGAGGGGATGCGGGTTTGGGGTAAAGAGCAAGTTACCAAGAGTCAAGCCGCCCATGGGGTGACGGTTGCGCACATTCAAAAGAGTTCTACTGGTATGTGGGAGGTGGTTGATGGACCCTATGCCAGAAGAGTTACAGGTTATAGCCCATGTCGTGTAAGTGGTCCAGCCGCTGGCCACGCGCTCATGAAAACTGCCGCAGACCCACAAGGACAATTGATTTTAGGTACTTTAAATAACTGTGCAAATGGAGTAACTCCATGGGGGACTTACTTAACCTGTGAAGAAAATATTAACGGCTATTTTGTTAAAACAGGTGAGCCTACCAAAGAAGAAGCTCGACTTGGTATTAATAACAAAGGCTTTGGATATCGTTGGCAAGAATTTGACGAGCGGTTTAATGTGGATAAGACGCCTAACGAGCCAAATCGTTTTGGCTGGGTAGTTGAAATCGACCCGCGAAATCCCCATACTGCGCCGACTAAGCGAACTGCGCTGGGTCGCTTTAAGCACGAAGGGGCTGAAGTGACTATTGCGAAGGATGGTCGAGTAGTGGTGTATATGGGTGATGATCAAGCAGGAGAATACGTTTACCGCTATGTTAGTAAAAAGAAGTACCTGCCGGGTAATGCCGAACATAATGCACAATTATTAGATGAAGGTACTTTGTTTGTTGCTCAGTTTGGTAAAGAAGGTAGTGGAACTTGGGTTGCGCTAGTGCACGGCCAAGATGGTTTAACTAAAGAAAATGGTTTTGAAGATCAAGCATATATCCTTATTAATGCGCGCTTAGCGGCTGATTTTGTGAAGGCTACGCCGATGGATCGAGCAGAGTGGGTTACTGTTCATCCTAAAACAAAAGAAGTGTATGTAGCTTTAACTAATAATGCACTACGTGGAGATCGTTTTCCGGTAGATGATGCCAATCCAAGAGCTAAAAATTCTTTCGGGCATATCGTGAGGTGGCGTCCACAAGATTTTGACGCCGCTAGTAAAAATTTCTATTGGGAGATATTTACTTTAGCTGGGGATCCTAAAAGCACTCAAGAAAACTTACAAGGTAATATTCGTGGAGATGTCTTTGGCTCTCCAGATGGTTTGTGGTTTGATAAGCGAGGAATTTTATGGACCCAAACCGATATATCCACAAGCGCATTAGGAAAAGGTCCATACGCTGGCATTACTAATAATATGATGTTTGCCGCAGACCCTGTGACAAAAGAGTTTCGTCGCTTTTTAATTGGGCCAAATGGTTGTGAGATTACTGGTGTTGATATGACATCTGATTACAAGACGATGTTTATTAATATTCAGCATCCAGGTGAGACTGCTAGTGAGCGAAGTGATCCAAAGAGTCCAAAGGCGGTAAGCACTTGGCCTGATCAGGAAAAGTTTTCACGTCCTAGATCAGCGACGATTGCGATTTGGCGAGAGGATGGTAAACCGGTTGGAGCTTAGTTTTGAAGTCAAATGAAAACTAGGTTATTAAATGACGGGTAAGAAGATTTTGAGTAGTGAATAAACGGCTATTCCCCCAAAAATAGTAACTAGGACACTTTTTGTAATTATGCAAGTCAGTACCGCACTTATCGTCGAGATAAGTTGCGGCCACTGCCACTGGAATGTATAGAGGGTAGTTGTTGGATCGCGGATATAAAATACCTCAGGAATAACTATTGCAATTAATGCCGCTATAGGGGCATATTTTAGATATTCTTGAACACTTGCAGGTAACTGAAAGCGCGCCCCAAGTAGTAAAAAAAAGCTTCTAGTACACAAAGTAACGATACCTAGCCCAATAAATGCAAGCCACATATGAAATTCATTCATTGAGAGCCTTTTTTGAGTACTTTGTCTGATACCATCGCAGTGCTTATGCCGGCAATGACAGAGCAAATAATTGCTAAGCGATAGGGTAAATTAATTGTTAGGATACATGTCGCTATAGCGGCAAGTGCTGAAAGAATAGCGGTTGGAGATTTGATAGATGGGATGATCAGAGTCACAAGTGCTAAAGTTCCGGCAAATTCAAGGCCCCAAGAATTAGGAATTTGGCTACCAAATATCACGGCGACAACTAAGCCACTTTGCCAAACAACCCAATTTGTTAGCGAGGCCCCTAGAAAAAAATTCAACACATCTTGTTTATTATGTAGAGGAGATGGCTGGGGGTATTTTGTAATAAAGCGCACATAGCTCATATCGCCATTAAAGTACCCTAAGGTCATGCGTTGGTGTATCGGTAGATGTTTAAAATGTGGTTGTAAGGAGGCGCTAAATAATAAAAAACGAATATTGATAATCAGCGCTGTAATCCAAATCGTCCAAAAAGGATACTCCGCAAAAATAAGTGGTAGAACTGCAATTTGAGAGGATCCTGCATAAATCATCGTCGTCATGCCGACTGTCTCCCATGGCCCTAGTCCCATTTTGAGAATAGCCAGATTAGTGACAACGGACCATGCAAATAATCCAACACTGAGCTCTAGCATGGATTGTATGCCTGCTAAAAACTCAGGAGGGAAATTGTATTGAGTGAGTCGAAAATTTTTCTGCACGATAAGAATCTATAAAACTCTAATATACACACTAATTGTTGACAGCTAGATATTCAGAAGTACAAGAGTTAATTCAATAATTTTAAAAAATATTCTTGATATCGTTTGCCGGGTAATCATTACAAATTACTAGATTACTGCCCTAGAATGACATACCTGTCGTATTGTAAATGACTAAAAGGTCGGAATAAATAATAGTCACTATGTAGAGAATTACGTACAATGGTGCAGAATATTATTTACCTAAAATAAGGAAGATTTATGAGACTCATGCCTTGCGCTAATTTTTTTCGCACTCTGCAGTTAATCAGTTTTTATATCCTACTGATCATGCCGCTCTGGTCATTTGCCCAGGGTTATCCGCAGAAGTCAGTGAAGGTTGTGGTGACTAATCCTGCTGGAGGAAGCTCAGATATTATGGCGCGGATTCTGGCGCAAAAACTTGGGGATTTGTGGAAGCAAACTGTCGTAGTCGAAAACCGTGCAGGTGCTGCTGGTTCGATTGGGATGGTTTATGCAGCAAGTCAGCCAGCAGATGGCTATACTTTTTTATTTGGAGCACAGGGTTCAACCATTGTTTCTCCATTACTCTCAAAGGTCCCATATGATATGGCTAGGGACTTTACACCAGTTGCCTTAATTGCTACTGGACCGAGTATTTTGATGGTTAATGCAGCAGCCCCGTATCGCACTGTTGCAGATTTAATTGCGGCAGCTAAAAATCAATCAGGTGGGATTAATTTTGGTTCGGGCGGAGTTGGAACTGCGGCGCATTTAGGTGCCGAGATGTTTAATAGTTTTGCTGGGATACAGACTGTGCACGTGCCTTATAAGGGCGGAATTGCTGCGATTAATGACTTGGCTGCAGGACAGATTCAGTTTCAGTTTACAGACGCTGCACCCGTGATGTCATTCATCAAGTCGGGAAAGTTACGTGCTCTAGCAGTCACTACCCCGAAGAGATTTCCATTATTGCCAGATGTCCCGACATTTGTCGAGAGTGGTTTAACGAATTTTGTAGCGGTAAACTCTTGGGGTGTATTTTTACCAGGTGGCGCCTCTAAAGAGGTTGTGCAAGATTTAGCGACGAGCATTCGTAAGGTGATGTTAGATCCAGAGATCATTCGACGTTTTTCAGAGATGGGATTTGAAGCCCAGAATTCAACCGTGGAGGAATATCGCTCCTTTTTGGCTGCTGAAAATAGTCGATATAGTAAATTGATTCGTGAGAATCGAATCAAAGGCGAATAGATTAGGATAAGATAGTCTCGAACATTTCAATTTTTAGGGTAGGTTTTTGCTTAGTTAGGTAGTGCACGAGAACTGATTGTCCGCTCTAGGCACTGTATTAGAACAAATAATTTGGAGAATGTATCAATGAGGTTCATTTCTTTTACAAGTATTTTAGGGTTTTGTCTGGCATTGATGCATGCTTTTGGTGGGTCTATTTTGGCTAATGAATATCCCGATAAGCCTATAAAAATACTAGTACCTGCAGCCCCTGGTGGTGGAGCTGATTTTATAGCACGTACGATGAGTAATCGTTTAACAGAGGCCTTTGGTCAAAATATTGTGATTGAAAATCGTGCTGGGGCGTCAGGGACAATCGCAGCAGAATTAATGACCAAGTCTGCACCAAATGGTTACACGATTTTATTAGCACAATCCACTTTAACGGTGATTGCCCCTCACTTATATAAAAAACTGAATTACGACACATTAAAAGATATGGTGCCAGTAACGATGGTGGCCCAAATGCCTTTTATGATGGTTGTGCATCCAAGTATTCCAGCCAATAATGTCAAAGAGTTGATTGCTTATGCCAAGGCAAAGCCAGGTGAGCTCAATTTTTCTTCCTCAGGTAATGGTGCTGGGAGTCATTTAGCTGGAGAGATGTTTAATGGGGCAACAGGTCTCAAATTAACGCATGTCCCTTATAAAGGTGCTGGGCCTGCTATCAATGCGGCTGTCGCTGGCGAGGTACAAATAGCATTTGCACCAATTGTGGCAGTTTTACCTCTAGTAAAATCAAATCGTCTGAAGGCTATCGCTGTAACCACCATGAATCGTTCGCTAGCAAGTCCTGAAACTCCGACTTTATCTGAGTCAGGTTTAGCCGGCTTTGATATAAATACTTGGTTTGGATTGTTTGTTCCAGCGAATACTCCGCAAGAAATCGTGGACCGGATTTATCGTGAAGCGGTAAAAGTTATTAAGCACCCCGAAGTTGCGGAGCGATTTATTCGAGAAGGAGCGGATCCAGTTGGGAATACATCGGCAGAATTTGGAAAAATAGTCCGGAGTGAATACATTAAGTTTGCCAAAATTGTTAAGGATTCTGGCGCAAAAATCGATTAAATAAGGAGAAGTGCGATGCAATCTGCAATACAGGCAACAGACAATACCAAAACTGCTGGCGCTTTAAAGGCTGGCGATGGAAAATATATATTTCCGATGTCCCAGTTAGCCGGAATTGATGCGGGTATTGGGTACTCAACGGCATTTGGCCCAGTTGTTGAGGGTGAAAGAATGCAAGTGGCCTTAGTCACGAAAGCTAAAGGAACTGGCGCTAAACCACACACACATCCCAATGAGCAGTGGAATTATATTGTTCAGGGGACATTACGAGTGCAAGTTGGAGATCAGCCAGAACAGCTTTGCGGGCCTGGTACTCTATTGTATTTTCCAGCAAATATTGTGCACTCTACAGTTGCCACGCAAGATGGTGATGTGGTGTTTTTAGCTGTGAAAGATTTATCGCATGGCATCCATGGTAGTCCAGTTGATGGCAAGATGGAGAAGGGCTTCTTTGATCCGGGATTTGAGAAGCAATAACTTAAAAAATGAAAAAAGTACCCACGACTTCGGCCCTTAGATCATCGAAAACCAAGCCCAAGCTAGTCAAGCAGCTTGACAGCTCGGAGTCGGTTTATTTTTATAGTGATGGTCTTCGGTTGTCTGGGCGCTTTACTGTAGCTGTCAATGCAAAAAGAGGCCAGCGGTTACCTACGATTATTTGTTTGCATGGGTACTCTGGCCGAAAAGATATTTATATGCCAAGTTACGTTCGTGAGTTAACTCAGGCTGGGTATAACACGCTAGATTTTTTTCATCGCGGCTTTGGTGACAGTGCTGGGATTCGTTTACGCAATAATCCTTGGGAGCAGGTTGCGGATACGATGAGTGCTTTGATTTATCTCCAGCAACGCGCGGAGGTTGATCCGCAGCGCATTGCTTTATATGGGACTAGTTTTGGGGGCACTATTGCGATCCAAGCTGCGGCTCAGTCAACTGACTTTAAATGCGTCGTATCGGTTGGTTCACCAGCAAATGTTGGGCGATCCTTTCGATCAAAAAGAACTTATGGAGAGTGGTTAGACTGGGAGGAAGAATTAAAAGAAGATCGGATTCGTCGAGTGATGACTGGTCAGTCTAAGCGTGTACCCTATGGCACTTTAGTCCCCTCGGGAAGAGCCGAGCGAGATGCCATTGATACGATGTATAAAACAGCAGAAGGATATCCAGAGGGATATCCGATGGAAAGTTATGATTTGGGGACTGTCTTTGTGCCAGAAGAAAAAGCCAGTTTAATTGCCCCAAGGGCTTGTTTATTTATTCATGCAGAGCGCGATACGATGGTTCCCCTGTCTGAAGCGCAAAGCTTTTACGATCACGCTCAAGAGCCTAAAAGATTGATCGTCTTACCAAAGGCTAATCATGTCGATGTGTATGAGCCACGCAATCCAAAGACTTTTTTGGTGGTTATTGGACATATGAAAGCTTTTTTTAAAGAATATTTATAAAGTTATTCAGCCAATTTAATGCTTAAGGCTTGGATCAGTGGTGTTAATTTATTGATTTCATGTTTAATGAAGTCCGTTGCTTTCGTATCTGTAATATCAACCGTTGGTTGAATCGATAAAGAATTGAGTTTTTCGATCATTACCGGATCGGAGAGGGCTTTATTTGATGCAATAGTTAGCTCAGTCATTATATTGCTGGGTAGCCCAATGGGTGCCATGATGACATACCAAGCCATTGTTTCAAAATTCTTTAAGCCGAGAGCTTCATTCACTGTTGGAATATCTGGGGCAATCAAAAGGCGCTTACTTGATCCAAGTCCTAGGATACGTATTTTGCCAGCGCGGTGTTGATGAATTAAAACACTTAATGTATCCGCAGTCATACTGACTTCGCCGGCCATCAGAGCAGGTAAGGACTGGCCGCTCCCCCGATAGGGGATATGTTGGATAGGAAGATTTCCATTAGCCAACTTGAGTTGTTCCCCAGCTATATGAAGGAAAGTTCCTTCGCCTGCTGAGCCGTATTGGTATTTAGTAGGGTTACTTCGGACGAGTTGGACAAATTCTTTCAGCGTATTGGGCATCGATGGGTGAACCGCAAAACCGACAGGTGCTTCGCCGATCATCGCGATATGACTAAAATCTTTTACAGCATCGTACTGTGGTTTACTATTTAAAAGATTGTATAGACCATGGGTAGAAATGGTTCCAAACAAGAGCGTATAGCCATCTGGTTTACTACGTTTTACTTCTGCGGAGCCAATTGCACCTGCTGCCCCACCTTTATTTTCAGCAACTACGGGATTATTCAGTGCGATTGACATGGACTGCGCATATTGTCTGCCAAATAAGTCAGTAGGGCCGCCTGGGGGAAATGGAATAATGAGTTTAATTGGCCGATTCGGATATGGTTGCGCCTGGGCGATAGAAAAACAGGATGTGACAAATATGAGTAAGGGTAGCCCAGCTTGAAGAAGTTTACACAGGCGGCTGGAAACTCGATTTAAAAATAAATGAGGCGTGAAAAGATTACATGCACTAAATGGGAGTCGAAAATTTTTGTTCATATAGCCTCCATGGAATATATTTTTAGACCATTTCTACTACCTATTACTTGCTTAGTCAATCAAATTGACTTAATTTAGCAGTAAATACAGTTTATTGAGGATTTTGATTATCATAGAAGCTTACAATGCCGGTGGGCATCGTTTTTAAATTTGTTAGGATAGTAAGATTTAGTAGGTACAAGGAGATGAGATGATTCGGTATTTAAAACGTGGTAAAGACATTGGTATCAAGGCGCAAGATGACGCGAAGGTAAAAATAACTGTCGAAAATATTATTCAAGATATTGAATCCCGAGGCGATAGTGCCGTAGTTGAATATAGTAAAAAATTTGATAACTGGGATCCGGTCGATTTTCGGTTATCGCAGGCAGACATTGAAAAAGCGCGTAAAGCTCTAACAGAGCGAGAGATTGCAGATATTACGTTTGCCCAAAAGCAAGTCCGAAATTTTGCACAAATTCAACGCAACTCGATGCAAGATGTTGAAGTAGAAACCTATCCAGGAGTCGTGCTTGGGCATAAGCATATCCCTGTTAATGCTGTTGGCTGCTATATTCCAGGAGGTAAATACCCACTTTTAGCTTCGGCTCATATGAGCGTATTAACGGCAAAGGTAGCGGGTGTTAAGCGAGTAATATCCACTGCGCCACCATATCAAGGGACACCCCATCCCGCCATTGTGACGGCGATGTCAATGGCTGGGGCAGATGAGATTTATGTTTTAGGGGGTATTCAAGCGGTTGTAGCGATGGCTGTTGGCACACCGAGTATTGCGCCAGTTGACATGCTAGTCGGACCAGGCAATCAATACGTCGCAGAAGCTAAAAGACAACTGTATGGCCGCGTTGGCATTGATCTCTTTGCAGGCCCCACTGAAACCCTGATTATTGCTGATGAAACAGTCGATGCAGAAATTTGCGCAGTCGACTTACTAGGACAAGCTGAGCATGGTCCGACATCCCCAGCTATCTTGTTAACCAACAGTGAGGCTCTAGCAAAAGCGACCATGCAAGAGGTTGAGCGGCAATTAACGATATTACCAACAGCGCACATTGCAAAAGAGAGTTGGGCTACTTATGGTGAGGTTATTGTTTGTGACACTTATGAAGAAATGTTACACAAAGCGGATGAGTTAGCTTTTGAGCATGTGCAAGTGATGACTAAAGATCCAGATTATTTTTTAAATAATATGACTAATTTTGGTGCCTTATTCTTAGGACCTCGGACAAATGTGAGCTTTGGCGATAAGGTAATTGGCACGAATCATACCTTACCAACAAACCGAAATGCCCGGTATACCGGTGGTTTATGGGTTGGTAAATTTTTAAAAACATGTACATATCAACGTGTTTTAACCGATGAAGCGAGTGCTTTAATGGGTGAATATTGTTCCCGTTTATGCCATATGGAGAACTTTGCTGGTCATGGTGAGCAAGCAAATATTCGGGTCAGACGATATGGTAAACGTGCCGAAGTACCTTGGTATCAACCCATACCGGCTTTGGAGTAAGGATGCTAAGTGCGCCTAATTTTCGTTTAGATGGCAAACGTGCTTTAGTCACGGGGGGTAGTCGCGGAATTGGTTTTGCCTCTGGGCTTGCCCTAGCGCAAGCTGGGGCAGCAGTAACATTAGTCGCTCGTGACTTAATCAAATTAGAATTAGCAGCTGAGGAATTTTCTCAACTTGGATTTAATTGTGCAATTCTTCAATTGGACGTTACAGACTCGGTTGCTGTGCGCCAAGTCATTCAGCAAGCTGAACCATTTCAGATTTTAGTGAATAATGCTGGCATGAATCGTCCCATGCCTTTGATTGAATTAAAAGATGATGACATCGATGCTGTTTTTGATTTAAATGTGAAGGCGGCCTTTTATGTGACTCGTGAGGTCACCAAGCGAATGCTTGCAACGCAGCAAGCTGGTTCGATCATTAATGTATCCTCACAAATGGGTTTAGTAGGCAGTCCTCGAAGAACTCTATATTGTGCAAGTAAGCATGCCCTAGAGGGGATGACTAAATCCTTGGCTTGGGAGCTTGGTCCTGCCAATATTCGAGTGAATACAATTTGTCCCACCTTTATAGAGACGGACATGACAGCGGTCATGTTTGCAGACCAAGAATTCAAGGCTTGGGTATTACAAAAGATTGCTCTTGGGAGGCTTGGAAGGCCTGACGAGATTATGGGGGCGATAGTATTTTTAGCAAGCGAGGCGTCAAGCTTGATTACTGGGAGCGCGTTAATGCTGGACGGTGGTTGGACAGCAGTTTAATCACCACCATGATCTAGTAAAGCTTCGACATGCGAGGTAAAGAACTCGCCAAGCACATCAGCCACGCATGTTTACTGCAATAGTTCTGCTGTAAAGATGAGTTGAAAAAGAATTGCCCAGGCGATAATTTTATCTACGAACGCCGTTTAAAGAGTTCCAAGAGCTTATGCCACCTTTTTCTTCACCTTTCAATTGTGAACCTTCGACGACTGCATTGATAGAGCGGTACATTTTATCTTTATCGAAGTATCCAAAACGTAGTTGATTACCTTCCAGCGTTGGGCTAATCAAGATATGTGAATCTTTACCGACGGTAATGCTACCCCCCAGTTTTTGGAAGCGCTGGACAAGATTGAGAGTTACTTTTGAGACGGGATCTTTCTTATCAATGAGCCATTCGCCAGCCACGTCAGCCGGTACAATCCAGTGGTAAATTTTCGCCCGTGAGTCCATCTCTTTATCAGGCTCCCATTCGCCCATATTAAAGGCATGGGCAACAATTCGAGTACCTGGTTTCATTTTGAGTAAAGTTGGGCGAAGTTGCAGATTTAAATCAGGCAATAAGTAGAGTGTGACAACATCTGCTTTGCTAAAGTCTTCAACAAAAATATCTCCATGAATAATTTTGACTAGATCAGCTACACCAGCTTTTTGAGCATTACGCTGGGCTAATTTAGCCATATCTTCATTAAATTCAATCCCAACAGCTTTAGCGCCAAATTCTTTTGCAGCGGCAATAGCGATTTTTCCATCCCCAGCACCAAGGTCATAAACCAAGTCTTTTGAAGTAACTTTTGCAATTTTGAGCATATCGGTAACCATCTCACTTGCAGTCGGAATCCAGATCACGTCCTTGCCACTTTGCCCCCACTTGGGTTGATACTGCTCATCACCTAGATTAGAAAACTGGTTTTGCGCAAGGCTAGGTAGAGCGATACTAAGCGAGCACAGCATAGATAGAAAACAGATACGATTAAATAGTTTCATAAATAGGTCATCAAATGAAAAAGTGTATGGATAGAAATTGTAACAATTGTTGTGCTCAGGATAAAAATACTTCAATAATCATTTTTTAAAAATGGCAGAAGGATAGTGACATAATATGATGGACTTTGACTACAAAAATTAATTATAAAAGACAAATTATGCATAAATTTTATGACTACATCATCGTTGGTGCTGGAGTTGCAGGATGTGTATTAGCAACTCGGTTAACGGCCCAGGCTAAAACAGTTCTATTAATTGAGGCGGGTAAGGATACCTTACCCGGTCAGGAGCCAGCCGATATTTTAGATAGCTACCCAACCTCCTATTACAACAAATCTTATACCTGGCCAGGCTTAAAAGCTGCTTGGAAAAAAACAAATCAGGGTACGAGTCATTTTCCTCAAGGCCGGGTGATGGGAGGTGGTGGATCTGTCATGGGTATGGTTTCATTACGTGGAACTCCTGAGGACTATTCTGAATGGGTCAAGCAAGGTGCGATAGGGTGGTCATGGGAAGATGTTTTACCTTTTTACTGTAAGCTTGAGCAGGATTTAAATTTTCAGAATGCGTGGCATGGTCAAACGGGACCAATTCCGATTCGTCGCTTAGAGCGTGCGCAGTGGCAACCTTTAACAAAAGCAATTAGTGCGTATGCCGGTTCCATAGATATGCCATATATTGCTGACATGAATGGTGATTTTCGAGATGGTTTTGGATCTGTTCCGATGTGCAATACGCCAACGCGAAGAGCTTCAACGGCGCTTTGTTACTTAACTGCACAAGTTCGAACTCGGTCTAACTTGACGATGGTTCATGAGGCCTTAGTGGAGCATATTATTTTTGAAGGATCAAAAGCTGTTGGGGTGCACGTAAAGACGAAAACTGGCCTAGAAGACTATTATGGAGCCGAGATTATTATCAGTGGGGGAGGTATTTTTAGCCCCAGTTTGTTAATGCGGTCCGGTATCGGTGATGCCCAGTTATTACAACAATTACAAATTCCGGTGTTAGTAAACCGTAAGGGCGTTGGCCGTAATTTACAAAATCATCCTATTTTATTTATTGGCTTTCATTTAAAGAAGCATGCCAGACAGTCTCTGGAGTTAAGGACTCATCCGAGTGCAAGCATGCGGTATTCTTCGAAGTTACCGGGTACTGCGCCAGGCGATTTATACATCAATATTCAGAGTAAAACTTCATGGAATGCGATGGGGCAGCAAATTGGTAATTTAGCCCCTTGTCTTTTAAGGCCCAAATCAGTGGGCCATGTGAAGATAAAAAGTTCTCAGGCAGAGATTGCACCCGAGATTGAGTTTAATTTTTTAAGCGAAGAAATTGATTTACAACGGATGATGATGGTCTTTACCCAAGCAGTGCATATTTTAGAGGATCAGTCTGTTAAATCATTATGTGGGACGCCGTTTCCTGTGCGCTTTTCTGACCGCTTGCGCCTCTTAAATGAATACACGCCACAAAACGCTCGAAAGGCCAATGTCCTAGCTACCTTACTCAACTTGTTTCCTGGGATCAGTGATTTTGTTCTTAGTACCTTGACTGGCGATCGACTGGATTTATCTGCGCTTGTTAAAAATCCCCAAGACCTGGCTGAGCATGTGCGGTCGAATATTGCCGGTATGTTTCATCCTGTTGGGAGTTGTCGAATGGGTTTTGAATCAGACCCTGGAGCGGTAGTAGATAATCAGTGTTGCGTTTATGGGGTGCAAAATTTACGCGTGATAGACGCCTCGGTAATGCCTAATTTAATGGCTGGAAATACCAATATTCCAACGATTATGGTAGCAGAGAAGATGGCTGATGCACTCTTAAATAGTTCGGTCTAGCAGCCTCACTAGGTGGCCGCTAGTTAAACAAGTGCTGGCAATTAATTAGATTCTTTGAGCAGACCTGCTTTAGCCATAATTTCTTTGACCACTTCGCGCCGCTTTTCCATTGTAGGAATAATTTTTTCTGGTGCGATATAGTCCGGTCGCGCATCCCGCTCTTGGGCAAATTTAATAAATTCTGGTTCCTTTGCAGCTTGTTCAACTGCCAGGGCAATTTTGGCAGCAATATCTTTAGGCATACTCGGCGGGCCGATAATAAGATTGGTTGATTCCCAGCTCACTGGATAGCCAAGTTCTTTTACGGTAGGAAGTTTATCGTAGGGGGGCGGAGCTCTGTTTTCAGAAAGTGCCGCTAAAAAGCGGACTTGTCCACCGTCCAAAAGTGCTTTAGAAGAAGCAAGACCTGCTACGCCGACTTCAGCATGACCACCGGCGACCAAAAGTGCTACATTGGCACCTGCGCCAGTGACCGGAATACTTGCCATACTTAAATTAGTACCTGTTAAGAAAGTTTGGGCACCGACCCACCAGCTTTGGCCAACTCCAGCGGTAGCAAGATTCACTTTACCAGGGTTCGCTTTTGAATAAGCAATCGCTTCTTGAATCGTATTGAATTTTAGGTTACTTTTATTCGATCCAATGAGAATTGGAAAGAATGTTGCAAAGGCTCCGAGATGGGTAAAGTTGTTATAGTCTATGGGGGATACGCCTTGGAGTTTGTTTGTAATAATCGTTGCCGAGGCCCAGCCAAGAGTGTAACCATCAGGTTTTGCTTGATGAATTTCTCGGTAGCCAATTGAGCTACCTGCTCCAGGCTTATTGATGACAGTAATTGGTTGGCCGAGTATACGAGCGACGCGGTCCATGAGTGGGCGACCTAATACATCACCATCGGCCCCAGCCTCGACTGCCATGATAAAAGTAATGGGTTTAGAGGGGTATTTATCTTGGGTAAACCCTCCACTTGCAACTGTCATCGCAACGAGGACACTGATTGATTTAACCACGGAATAGATTAATTTGTTTGGCATACTTGGCTCCTTTTTTTTCATATTGTTTGTAATTCATAGTCTACTTTTTTTGCTGCTGTAATTAATGATTCTCTACAAAGTCTCTCAAGATTTGCATGAAAGCGCACTTCTGGAACAACGATACTGAGTGCTCCTATGGGTGCTTGATCTTCCCGCAAGATCGGAATTGCCAGAGCAATAACACCAACAGAATTTTCGCCATACGAGATTGTGACATTGTTTGTAGTATCCACCATAATTTTTTTACGTATCGCTGCCTCCGTAGTTGCAGTCTGGTTCGTAAGCGCTTTGAGGGGCGTTTTTTTAAAGTAAGTCACTTTTTCAGATTCGGATAAGCAGTTGAGAATTGCTTTACCAGCAGCCGCTGCGTAGAGGGTAAATTGCACGTTTGGGGTCATCCGATAACTCAGGGGGTAACTTGCTTCTTCCCCGAGGACTCGTTCAATATGGTCCCCTTTAAAGAGATAAAAAGCTGAGGCTTCTTTGGTTTTTTCGGTAAGCCATCCAAGCTGGATTTTAGCTATTTTTAATATATTTTTTGCTGTTTTACCCTGCTTACTTAAAGCAAAAAATGCTGCCCCTAAGTGGTAGGTGTTGGCGCTGAGATTTTTTTCTAAGTAGTTACGATTAACTAAATTTTTTAATAAGGCAGATAAGCTACTTTTGGGAATGTCTAAGGTATATGCAATTTCAGAATGTGACGCAGAGTTACCGCGCCGGCATAAGAGTTCGAGAACATCAAGAACGCGATCAGCTGATTTGATGGCTGCATCCGTCATCTTCGAGGCATCTTTTTTAAAGATTTGATATATTTGACCATGGGATAGGGAAGTGCTAGAATATAAACAAGTTCATATGTGTGAACTATCATAAATTAAAGTCACTCATAAATCAATCAAAACAATCGGTTTATTGCGAACATTGACTAGTACATGAAGGAGATAAATTGATGCATCAAAAAATTGCACAGCTAATCATTTTTGGATTAATTAGCACTTTTTCAGCGCACGCGGCATATCCTGAAAACACCATGAATCTCGTTGTATCTTTCGCGCCTGGAGGAGCAACTGATATTACTGCCCGGATAGTAGCGGCAGCGATGTCTAAAAATATTGGTCAACAAATTGTAGTCGAAAATCGCCCTGGCGCAGGTGGTGCAGTGGCAGCGGGAATTGTACGAGCCAATAAGCCAAACGGTTACACCTTAATGCTGACATCGAGCGTTTATGTAGTGACTCCCAGTTTAAAAAAGCCTTCTCC
Source organism: Betaproteobacteria bacterium (assembly GCA_009927445.1). Classification (GTDB taxonomy): domain Bacteria; phylum Pseudomonadota; class Gammaproteobacteria; order Burkholderiales; family Burkholderiaceae; genus Polynucleobacter. The sequence goes on from RFMZ01000191.1 coordinate 25,568, forward strand.
CTATGATCCTTTAAAAGATTTCATACCCATTTGCGAAATTGGCGATGCTCCAAACGTCATTGTTGTTAAAGCTGATTCGCCGATTAAAAATTTAAATGATCTGATTATGATGGCCCGTAAAGATCCAAAATTAGTTAGCTATGGCAGTCCTGGCCCAGGGACTACTCCGCATTTGGCTGGGGAAGTATTAAAGATTCGTGAAAATATCATGATGACCCATATTCCCTATAAGGGCGCGGGGCCGGCGATGACCGATTTGCTGGGTGGTCAAACACAAGTTCTTTTTGGTAGTTTAGCCTCCGTCATGGGACAAATTCAGGGTGGACTGGTTCGCCCTATTGCGCAAACTGGAGAACGTCGATGGCCTGATTTAGCCAATTTACCGACTTTGGCCGATTTGGGCATTAAGGACGCGGTTTCGAGTACTTTTCAGGCAATTTTTGTCAATGCTGGAACGCCACCGGAGATTGTTAATTATTTGTCTAAACAGTGTGTTGCCACAATCAAGCAGCCTGAGGTGGTGGAGAGTTTAAAGCAAGCCGGACTTGCTACAACAGCATTAGACTCGCAGGGTTTACGGGGGCGTATCATGCGCGAAGTCCCATATTGGGCAGACGTGATTGAAAAAGGTGGTATCAAAGGTGAGTAGAAATACTCGGTGTAGTTAAAAATAAACTGGCTACAGTTAAAGGGGGCATTATGAAAATATGGTGGCAAAGTAGTACGGCGATACATCGTTTAGATGATTACCGGAACACACTGACTAAAAATTTAAACGATTTAAAAAGATCCGATGTCGAAGTCCATGTGAACGGGGTTGATGACGGCTCAATGGATTTACATTACAACGCGGTAGTGGCGATCAATAGTTATGGCGTCGGTGGTGTTTTAAATAAAATGATGCAAGCCCAAGATCAGGGTTATGACGCAATTGCGATTGGATGCTTCTTAGATCCAGCGATGCAAGAAGCGAGAGAATTACTATCTATTCCAGTATTTGGTTTAGGTGAGACGAGTATGTTGATGGCATGTAGTTATGGCCATAAATTTTCTGGCATTGCTTTTCATAAAAAACAATCGCAATATTACGATCGCAAAGCCTTTGAGTATGGCTTGAGTTCTCGGCATATTCCATTTGGTGATTTAGGCATTGACTTTAATGAAGTCCAAAAAGCCTTCACTGATCCAGGGCAGATGACTGAAAATTTCTTAAAAGAATCCAGGAGATTAGCAGCGGCTGGGGCAGAAGTGATTCTTGCCGCATGTGCGACTGTAAACGCTATTATTCGTAGGGAAAATATTAAAGAGGTTGATGGTGCTTTGATTATGGATTGTAATGCGGTGTTATTAAAAACGACTGAGGCCATGGCCGAATTAAGTAAAACTATTGGCTTATCATCAAGCCGAAGTTTGTTATATCAATCGCCCAGTAAAGCCTCGGTGGATCAATGGAAGCAGATTTACGGGTTTCGGTCCAGTCCACAATTAAAGAAGTAAGTGCATGAGGTATATTAGAACAGCATTATTTGCGCCTGGAATTAATCCAAAGGTGATGGCTAAGGCAATTGCAAGCGATGTAGACGCCGTGATTCTCGATCTAGAGGACTCTGTTTCAAATAGTTCAAAGGTTGAGGCGAGGCAATTAGTTCGACAAACAATTTTGGATTTACATGATTCTGCTGCAAAAGATAAGCCCTATGTCATGGTACGAGTAAACGCCGCTGATACGGGTCTTTTAGCCGAGGATGTTGAAGCAATCACGGTGGCTGGTTTAGGGATGGTATTTATTCCAAAAGCTGAACACCCTCAGGATATTGAAAAAGTCTCCAAACAACTAGATCGTCTAGAGCAGGCTCAAGGGATTTCCGGAGTAGCGATTGGTTTACAAATTGAGACAGCATTGGGTGTATATCGATGCTATGACTTAATTAAAGCATCTGCGCGAGTCCAGCTAACCTCTTTAGGGACTGCCAAGGATGGCGACTTACAAAATAATTTGGGTTGTGGATGGTCGGTTGACGGCCCAGAAATGTTATACGCTAGGTCCAAGGTTCTATTAGATTCCCGAGCGGCTGGCAACGTTACACCGATTGACGGCGTATTTGCAAATTTAAATGATGAACCTGGATTATTAATTGAGTCAACCATGTCTGCAAGTTTGGGTTATGTTGGCAGAACAATTATTCATCCTAAGCAGATTGAAATCGTTGAAAAAGCTTACGGAATTTCGCCAGCATTAATCGCTTATTATGAGCAAATCATCAGCGAATTTGAAGCAGCAGAAAAAGAGGGTATTGCTGCGATTACGATTAATAATCAACTCATTGATTATGCAATGTATCGCCAAGCAAAACGTGTCATAACTACAATGAAAAAGTAAAGCAATGAATTTTGAATTAACAGCAGATCAAAAAAATATCCAAAACCACTTATCGGAATTACTAAAAGATGTTTGTAGTCAGGAGTATGTTCGAAAATGTGATGAAACTGAGACCCCTCCTCGAGAGGCTTTTAATGCCTTAGCCAAAAATGGCTGGCTTGGTTTAATTGGTCCTGAAGAATACGGTGGTGCCGGGGGTACGGCGACAGACCTCGCTATTATGTTAGATGTCTTGGGGTATCACTTTGAAGAGTTGGGTTTATGGGTATTTCGTAATTTGACATACGGCTGTGTTGCGGTATTAAAACATGGCAGTAAAGAGCAAATCGAGCATATGGTCCCTAAAGTTTTGCGCGGCGAGTTGTCATTTTGTTTTGGATTAACGGAGCCAGACTCTGGGTCGGATGCCAGTGCTTTGAAAACACGGGCAATTCATCAGGGCGATCATTTTCTGGTCAATGGCCGAAAAGTCTATACCTCTGGGATGGATATTAGTGACTACTGTATCTTAGTAACTCGAACGAATTTGTTAGAAAAGAAACAGCAGGGTATTACTAATTTCTTGGTGGATACAAAATTACCCGGTATAGAAGTGAAGAAATTAGCAACCCTAGGACAGCGGTCGATTGGGACAACCGAGGTGCTATATAGCGATGTTAAGGTGCCGGCAAATGCTATTTTAGGAGAGCTCGATCAGGGTTGGAAGGGCGCAGATACTTATTTGTGCTACGAGCGTTTATGTTTATCTGCAGCTCGAACAGGAGCTGCTAGAGCAGCGTTTGATTTTGCATTAGAGCATGCGAAGACGCGCGTACAGTTTGGTAAACCAATTGGTAAGTTTCAAGCTGTTTCACATAAGTTAGCTGATATGAAAGCCATGTTAGATATTGCGCAGACCATGGTTTATCGATATGCTTGGTTAGTAGAGCAGGGTAAAGACACGCGCCAAGATGCGGCGATCTTAAAGCTGTATACGAGTGAATCGTATAAATCGATTGCAGATATGAGTTTACAGATTCTTGGTGGTTATGGGTACTGTATGGAATATCCATTACAACGTTTTTTCCGAGACTCACGCTTAGCAACAATTGGTGGCGGTACCTCCGAAATTCAGCGCAACATCATTGCAACTAGTTTAGGTCTGTAGAGACTGTTGTGACACATTCCTTAACTGGTGTTCGAATTATTGAGCTTGGCCAAATTATCGCTGGAACCTATGGTGGGCAAATATTGTCGGATATGGGCGCAGAGGTCATTAAAGTTGAAGCGCCGCATGGTGACCTTGGGCGTAATCCATCGGTAGCACCTTATTTAGGCGTTAGTGGATTATTTTTAACATTTAATCGCAATAAAAAGAGTGTGGTTATTGATTTAAAAAATCCCCAAGGTAGAAATATTTTTTTGGATTTAGTTAAAAGTGCAGACGTGATTGTAGATAATTTTCGACCAGGGGTAATGCAACGTTTAGGGATTGACTATCCTCAGTTAGTTCAGGTGAATCCTAAAATTATTCACTGTTCGATTACTGGTTTTGGATCCGCTGGCGACTACAAAGACTATCCTGCTTTAGATATTATTATTCAGGCGATTAGCGGTCATATGGCGATTACCGGTGAGCCTGGTCGTCCACCGGTTCGACTTGGGATTCCGTTAGCCGATTTAAGTGGTGGGTTGTTTTCTAGTCAAGGGATTCTAGCAGCACTATACGAGCGAGAAAAAACTGGTCAAGGGCAGCATATGGAGTTAGCCATGTTTGACGCTATGTTGAGCTTACTGACCTATCTTGGCACGATGTGGTTAAGTAATGGCGAGTTACCTAAGCCTCCGGGTTCTGCGCACGAGTACTCAGTGCCTTGGCAAGCTTTTAAAACAAAAGATTCTTATATCGTGGTCGCAGCTCGTGAAGAGGTTCATTGGAAGAACTTCTGTAAATCCTTAGGATTAACTACGGTTTTTGACGATGAGCGATTTAAAACGAATGCTTCTCGGGTAGCGCATCGACATGCTTTATTAGCTATTTTAGAACCATTTATCGCTTTAAATTCAACGCAATATTGGATGGATAAATTTCGGGATGACGATGTGCCGGCTAGTCCAGTCAATCATTTTGATGCGGCTTTTGCAGAACCACCGGCGATTCAAAATCAGGCCGTAGTTGAATACGATCATCCGGTTGTAGGAAAAGTGCGTATGCCGGCTTATCCAGTAAAAATGGGGCATGATCGGCCAGTGATTTCTAATCCTGCCCCTGAACTTGGGCAGGATACTAGAACAGTCTTAGCTGAATTATTGTCTTATAGCCAAGAGCAGATTAATGGCTTAAGAACAAGTGGTGCGATTTTTTGTCAGGGGGAATAAAGATGGTTGGACTATATTGGGAAGAGTGGCAAGTTGGTAAAACATTTGAGAGTGCTGCTAGGACGATTACAGAAACAGACATTGTCAATTTTGCTGGCATATCCGGTGATTACAATCCATTACACATCAATGAAGAGTATTGCAAAAATACGCAATTTGGAACACGTATTGCGCATGGTCCATTGATTTATGCCATTGCCGCGGGGCTATTATTCCAGTTACATTTATATGATGACACATTAATAGCATTTTTAGGATTTGAAAGTTTGAAATTTACCAAACCGACCAAGATTGGAGATACGATTCACGCCAAGATTACTGTGACGGAGTTAAGTGAAACATCCAAGTCAGACCGGGGCGTGATGAAACGTCAATTACAGGTTATTAATCAGCGCGGAGAAGTAGTTCAAGAGGGTATTCAAGCTTTTTTAATGAAACGTAAACCAGCATGAAAACTCCGAAAATTGGCTTTATTGGCCTAGGGTTAATGGGTGGGTGGCTAGTAAAGCATTTATTGGCTGCAAAGTATACGGTTCACGCTTTCGATCTTGATCAAGAAAAAATTGCAGCTGTTGCGAAGCACGGGGCAATTCCGGTATCTGATCTGAGAGATTTACCCGCACTTGTGGATGTCATTATCCTGTCTTTACCCAATTCAAAAATTGTCCGACAAGTCGTTCAAACAGATTTAAATTTATTTGCCCAATCAAAAAAAGATTTAATCATTTTAGATAGTTCAACTTCTGATCCTGAATTATCGATCGAGTTAGCTCAAGAGCTAGCTAATCGAGGAATACATTTTTTAGACGCATCGATTAGCGGCACGAGTGAAATGTGTGCTATCAAAGATACGATATTTATGGTGGGTGGGCAAGAGTCGATCTATGAGCAATGTTGTCCTATCTTTGCCGCCATGGCACGCGAGTCAGTTTATATGGGGCCAAGTGGAACTGGCGCAGCAATTAAGTTAGTCGTTAATTTAGTACTGTCGATTAATCGGATGGGGATGGCCGAAGGGCTAACCTTAGCGAAAAAAGCTGGCATCGATCAGCTAAAAGCTTTAGAGGTATTAAAAAAATCCGCCGCTTTTTCGAAGGCGATGGATCAGAAGGGTTATCGGATGGTAAATAGAGATTTTTACCCTCCTATCGGTCACTTAACAACGCACTATAAAGATGTGCAATTAATGGTATCTTACGCCGCTAGTTTGCATTGTCCAGTCCCGTTAATAAGTCTTAATGCGCAGGCACTGGCCTCTGAGCTAAGTAAAGGTGCAGGTGATCGTGATAGTTCAGCAGTGATTTGCTTTTATGATGGGTTGATTGCTAAAACGCAGTCCTAAGCTGATGCAATTTTCTGGTGTAATTGTGTTAGTAACAGGGGCTAGTCAGGGTATTGGTAAAGAGATTGCCCTCCAATTTGCGCGCGAGGGAGCACATGTTTGTGCGCTCGCCAGAAATAAAATAGACTTAGATGCTTTAGTCGAGAAAATTCGAGCTACAGGGGGGCATGCAAGTGCCCATGCTGTAGATGTTACACAGGCTGTCTCGATTCGAGCGACTATCAATGAGATTGGCCAGAGATATGCGCATATCGATATTTTAGTTCATGCGGTGGGTGGTTTTAAGCGTTTATTACCGGTGGATGAAATTACTGAAATAGAATGGGATGAAGTCTTCAATGTAAATCTCAAATCGGTTTTTTTATGTACCCAAGCGGTAATTCCCTGGATGAAAATCCGGCCATCAGGGCGAATCATTTTGCTAGGATCAATTGCTGGCGTATCACCTAACCCGCACGCCAAGTCATACTTACCATATGGCGCAGCAAAGGCAGGGGTTCTTGGCTATACAAAACATTTAGCAAAAGAACTGGGTGGCTTTGGTATTACTGTTAATGCTGTATCACCAGGCACAACCGCGACTGAACGTGTCATGCAAATTCGGAGTGCAAACGATTTACAAAAATTAGCGGCCGCCAATCCATTGAATCACCGGATTGAGCCTAGCGATAGTGCGGCTGCTGTTTTATTTTTAGCTTCACCGCAGGCCAAAGGGATTACCGGAGTTAATTTAAATGTTAATGCAGGAAGTGTCATGCTCTAGTCAACTAAAGAAGGAGAAAAAATGGAATTAAAAGCAACCTTACAAGTCCTCAATCAAGCGGATTATCCTGGTCGACGAGGCGTCACTGATGGACAAACCTATCAACGATTGATTGGTTGGCCTGAGGTAAATGAAACAGACCGAGTACGTCTTGGTAGAGCTACTTATGCGCCGGGTACTTATGAACAGTTACACTGGCATCCGATTGAGGCATGTTATTACGTGATTGCTGGCAGTGCGACTGTGCGTAATGTTTCTGGGGAAGAGTTTGAGGTGGGGCCAGGATCCATGATTTATGCCCCGCCTGGCATCGCTGGGGCACATGAGTGGGAAGTTAAGGAGCATCTAGAAATCCTTGATATTCGGGCTTGTAATGAGACTAATCGTAAGATGCAATATACCGTTGATAAGAAGACTATGCGATCATTTATTGATTTAGAGGATATTCACTATCGAGATGCGATTAGTTTTAAATCGCATTATTAATAGAGAATAGATCGGAATTTGGCAAATTTTGGTGAGTTCGCACCAATCAATATAATGAACTATAACGATACTATAACGATAGATAAGGAAAATTTTTATGGAACAAACTAAAGGGTATGTTCGCCGGATTGTTACTGGGCATGATGAGCATGGTCAATCCATAGTAACCGAAGATTGTGCTGCACCAGCGGTTCATACGAACCCTAAACGCGTTGGATTTTATTGTACCAACTTGTGGATTACGCATGAGACCCCGGCTGTCGTGAATAATGGTCCCGACCCAACGACTGGGCCAATGGTGCTAGAGCCACCTAAAAGTGGTTCCGTAGTTCGGATTATTGAATTTGGCCCTGAAGGTGACTGGACAAAGGAATTGGGCTCAGAAGGAGCAAAAGCTGCCTTTGGTGCGATGGGGACGGATAAGGCCTCAACCTTTAAGCAGGGTGGTCATCCTTTAATGCACCGTACAGAGTCGGTTGATTATGCTTTGATTTTAGAGGGGGAGATTTACCTGGTCCTGGATCAAGAAGAGTGCCTCATGCGGCAAGGGGATTTTTTAGTCGAACGTGGGACAAGTCATGCATGGGCAAACCGGTCTGGTAAACCCTGTAAGATTTTATTTGTATTAATTGACGGTAAGTTTGATCCTGAATTAGCAAAACATTTTGGATAATTTTTGAGTAACGTATATCTGTTCTAATGTGTCAAGTGATAATCGTTTAAATAGATTTTGCATGGGACTCTAAAAATATGGGCTCTTACGTTAATAAAAACTTAATTAGTCAAGAATTAGTGATTTATGAAGCCAGAAATCATTGGCTTTATTTTTTTGCACATCCCATTGCTTACCTATTTAAATCGAATGAATATGTCCTTACGAATAAACGGGTAGTAGTCAAGGAGGGAATTATCTCTCGTAGAAGTGTTGAGATGAATTTATCAAAAATAGAATCGATTAATGTTGATCAAACAATTTTGGGTCGTATTTTAGGCTATGGAACATTTACGATTATTGGTTCTGGTGGGACAAGAGAAACATTTTTTTATGTATCAAATCCCTTGAAGATTCGGAGAACTTTTCAAGAAGTAGTCAGTCAAACAGAATAGGAGTTTTTGATGGTTCGTAAGCAATTTAAATTGATTTTTATTGGAATTTTTCTTGGGGTGTTTCATTTGCAGGCTGTCGAGTTACAAGTAATGAGTGCGGGCGCGGTCGAGCCTGGACTTGTATTAGCAGTAGCACAATACACCAAGACTTCAGGTCATCAAGTAAAAATTCGTTTAGGAACAGCCCCACAACTTTCCAGGTTACTTGCAGATCAACCAGTTGCTGACCTTTTAATTGCACCTGTATCGTTGATTAATGAGCAAATTCACATAGGGACTTTAGTGACTGAAAAAGGCGTTTTAATTGGGAAAGTTGGCGCTGGTGTGACTGTACGAAAAGCGTTAAAGAGTCCACAAATTTCAACCGTGGAGAGTTTTAAGGCAGCATTATTACAAGCGGATTCTTTAGTTTATAACCAAGCTTCGACGGGGAATTATTTAGCGAAATTATTTGAAAAGTTAGGCATGAGTGAGCAGTTACAGGGAAAAACCAAACGATTTGTCAATGGGGATTTAGTGATGGAACAAGTCATCCATGGAACGGGTAATGAAATTGGTTTTGGGGCTATTACCGAAATTAAGATGTTTGAATCCAAAGGATTGAAATATGTTGGGCCATTACCACGGGAACTGCAAAACTATACGACTTATTCAGCTGGCGTTATGAAGAGTGCTAAGTATCCCAACGAGGCTAGAGATTTTTTAGTATTTTTAGGCGGGAGCGCTAAACCTTTTTTTGAACAAGTTGGCATTGAGTAACACCTTTAATCCACAGGTTGCCTGAGCAAAGCCCTAAAGACTGAACTGTCATACGGGGCTTGCTGTTGGTCTGAAGATGAAGAGGATCTCAAATTGATCAATGAGATCCTAGTTAGTAACTGTTTGACCGCTATCAGTCCAAGATGCTACACGGCCAGCACGTAGGGCCTCTTCAGCAGCAAAATTGAGCTCTACTTTAATCCCATTAATAGGCTCTCTTAAAAATAATTGATACAAATGCGAATTATGTGCTTTGCGTTCACTAAACTCAATGCCATTTTTTTGAAAGCGCTCTAAGAACTCTTCAATTTTTTCGCAGTTAAAACAAACATGATCAATGCGAGCTGAGCCAAGTGCACCCGCACTGTTATCGACGGGTTTGGAATCGTCTGGTGTGCTCAGATAAGCAATTTGATGTTCGGAGTATTTAGCCTTACCTACATGAATTACATCCTGGTCACCGATATAAAGCCAGTAAACCGGAAATCCGAATTCTGGGTGGTAGCCATCCCGAAAACCCAAGTTTTGGCAAAACCAATCTCTAGTACCCTCAGGGTCATGGGTCAAAATCAAAATATGTTCCATAAACTTTAGTCCCATCACGAATCTCCTTTAATTAATCTTTTTATTTGATGAAGCATTATTCAATCGCAATAAATCGACCGTCGAGCATTTCAGAAGCAGGCCGAACCCAATGGCTTTGATTAGAAAGGGCCTGATAAACGTATACCTGTTCAAGGGTTGCCTCGATATTTGCTTGGCAAATAATCTGATAAAGTCCCCCAGTTTTGAGGTGTTGCAGTTTTTGGCCTGGCTGAAAAACGGTCTTATTTTGCATGAATGGCTGAATCTTTTTTGAGCTATCCGTAAATATTACCATTTTTCTTTTTATTTTTATCAATTACTTGATCTGAGCCGTGGAATTAGATTTTCTGGGTCAGACCAATATTTAATCTAAAATGATTTTTTATTTAAGTAAACTTTATGACACTTCAACATCAAATTATTTCAGAAAAAGACCTCACGCAGTTAGGCATAGATGCTTTTATTCAATTGGGTTTAAAGCCCAATGATGCCAGAGATGTCGTACAAATCTTAGTACTTGCAGACCTATTTGGTTTATCAACGCATGGTTTGAGTCGGATTGAATCTTATGGTGAGCGATTACGTATTGGTGGCATAAATCCACAGCCTCAAATTGTTGTTGAACGTATTGCTTCGGCCATGGTTCGAGTGAATGGCGACAATGGCGTTGGCCCTTTAGTAGGGATGCGAACGCTGGAGGCGGCTATGGCTGTTGCTAAGGACTGTGGAATTGGTATTGCATTAGCTCGGGGGAGTAACCATTTTGGACCTATTTCACCCTACGCATTATTAGCTGCTGAGCAAGGTTTTGCAACGATCATCGGTAGTAATGCGACAACAACTATTGCGCCATGGGGTGGAACTGATGCACGGTTGGGTAATAGTCCTCTTGGTTTTGGGGTGCCAAATCCTGGTGGGCGACCATTTCTATTAGATATGGCCATGAGTGTTGTAGCGCGGGCCAAGATTCGTAATGCACTTAAAAGAGGGGAGTCCATTCCCAACACTTGGGGTACAGACGCTATGGGTGTGCCAACGACTGATCCGAAAGCCGCTTTGGATGGATTCTTATTACCAATTGGTGGGCACAAGGGATACGGTATTGCATTATTAGTCGATTTATTTGCTGGATTATTGTCCAATGCAGCCTATTTAACCCATATTAAGTCGTGGCAAGACGCGCCTGATGAGCCGCAAAATTTAGGGCACTTTTTTATCCTCATTGATACGAAGGTATTAGGTTCTCCAGAGTGGCTTGCGCAGCGCATGAATGACTTTGCGAGTATCCTCATGGATAGTCCGCCAATTGATCCAAGTAAGCCGGTTATAGTACCTGGCTCTATTGAATTAGATAGAATGGCCCAGCAACGCCAATCAGGTATTGAGATTAGTTTAGAGACGATTAAGCAATTACAAAAATATACGAACGGATCATGATTATTATGAAAACAAAGTTATTTCAGGGAGTATTCGTCGGGTTATGGACCTTACTAGTAGGTTTACCATTGTTGGCTAGTGCGCAAAAAACCTATCCAGAAAAAGCATTAGGATGGTTGTTCCATACGTGGCTGGCGGTGCAGCAGATATTACAGCTAGGCTGATTGCGCAGAGTTTTTCTGAGAGCATGGGTCAATCGGTAGTGGTTGAAAATAAGCCCGGAGCTAATGGTTCCATTGGGACAGAGCTTGTTGCTAAATCTGCGCCGGATGGGTATACCCTGTTATTGACTGCAAGTGGCCCACTTGTGGTTAATCCTAGTATGGGCAAAAAACTTAACTATGACCCTATTAAAGACTTTGCTCCAATTAGCTCGGTCATTAGTTACCAGTACGCTGTTGTGGTGACGGCTACTTCTCCCTTGCAAAATTTAAATGAGATTGTTTCGGAGGCAAAATTAAAACCAAAACAAATAAGTTATGGCTCTACTGGTATTGGTGGTGGCGGGCACTTAGCTGGGGAGCTATTTGCTTTAATAGCTGGGGTAGAAATGACGCACGTGCCGTATAAAGGAGCTGCTCCAGCGTTAGCAGATTTATTAGGTGGTCATCTAAGCTTTACTTTTGAGCCATTAGTAACGGCTGTGCCTTTAATTAAGGCTGGAAAATTAAAGGCCTTTGCTGTTTCAGCGAGTAATCGCAGTAAAGCTTTACCGCAATTGCCAACGATGCAAGAAGCAGGATTTAAAGGCTTTAACATTGCACAATTTCAAGGATTATTGGCTCCGGCAGGGACTGATCCAGTGATTATTGCGCGCCTTTACAACGAAGTAGTAAAAGCGCTTAAAGCCCCGGGCACTGTAAAAAGATTAGTCGATGATGGTGGTAATGAAATTATCGGAAGTAGTCCAAAGGATTTTTCTACGCAAATACAAAATGAATTAAAGATGTATGCAAAATTATTACAGGATGCCAAAATCCAAGCCGAGTAAAACGGGCGGTCATTCTATAGCAGTTTCTTATTGCAGTAAGTTGGTTAACGTTTGAATATCAGTTAATGTGGAGAAATTTTTCACTAGGCTAATCATTTCTTGGGTAGTCGATTTGGAGTACCTTCGCCCAAGCTCTGTCATTGCCCCAAGCTGATGGTCAAGAGTACTATAGGGTCTAGACGGACTTCCTTTTGGGGCATTTACTTGCGTAAAAAGAGTTTGGCCATTTTTGAGTTGCATAGTTAGCTTCGCACTGACTGACTCATTTGTGCTAGTTTTTTCTACATCTGGGTCTAACTGACATTGCACAAGTTCACAAAGTCGCATTACTTCTGGATGGTGTAAGCCCTGCTCTACATCATCTACATTAATAACTAATTGTGAGGACGGGGTTGATTTAAAAATACTTAACGCCACACAAAATGGAGCGCTCATTTGAGCAGATTGAATATCTTTTGGTGAATTGGATGTCAGACGTCCTTGGATTACTTTTGGTATACCCAAAGTAATCGCTATTATTTGACCACTTTGAATAGCATGTTCTAAACACAGAGTATTTGCTGCTTCGATAGCGGAAAGAACGCGCGCACTTGTGGCATGTGGCTTAATCGCCACCTCAGTTATTTGATAGTCCTTTCCAAGACCTTCAAGAGCTTGTAAATTTATTGAATCTGAGTAGGCTCTCGCAAAGCCATCTTGACCTTCAAAAATATCTGTTGGCCCAGAAAATCCTGAGTGGACTAATAATGCGGCTTTTACACCCGAACTTGCAGCTTGGGCGGCGTGTAGTCTTTTGACGGTTGAGCCAGAATGAAAAAACTGCACAAGACCACCAGCAAATGACGCGGCCACCCCTAAAGTTTGGGCAATTTTTAAGGCTTTCTTTGCGGGAGGCTCTTCATTAAATAATAGGCTTGCGGCAGTAAGGGCAGAACCTAGAACGCCAATGGTTGAAGTACTTTGAAAGCCACGTTTAAAATGGCTGGGCTGGATACACAGTCCTAATCGAATCATTGTTTCATAGCCGGCAATAATCGCAGGTAGTAACACATGGCCACTAAGTTTTCGACTATGACCAATTGCTAGAGCACTTGAAAAGATAATACAACCGGGGTGTAGCATAGCGCCAACATGAACATCGTCTGCATCGATACTTCCAGCGTAAATAGCGTTGATGAAGGCGGCGCTAACAACATCATAGGATTTTTTGGAAAAGAGGATGGGAGCTGGGCCTAAAGCAGCTGTTTGAAGCGCATATTGTTGCGCCCAGCTACTCCAAGGCATTCGTTGGCCAACCGATGCCACCCGCAAATAATCTAAAAAGAGATCTGTACTTAATTCAGTAATTGATTTTGGGATATCTTCAGCAGATATTTTTGCTGCAAACTCTGACAAAAACATCGTAGTTTGAGAATAATTCAAAGTGGCTTTATTGAGCTAAGGGTTGGAGGGTTAGTAATGCCTGTACGGATTTTAAATCTTTGGCATGCATTGCGTGATTTAACCAGTCATCACATGCGGCTGAACCAAAAAGGGGCTGAGCTACACTTATAAATCGTTGAGCAACCTCTAGTTGAGTAATAGGGTTTTGTGGACAGCCTTTAGGAAATTCAATGAAATGTTCTAGGCGCTCGTTATTGTGCAGGATACAAACTACGCGGGCCGGTACAGCCTCAGTGGTCGTTTTGGCTTCGACCTCGGGGTCAATCATGCACTGACAGAGTTTTGCAAGATTAATAATTGCATGATTGGACAAGGACTGTTCGTAATCATCGATTGATAAGGCAATGGGGCCTTTGCGCTGTGGTGTGATTGTTAATGCCATAGCTACTGCAAAGGGTGTACTTAGCTGCGCTTGTTGAAAGTCCACGGGCGTATTGCTAGTTAATTTTCCAAGCATTGCGCCGTGCACTCCAATTTCAATCGATTTAATTTGCTCAGTATTCGAAATTTTCGTTGATAGAAAAGCGGCAGCCTCTATTGCTGCTTGCATTCTAACGCTACTTGCATGTGGCTTTAGGGAGATCCAGGCAGTAGGAAAATAGGTTCCAAGTCGATCAATAACCAGCTTTGGATCAAAACGGTCTGAAAAAGCCCTAGCAAATCCTTGGACGCCCTCTATCGCGTCTGGTGGGCCAGTTAGACCAGCTTGCGCCAATAGTGCTGCCTCAATACCATTAGCGCCCGCCTTACCCGCATGAAAACGTTTAATGTCAGATCCGGAAACGAAAAATTGTGATAGTCCGCAAGCAAACGTTGCGGCAATTCCGAGCGCATTTTGGGTTTGAGGGATTGTTAATTGCAGTAGTTTGGCACACGCAGCGGCAGCACCAAAAACTCCACAAGTAGGTGTTCCTTGAAAACCTCTCAGAGAATGTTCTGGTTGAATACTCATCCCAATCCGAATAGCTGTTTCGTAGCCTGTTAGAACAGCGAGTAAGAGTTCTTCACCGCTTGCTTGCGTTATTTCAGCCATTGCGATAGCTGCTGGCCAAATACAAACTCCTGGATGAATGATTGCCGCCACGTGTGAATCATCCCAATCTAGGCCACCGCTAGCAACGCCATTAATAAATGTAGCTTGATTGATATTGACTAATTCTTTTGAAAACCACAAATGAGAATTCATGGAGGACCGATGATTTGCGTATAAGCGCTTAATTGACTCAGTCCAAGGTCTCTTAAATCCAACGGCTGCAGCGCGAAATATATCGATTAAAAGAATTGGCATCAATTCTTGAATATTTTTTGGTACCTGTGACCACTGTAATTGCACGATAAATTTTGCTAATTCAGCCGTGACAGGAACTTGGCTATGAGAGATTATTTGATTAGGAGTCATCATTTAATTCTTCAATAGACCCATGTTGATAACTTTACCCCATTTGTTATAGTCATTGCGCATATAGTTGGTTAGATCTTCAGGTTTGCCGCCAAGTAAAAGGATTGACTCATCAGCAAATCTTTTTTGCATTTCTGAAAGCTTCAGTATTTTATTGATATCTGTATTGAGTTTCAGAGTAATCTCTTGCGGAAGATTGGCTGGGCCATATAATCCCCACCATTGGGTAGATTCAAAACCATGAAGACCAGTTTCATGAAGAGTTGGGATATTTGGGGCAATTGAAATTCTTTTTAGGCTTGTAACACCAAGGGGTTTTAATTTGCCAGCCTTAATCATTGGAGCAACGCTGGCATAGGCGGCAAATAACGCATTGACTTGGCCACTGGCCACATCGACAACGGCCGGGGCGGCCCCCTTATAGGGCACGAGTAAAAATTCTACATTAGCAGTTTGCTTAAAAAGGTCTCCAGTTAAGTGGCTTAAAGTTCCCGCCCCGTTCGAGGCAAAATTAAAGTTACCCGGTTTGGACTGGAGTAATGCAATGAGTTCTCGGATATTTTTCGCAGGAAATTCTGGGGAAACCACAAGTACATTAGGGGAGTACCCAATTAAAGAAATAGCGGTGAAGTTTGTGAAGGGATCATAAGTTGGTTTAGTTTGTTGATGTGGATTAATTGCCATAGCGCTACTCGAAGTGAGTAGGAGTGTATAACCGTCTGGTTCGGCGGACATGACAAATTGTGATCCAATCGCACCACCCGCACCTGGCTTGTTGTCAACAATGAAGTTAACTTTCGAAGTCTCGGTCATTTTTTGGGAGATTAAGCGCACAACAATATCTGCTGCTCCACCGGGCGGGAATGGACTAATTACACGAACAGTTTGTAAGGGATAGTTTTGAGCAAAGCTAGCGCAGCTCCAAAAAAATAACAGCAAAAATGGTAACACTGCCTGAGTTAGGGTTTTTATTTTTAAGTATAGATAATTCATCACACGATTCTCTGGATATGAGTTAACAAGTATTAAGAAAAATAGATAGGAATTTACTGCTTCAGTAAACGACTGATTAGAGCTTGGCCAGTGGCTTTGGTGCCAAGCGTGCCCCCAACATCTTTAGTCATCTCTTTGGCATCAATTGCATCAGCCATGGCTTGATTAATCGAATGGCTTGCCATAATAAAATTCGGTTTTTTCTGCTGTTGACCGAACCACGCTAGGAGCATCGCTGCCGAGGCGACTAAAGAAAAGGGATTAGCTAAATCTTGACCAGCGATATCCGGTGCACAGCCGTGCGCCGCCTGGCCCATGGCGTATTGATCGCCAGCATTGAGGGAACCGCCAAGGCCTATACTGCCTGATAATTCGGAGGTAAGATCAGACAAAATGTCACCGAACATATTGGTAGTTACAATCGTGTCAAAAAATTCTGGCCGACGAACGACGTGAGCCATCATTGCATCTACAATAAAATCATCCACTTGTACTTCGGGGTAATTTTTAGAGATGTCATGACAAATTTGAATAAACATGCCATCACCTATTTGTAAAACATTGGCTTTGTGAACAATCGTCACGTGTTTTTTTCTAGTCATTGCGATTTCAAAAGCGGCTTTAGCAATTCGTTCACAACATAAGCGCGTTATACGCCGAAGTGAAATGACGACATCTTTTGTTACAAGTATTTCACTATTGCCCGATTCAACATTTCGGTCTGCATAAAACCCTTCAGTATTTTCACGAACCACCACTAGATCAAAAGGATTCATTCGGGTCGGTACTTGAGGAAAAGTTCTTGCTGGTCGGATGTTGGCGTACAGGTCTAAATTGATTCTAAAAAATTTGGAAGGATTAATTTCTCCCTTTGACTCGTCCTTAAAATCATAGGTTGCCATTGGTCCAAGAATAAGTCCATCAGCCGCTTTGACTTTCTCAAGCAGATTAGGAGAGATGGTTGAGCCATATTTTTGCAAGCTGGCATGACCAGCTATTTCTGGCAGCAGTTTCAGTTTTAGATCATGTTGAACCGAAACAGTATTTAAGATGGCGGTTGTGACAGCCATTGTTTCTGGTCCAATCCCGTCACCGGGTATTGTAACGATATTCATTTTTTACTCTACTTTCAGATCAATTGCTTTGACAATTTTTGCATACTTAGTAAACTCACTTTTCATGAAGTCACCAAATTCAATTCGGCTATTACGCCTAACTAAAATGCCATCTTTTTCAAGATTCTTTTTAAAGCTAGGATCCTCTAAGATCATATTGATGTTTGTATTTAAGTAATTGAGGATTTCTTCAGGAGTTCCTGTTGGAGCATATACACCGCCCCATAATGTAAAACTAAAGTCTTTTATGCCCTCTTCAGCGACTGTTTTTACATCCGGTAGGGCTGTAGTTCGTTTGATTGATGAGACTGCCAAGGCGCGTATTTTTTTAGATTCTACAAATTGTAGTATTGAAGGTGTGCTAGGGAAGAACATATCAACATGTCCTCCTAGGACATCGGTCATTGCAGGCCCTGCTCCTTTGTATGGGGCGTGAGCCATGTCAATCCCAGCTGCTTGGCTAAGTGCGGCAGCAGCAAGATGGCCTGGCGTTGCAGTGCCAGAAGAGGCGTAAGTCATTTTCCCGGGATTTGCTTTTGCACCTTTGATTAGTTCTGATAAATTAGTATAGGGAGAATTGGCTGGTACCACTAAAGTCAGTGGAACTTCACCAATGATGGCAATCGGCTTTAAATCCTTGTTTGGGTCATAGCCGAGATCTTTGGTCACAAAGGTATTGATGACCATTTCACCTGTTTGTCCAAGTAAAAGTGTATAGCCATCTGGCTTTGATTTGGTGACATAACGGCTTCCTAGTGCGCCTGTGGCACCTGGCTTGTTTTCTACGATAAAACTTTGTTTTGTTCGAGTAGTTAATTGCTCTGCAATTTGTCTAGCTAGAAGATCTCCAAGGCCACCTGGGGCATAGGTCACAACAATAGTAACTGTTTTATTTGGGTAAGTACCTTGGGCAAATAGGCAATAGGGTAAAAAAAAGAGGGCAAGTAGCAAGATATGCTTTTTCATAGATAAACTTTCTTAATGTGGATTGTTACAACTTAAACATTTGAACTTATTTGACCGGTAGCGTATTTCCATGATTATATGTTTAATATTCTTGGCACCCGAAATAGGGCATATTTAAGAAGCAGACGTGATACCGAGAGTTCTGAGGATATTCGCTAAAATTGAAATGTAAATAGTATTTACTATCAGCAGTAAATACTTTGTTTTATGATGTTGAATGGCAGAAGTAATTAGAGAACAATAAAATCATATTAAGGAGATATCCGTGTCAGAAAAAATGACAGGTGCAAAATACTTTGCACGATTATTAGAGGCTTATGGCGTAACCCATGTTTTTTTCATGGACGCTGTCCTTCGTCGAGCTTTAGCCGAAATGGAAGATACAAACATTATGCGTGTACTTGGCCATTCAGAAAAAGGGGTAGGTTACATGGCGGATGGCTATGCGCGGATTTCTGGTAAGCCCGGGTTGTGTTTTGCGCAGTCTGTGGGCGCTGCTAATTTGGCGGCTTCCCTGCAAGATCCTTATTTGGGGCATTCCCCAGTAATAGCCATGACTGGGCGTCATGTGTCGGCGATGCAGTACCGTAACTCATATCAAGAAGTGGACCATGCCCCGTTATATGCGCCAGTTACTAAATTTCATGGGCAGATGGAGGTCATTGAACAAATGCCCCATTTAATTCGGCAGGCTTTTCGGGAGGCGACTAGTGGGACACCCCGACCAGTTCATCTGGATGTTGCAGGGTTTACTGGAGACGCTATTACTCCCTTAGAAATTAACCAGCCAATTGATGTTGATTCGGCGCACACGATTTACCCAGCCTTTAGACCAGCCCCTGACGCACGCGTAGTTCAACAGTCGGTCGATGCCATTGCTAAAAGTAAAAGACCGGTATTATTGGAGATCGTGGCGTAACTATATCCCAGGCTGGATCAGCTATGTGTGCCCTTGGCGAAAGAATTGGTGCTCCAGTTACCACCACACTAGATGCCAAATCAATGATCCTAGAGACGCATCCGTTATTTAGAGGGATGGTAGGCACTTACGGTCGAAGTTGTACAAATCATATAGTTGATGAAGCTGATTTAATCATTTATTTAGGAAGTAACACAAGCGATCATACGACAGCAGGTTGGACTATGCCTAAATCTGGGACACCGATTATTCAGATAGATATTGACCCAGTCGAGCTGGGTAGAAATTACCCCAATACGATTGGAATGTTATGCGATGTCCGAACTGGCTTAGAGGTCTTAACAAAGGCTGTACAAGGTAGTCAGCACGATGACTGGCTAGCTTATACCAAGAAATTGGTAGACGACTGGTGGCAAGAACAAGCTGTTGATCTGAATCGCCAGACTAGTCCTATTCGTCCACAACAACTTTGCAGAATGCTTACGGAGGTATTGCCAAGTAATGCAATTGTGGTCGCAGATACGGGTTATTCAGCATTGTGGTCTGGTAATTTTGTTGAAATGCGCCATCCTGGACAAACCTTCATAAGAGCTGCAGGTTCTCTAGGTTGGTCATTTCCAGCTGCCATTGGAGCTAAAGCTGCGGCGCCTGATCGGCCGGTAATTTGTTTTACTGGAGACGGTGGATTTTCTTATCACTTACCTGAGTTAGAAACCGCCCGAAGGTGTGGCTTAAAGACAATCACCATCGTGAATAACAACCATTGCTTATCTCAGGGACTTAAGAATTTAAACATTGCTTATGGATCGCGTGAGCAGGGGAGAAAATCCGAGTGTTATGTTTATTTAGAAACTGATTTTGCGAAGATTGCTCAATCTTTTGACTGCTTTGGCATTACTGTAGAAAAGCCAGGCGACTTTAAGGCCGCCTTTGCTGCTGCTCTTGCAAGTGAGCTTCCAGCCGTGATCGACGTCAAGACAGAATTTGCTTACCAAGCTGAAATGGCTTGGATCCCGGGGGCTAAGTAGAGTGCTTTAGTATTATCCACATTGAACATGCCATAGTTTTTTGTGGCATGTTCAATGACGGATTGCATTACCTAGGAAAAGCTTTATTTGCTTTAAAAGCCAAATAACCTAGCTGGGTTATCAGTCAAAATTAACCTTCTAATATGTTCGTCTGATGTCCATCTACCTAGTAAATTAAATAACTCTACTGAACTATGTTCTGCAAATGACAAGTGTGGATAGTCACTGCCCCAAATAATCCGATCTGGAGCGCAAGCAATCAAAGCTTTTACTAATGGATCAGCATCAATAAATTGAGGAACTTTTGACATTCTATAAATTCCAGTTAGTTTGACATATGCTAGGCGATTGCCATGGTTCATCAGTTCTAATAATGCTTTAAAGCCCGGTGTATCCACCCCATCTTTTGCTAAATTCATACCTAAATGAGCCAATGAAAAAGGGATAGTCAAGCGTCGCATTACAGGCAGTAATTCAGCAGTTAGCCATCCAGGAAGGAGAAAGTCAAGATGCCAACCAATTTCTTGACAGCGCTGCGCTATTTTTTCAATTCTTGGAATCATTTTGTCTGCAAGTCCTGGTGTCAGAGGGAAAATTGGACTTACATTAATCCTGACTCCTCGAACACCCAGCGCATTCATTTTTAAAATTTCTAAATCAGTGATGTTTTCATCGATGTCTACCACACCTCGACAACTATTTTTATCAAGTGTTTGCATGACATCTAACATGCAGCGATTATCTCTACCATAAGCGCTTGGCTGGACTAAGACAAAACGACTAATACCAAGAAGTGTAGCTAATTCTTGGTATGAATTCCATGGTGCTTCTGGAGGGGCATAGCGTAACTCGCTACCATATGGGTATTTTTCTGCTGGCCCAAAAATATGAAAATGGGAGTCACAAGCATCCGCTGGTGCAATAAAAGATACTTTTTCTCCTAAATGAAAAGACAAAATAAATACTCCTTATCGTTAAAAGTTAGTTTAGATTTACTTTGATGTCAGCCCGTTTGATGACTTCTTGCCATACCATGATTTCATCTTTTATTTGTTTGGAGAAGTTAGCGGGAGTTGTGGCGACTGGTCGAACACCCGCTCCTGAAAAAACCTCCTGTACTTTTGTAGTATTAATCGCAAAAGATATTTCCTGTTGCATGGCCTCGATGATCGCTATCGGAGTTCCGGCTGGGGCCATCATGCCAAACCAGTACATCATTTGATAGTTAGGAAAACCAGATTCAGCAAATGTTGGTAAATTAGGAAATTGTGGATGCCTATTAGGACTACTGATTGCTATACCAATCAGTCGACCATCTTTAATGTAAGCACCTGTCGAACCAATACTACCAATGGCTAGATCAATTCGCTCTGCTGCAACATCAATTACTGCGCCAGCGATACCTTTAAATGGTATATGTGTCATCATGATTTTGTTTTGATTTAAAAAACCCTCCATTGCCATATGCGCTGAAGAACCAATTCCGCCAGAGCCAAATGTAAAATGATTTGGATGTTGTTGGGCATACTGTACGATCTCTTTTAATCTTTTTTGAGGTAAGTTAAGTCTCCCAATCAGGATAGCGGGAGAGTCGGCCAATAAAGAGACTTGGACTATATCTTTTTGAGGCTGATAGGGTAGTTTGTCATATAAGGCGGCTGAGACTGCAAATGAATTATCAGTAACTAAAAAGGTATAGCCATCAGGATTTGCTTTAGCAACTGTATCGGTACCAAGAGTGCTACCGGCGCCCCCTTTGTTTTCAATAAAAACTGTTTGACTTGTACGTTTTGCGATTTCTGAGCCCACGACTCGTGCTGCTGTATCTGTAAAAGATCCTGGTGCAAATGGGACGATAACTCGAATACTCTTTTGTGGCCAATTACTCGTTTGAGAATACGTCTGATTAATACCTGTCCCGAGTAATGTCAAAAAAATTAAAGATGGTATTTTTTTAAAGAATTGCATAGGAATCCTAGTTTGTTGAATATTGCATTAAGTATTTAGCGGTGACTTGGATAGATGATAAGACAGGTTTACTAAATTCTTCACTAAGTAGTTCATTAATTTCAAAAGTTGGTAATTGTGAGCAAGCTATAAATAGCGCATCAGCATCCGGCCGCCAAAGTTTTTGAGCACGTAATTTGACTTCGGTGGCAGTGATTTGACCGAGTGCTGTTACGTTAGCAGCATAAAAGCTATCAAAATACTTTACTGAAATTCCTGCACAACCGAGAAAATACTTCAGTCGCGTATTGACATCCTCCTGGTAGGGCGTCAACAGCGCAATTGATTTAGCTTGGATTGCTTGCAAGGCTAAGACCATTGATTTTGCTGTTGTGACGACGCGTTTCCCAGTTACTTGAGATATTCTCATTGACATTTCTGCATCACCATCAGGCCCTAAAATAAAGCCAGCAGCAGTGCAACCATAAGCAACAGCATCATAACAAGCATCAGCCGCTTGTGCGCAAAGTTCAATAGTTGTTTCTTTATATGCTGGTAGCGTATCTTTATTTAATAAACCAGGACCACGCGGGATGCGCACTAACGAACAACTTGAGCCCGCAGGTAGCCAAGCTAGTAGCTCGCTTGACATCGTGGTGTTATTGGCTGGGATAATCAGCATAATTTTTAGGGGTTGCTTAATTGTCATAGGGCAGAATATTTTTTACAGAGGATTACCGAAAGATTGTTAGTGGTGGGCGTGTTGTAACTGCGTGCGGTGGGCGGTCGTCAGGATAATCTGTTGTCCGCCAATGAAGGGCTCGGATTTCGCCAAACTGATGTGGTAGAAGAAGCCATTTATTTCCTGCATCATCGCTCCGAAAGACCTGACCTAAATTGGTTGCCAGGAAGATTAGTTGAGGGTTAGTGGGGTGTATAGCGATACACCATGGGGTGCTATGGAGTTGATTTGGCAATTTGATTTCACTAAAACTCTCTCCAAAATTTTCGCTTCGAAGCAATTTACCTGAGTCTCCCGGCGGCCCATTACCATTTGTCAGCCAAATCACGCTAGGATTATTTTCTTGTCGAGTGATTGCTCTAGTATATTGCCATGGAGATTGTAGTGGAGTCATTTCCCATGTTTGTCCCGCATTTAAACTTCGGTGAAGACCTCGGTTCGTAGTCGCTAAATAGATTTTTTCTTGGGCGGTATTTTTTGTAATTAAAATACCATGAACATCAATTGAAACTAGGCCTTGTACCTTCATTTCCCAGGTTTGGCCAAAGTCTTTGCTATGAAAAATGCCACCGATTTCTACTGTTAACCAAATTTGAGCAGAGTCGTAGGGATCTATTAATAGTTGGGTACAACGCGTGGGACCCATGTTTACATCAGAAAAATCGACTAAATTAGGTATTGGTATATGTTGCCAGTTTAGTCCACCATCTAAGGACTTGTAAAAGCTAGCAGGCCGAGTACCTGCATATAGAATCTGCGCATTATTAGGGTCTTGAGTAAGCGCCCAAACTTCTTTCATTGGCGATGGAAGACTAGTCCACCTAGTAGTGTATTCATCCCAGCGAAACAAGCCCATATCAGTGCCAGCATAAAGAAATTGCTTATCCTTTAGATGACTTGAAAAACACCAGACACGAGCTTCTAAGTACATTCCCGAATGGCTATTAGGATGTAACCATGAGGTACCTTGGTCGGAACTAAACCAGGCAGAGTGTCCGGCTGTGCCTATATAGACTTCAACTCGATTAGTCATTGCGCCCTAGAAGGAATAGTCATACGATATAGGTTGAATTGATCTTTATTATATGCAAAAGTGTGTCTCAGTAATATTAGGTTAAGTATGGAGATATGGCTAGTTAAGGATTTATCTTTGGGGATATTTTTGACGCTGGTAAAGTAATCGGTTGGCTAATTCAAGGTTGCAGTCCAAAAATTGCTGCATGATGTTGATTAAAATCAAACGCCTCAGGATTAAACGACATACCATACAATAATTTTTTACAACAAGTTACAACAATAATCTGGAGGCCTCATGTTTTTTCGAGCACTTTTTGTAAAGATATTAATTATCATACAAAGCTTATTTTTGATTCAAATTTCAAATCTTCATGCACAAAGTTATCCTAATAAATCAATTCATATCACTATTGGTTTTCCGCCTGGAGGAGCAATCGATACCATCATGCGAGTGATGGCTCCAAAAATGTCTAAACAATTGGGACAATCTGTTGTGGTTGAAAATAAAGCTGGCGCCGGAGGTATTATTGGTATGCAGTACGTTGCTAGAACCGAGGCTGACGGCTACAACTTGTTTATGGGGACAATGGGGAACTTTAGTATTACACCTGCTTTAGTCAAAGATTTACCATATCAGGTATATAGAGATTTTCAGCCTATTACTCAGGTAGCTGCATCTCCTTTTATTATTTTTATTAATCCACAACTACCTGTCAAGACCTTAGCGGAATTGATTGCATTCGCTAAAGCAAACCCAAAGAATGTTTATTTTTCTTCAAGTGGTAATGCAGGCCTACCGCATATGGCTGGTGAGATGTTTAATCAAGCTACGGGTACGCAAATGATCCATGTGCCTTATAAAGGTAGTGCTCCGAGCATTACGGACCTGATGGGTGGGCAAGTTCAGTTAACTTTTGAGGCGATTGCTATTGGTTTGCCACATTTAAAAAGTGGCAGACTGAAGGCGCTTGCCACTACAGATAACAAAAGATTAACGATACTGCCTGATTTGCCTGCTGCGGCGGAGACGGTTCCGGGATATGTGGTGAAAAATTGGTTTGGATTAGCCGCACCTAGTGGCATTCCAATGGATAGGGTTTTACTAATCCAAAAGGTTGTATCACTTGTGTTACAGGACCCCGAGGTTCTGAAAACATTAGTGGATTTAGGCGTTGAGCCCATAGGAGATTCACCTAATCAGTTTGGGGCTTTAGTTCGGCAAGAGACTGAGCGATGGCAAAAACTGTTACAAAACTCAGGCATCAAGTCGGATTAGAGTTTCCAATCTGATTGGAAAAGCCCTACCAGTTTGTTTCGCGGTCTGGCGTGGCAGAAATTTTATGGATCGTTAGATCCGCGCCCTCAAACTCATCTTCGGCGCTCATCCGAATTCCCATGGTTGCCCTGAGGATACTATATAAGATCGTGCTGCCAATGACTGCGATTAGAACTCCGAGGCCGCTGCCGATCAATTGTGCTGTGAAATTGACTCCGCCCATACCACCAAACTCTGGTGTTCCAAAGATTCCTGCGGCCAATCCGCCCCAAAGGCCACAAAGACCGTGGAGGGGCCAGACACCAAGTACGTCATCAATTTTCCAACGATTTTGAACGAGGATAAACATATATACAAATAGTCCTCCAGCAATTAGCCCCACAGCTAATGAGCCCAGAGGGTGCATGATGTCGGAGCCAGCACATACTGCAACTAGACCAGCTAATGGCCCATTGTAGGTAAAACCGGGATCGTTTCTACCAATTAACCAAGCTGAGAGGGTACCTCCTACCATTGCCATTAATGAGTTAATAGCAACTAAGCCACTGATCTTATCGATCGTTTGTGCACTCATGACATTAAAGCCGAAACCAGCCCACTGCCAAGATCCATGCACCTAAGGCCAAGAATGGGATATTGGAAGGTGGATGAGAGGCAATACCGCCATTTTTTAAGTAACGTCCTTGCCTAGCGCCTACCAATAGGATGGCTGGAAGAGCAATCCAACCCCCGACTGCATGAACCACAATCGAGCCTGCAAAATCATGAAATTCATGACCGGTTTTTGCAAGTATCCAAGCTTGGATACCATAATGCTGATTCCATGCAATGCCTTCGAAGAACGGATAGATAAAGCCGACAAGAATGAAACTAGCGATTAATTGAGGGTGAATCTTGGCACGTTCAGCGATACCTCCAGAGACGATAGCAGGGACAGCAGCTGCAAAGGTTAGCAAAAAGAAGAATTTAACCAATTCAAAGCCGTTTTTTTCTGACAAGGTACTTGCGCTCGAGAAAAAGTCAACGCCGTAAGCAATGCTATAGCCAATAAAAAAATAGGCAATCGTTGAAACAGCAAAATCAACTAGGATTTTAACGAGGGCATTGACTTGATTTTTCTTTCTAACTGTCCCAAGTTCTAGAAAAGCAAATCCTGCATGCATGAACAACACTAGGATAGCCCCTAATAAAATAAATAAAACATCGGTACCAATCTTTACTTGTTCCATAACTTTCTCACTATTTTTATTGATGCATCATTATGGACAAACTTGCACCAAAACACTTCTAGTTGTGCCCAATATTGGTGCAAGCCGTGGTTGTCATTTATTTTTCTCTAGGATGGATTTTGCTTAATACATTGACCCGGTCTATTTCTTCTTTGTGGTCTAAGTTTTTGCGGATGATTTGATACAAGCTTAGACTTAGTTGCTAGTAAACCCTTCAAAGTTGATCGATGCGGTATATGTCTTAGGGACTATCTGAATTTAGACAAGGATGGTTTGACAAGGATAGTTTTAACAGTTCATATGATTCAAATCTAAAAAATTAATAAGATCATTGGTTTGGATTGCACTAAATCAGATTTTTCGTACAGCAATTCGCAACGCATCATCGGATAAAAAACTCTAATATATTTGTATAAATATGAAGGAGTTTATATGGAATATCTCGTCAGTATTTTGACTAGAAAAACGGTAATAGATTTAATTTATTTAGTGGGCTGTAATTACAACTACAACTCGCCATTAAAGAATCGGGTGCGCTTGAATTTGGGTAACTATACAGATACTGAATTAGCTGCTATTTGGTTTAAAAACTTTGGAGAAGTAGTGATTGTGGGTGACAGTAAATTTCACCATCTCATCAGCTGGCAAATTGCAACAAGTTATCGGCAAGCCAAGTTGTTGATTCGTCAGTGGAAAAAATCTCAAAAGGATTAGATAATCTCTGGGGTAAACAGAGTATTAGCTAATATCCACAATAAAATTAGGTTAATTAATGTTCGTAATGACAAAAGGCAAAAATTAGTATCTAATAAGGTATGTTTTTATAACGGAGAGAACTAAAACATGAGATCTAAACTTTTGACAAAAGTACTTGCTAGTTTTGTTGGTTTAATTGCTTTGATAATGTTTACAAGCATTCCTGCCGAGGCTAAAAAAATGGGTAGTGGTAACAGTGTTGGCAAACAGTCTAATACCGTCACTAAAAATCAAAGCAGCTTGCCGGCTAAACCAGACGCAGCTCCAGTCAATAGCGCTGGTGCTGCAAAACCTGCTGCGCCAGCTGCAGCACCGGCTGCTCCAGCAGCTCAACCAAGTCGCTTTGGTGGAATGGGTGGCATCTTGGGCGGTATTGCAGCCGGTATCGGCTTGAGTTATCTCTTTTCCCACATGGGCTTAGGTGGACTTGGTGACGGCATTGCGTCGATGGTGAGTGGTTTATTAATGTTTGGCCTTCTGGCACTAGTCGGATTGTGGCTTTACAAAAGGTTTGCGAATAAAGCGCAAGGTGGTCTAGGTATGACTCCTGCTCCAGCTGGCATGAGCTCTTCTTCGAGTAGTCAGTCAGCTTGGGAAACGCAATCTGCCCCCCCCCAGCATGCTATTCAAAATACGGCAGTTGAAAGTCATACTGCCGCCAGTAATCCTTCATCCTTAGGTATTGGCAGTCAAGTTGGTGGCGTGCCCCCAATCTCTAGCCCTATTCAAGCACAATTGATGCCTGGTTCTTGGGCCGATCAAGAGTCCTTCTTGCACAATGCAAAGAGTTTATTTTTGCAATTACAAGAAGCGTCTGACAATCAAAATATCGACGTCCTCAAGGAATACACTACTCCAGAGTTATTCAATCATCTTCGTCAAGATATGTTGGGGCGCCAAACAGCTACTAGCTATACCCAAGTTCTCACCTTGGCGGCTGATTTAATCGCGGTCGAAGAAGAAAATCAAGAGTACTTAGCTAGTGTTCGTTTCTCTGGCTCCATCCGTGAAGAAAAAGACGGTCCTGCTGCAGATTTCCAAGAAGTGTGGAATTGGGTCAAGCCAGTTAATGGTCAAACAGGATGGCTACTTTGTGGGATTCAGCAGTTAAACTAAATCTTCAACAGTCAAAAAAACCAGACGATAATTTCGTCTGGTTTTTTTATTTGGGCCTAGACATTCTAAATAGTTGTTCAGGACCAATATTGAAATAATCAGCGGGGCCACCACCTCTCAAAATGATGCCTGCCTTTGCGGTATTAAAGATGCCATCTTCCAGTAGATCTTTTGATATATGTACGCCAATAACTTCGCCAAGAGTCAGCCAAGAATCAATAGATTGACTTGCACTTGTTTGTAATTGAATAATTTGGGTAACTACACATTCAAATGCCACTTTCGCTTCTCCAACTCTGGGAACTTTGACCTTCAGTGAGGGGGTCGCTGTCAAACCAGCAAGGTTAAATTCATTGATTTCTGGGGCAACTTCAGCGCAGGTTTGATTCATGGCTTGAGCTAATTCCTTGGTGACTAAATTCCAAGTAAATTGGCCGTTTTGCATGAGGTTGCTGACAGTATCTTTTTGGGTGGTGCTGCAAAACCCGATGATTGGGGGCGATGCATGAAAGGCATTAAAAAAACTGTAGGGTGCCAAATTAAGGATACCTTCTTCACTAGAGCTTGCAATCCAACCAATTGGGCGAGGCCCAACAATTGCCTTGAATGGATCATGTGGTAGTCCATGTCCGCTGCGTGGCTCATAGTAATAATAATTATCTGACATAGAATGCTCCGAATCTACAATATTTTTAAGAACGACTATTTCCTAACTAGTATAAGACTTCTATTTAGATCATTTAGACAATGAACTCAGCTGCTTTCTTCTATTCAAGTCCTAATTCTCTTGCAGAAGCTTTTTCATAAGTAACCCCCAATTTTTGAGGATGAAATTCTCGGGTTGTGATGTAACTTCAGGGGGCTTATATTGATTAAGCGTATGATGAACAGTTATTCAATTGTTAAGTTTATGACAAGTCATTACGATGACATAGTAATTGGACGATTTAGTTGATTAATGGTAACCTGCGAAATTAGGTTTTCTATGACAGATGAGCTATCGAGCTATAAAATACACAAAAAAGAGGGATTTAAATATTTTGGCTACCGAGACTGAACTGAAATTGACCGTAACGGCGGATGATTTGGTTCATTTACTTAAACATCCTTTACTAGCCAACCTTAGCCGGCGAAAAAAGTTATACAACATTTATTACGACACTCCGGAACTGGCATTAATGAAAAATGCCATTGCCGTTCGGGAGAGAATTATTCTTCGTAAGACGCTTTTAACTGTGAAGTTAGATCAAAATAAGTTAGATCCCAATAATTTTGGCGGACTAAGTCAGCGATCGGAGTGGGAAGGGCCTTCAATACCAGGCCAATTTGATTTTCAAACTTTAATTGACGATGTTGCCACTTTGAATTTTTTAAGTCAGTTAACCCCGCAATTAAGCCCTATTTTTACAACTGATTTTTATCGTAGGACTTGTATAGCAACTTTTCGTGGCGCTAAAGTTGAAGTGGCTATTGACCAAGGTTTAATCGTTACTAAGCGTGCTGGAAGTTTTTTTCAAGAGCCTATTTGTGAAGTTGAGCTTGAGTTACTAGAAGGCAAGCCCAGCGCGCTATTCGGGTTAGCTCGCGTCTTAAGTCGTCGGGCCCGACTTCACCCTAGCGCCGCCTCCAAGGCGCAGCGTGGTTATGACCTATATCTTGATAGAAAATTAGGGCCCATCAAGCCAGCAGCCATTACGCAAATTCCAGAAGCTAGCTTGCAACAAACTTTTGTCCACATTAATTTAGAATGCTTGACGCATTTACAAGTAAATGATGTTGGCCTATTGCTAGATCAGGATGATGAATATATTCATCAAGTACGAGTTGCTATTCGAAGAATCAGGGTTTCACTGAAACTATTTGCGAAAATACTACCCCTCGATTTTGTAAGTCATTGGAGTATGGTTTGGAGGGGGATAGCCAAACGACTAGATGATGCGAGAAATTGGGATGTTTTTGTCGCTGAATTACTTCCCTTGATCGTTCGTGATTTATCTAGTTCGGCAGCGCTAAATAACTTGCAAGAGTTTGTAAAGATGCAAAGATTCCTTGCGCATGACCAAGTTATTCAATACATTGGTAATCGATCGTATTCTGTTCAAGTTATTTCGTACACCGAGGCTCTCTTAAATTTAGATGTCATGAAAGACACAACTGTTCAGAGTGATTTAATGCAGCAAACTGGGGTTGTAGAAAAAGAATTACTACAGATGAAGCCTAAAGAATTTGCCACTAAAATTTTGCAGCGACGACATCGTCAATTACATAAAAAATTAATGATTTCTAGGCATACTTCAGAGCAATTTCATGAATTGCGATTAGAGTTAAAAAAGCTACGTTACGCAATGGATTTTTTTAATAGCTTTTATCAGGCTAAAAAAGTATCTGCGTATTTAAAACCTTTAACAAAAATTCAAGAACTGTTAGGGCAAATGAATGATATGGTGAGTGCTCAAGCCCTTTTAGCAACAAGTGATCAGTCTTCTTTTGAAATTTTTACTGCTTGGATTAAAGGTCGTGAAAGTGGTTATTTTGTCATATTACCAAGAGCTGTTAAAGGTCTTGTTCAATTACCAGAGCCCTGGAAAAAGTAATACAAATTTGTTGGCTGCGGCGTTTTAAGGCAAAATAGCTTGATATCTATTTTGAATGTTGCGTGATGCCTATTTGTGACAGTTTTTTCCGAAGGATTGCCTTTCGATACGCGAGTAGTATTGTATTTTGTATTTTTACAAACTTAGCTTATAGTCAAACTCCAGATAATTTAGAGCAGGGATGGAGAATTATAAATGACGGTAATCTGGGTAATTGTGGGACTTGTCATCAGTTACGATCAAGTAATTACTCTCAACCAACGCAAAAGCAGGGTAATTTTGGACCTTCTCTGGTTGGCGTTGGACGACGTTATTCACGCGAAATTTTATTGCAGTGGGTAACGGATGCCAGACAAATATCTTCTGGAACTTTGATGCCTCCATATGGTAGTCTAGAGGGGATTGAACAACCGATTGTGCCAAGAACCATATTGTCTGCTGAGCAAATAAAAAACGTTGTAGATGTATTACAAACTCTTAGATAAGGATTAGAGCCATTGAAATACTTTGCTTCAAAAAAAGGGATGGTGAAGAGACGATTTTTAAAATGGTCTATTGGCGTATTTTCAATGACTTGGGCTGGCGTGCTAATTGCCCAAAATAAAAATGAAGCATATTCTGAGTTAGCGTTAAAGTCTTTTAAGTTCAATCCGGAAGGCGTTGAATTAGATTTGCCTTCGCTAGTAGAGACAGGTAATTCAATCCCATTTCGATTTGCCATAAAAGCCCCACCAAGACAAAAAATTCAAAGTGTTGATATGGTGGCTCCAGAAAATCCTAATCCGCTTCTAATGCGCTTAAAGATGTCCTCTCAGACGGAGCATTTGCGTTTTGCTACGCGGATTCGTTTAGCAACAAGCCAAGATGTATGGGTTATTGCGACTTTGGATAATGGTCAAAAAATAGGTAAATCAATTCCTGCGGTTATTACCCTGAGTGCTTGTTTTGATGCGAGTTAATCATGGCCACTATTAATCCTTTTCCAATTCGTATTGGTATTATTGGCGAGTCAGCACCTGGCAAAGAAGTAGAAGTTCGGATTTTAATTGGTCATCCGATGGAAACGGGTTTTCGCATTGGTATTAATGGCATGGATAAAATTCCGAAGAATATTATTGAAAAGATGGTGGTAAAGATCAACCAAGATATTCTGTTTATGGCTGATGTGGGTACGGGTATTGCTGCCAATCCTTTATTACAGTTTTTTGTGACTATTCCTGCAACAGGGGGCGTTATTTCAGTGGAATGGTTCGATGATCAGGGTGTATCTAGGAAGGCGGAAAAAGAGTTAATTAGTCCGAGGTCATGATTTTTCCATCATGCACTGTATAAATAGATTAACTCAAGTCGGGGTTTTTGTAATTGCTTGGTTAGCAGTTCTAGGGCATGCTCAAAATACTCCCAATAGTCATGTTCGGCAAAGCGGTAGTGCTTTTTTGTCATCTGATCTTCTGAATCTTCAAAATGACGAATTTACAAATCCCGCACTTTTATGGGTTGATCGGGGTGAGGCACTTTGGTTCAATAACTGCTCTCAATGCCATCCCAAGGCGCTTGCATTAGCAGGCGCTGTTGTTGCATATCCAGTTTGGAGAAAATCTCTAGACCGAGCAAGTGGCCAGTTAGTTAATCTTGAAGATCAAATTACTAGTTGTATCAGTCGTAATACTAGAACACAGCCAAATATCGAAAGTAATGAGGTTTTATCACTATCAGCATATTTATCTAGTTTGGCTAAGGGTTTAAAAGTCCAAGTGATACAGCCCAGTGAAACTTTTGCTAAACAAGAGTGGCAAGCATTTTTGGATAGAGGGGCGAACTTATATACGACAAGAATCGGTCGTATGAATTTATCTTGTACACAATGTCATGATGGCAAAGTTGGGATAGCATTACGCGCAGAATTAATTAGTCCTGGGTTTTTGACCGGATTTCCAATTTATCGCCAAAGTTGGCAGACCCTCGGATCCACTGATCGGCGCTTAAGGGCTTGTTATTCTGGAGTACAAGCTAGAATTCCAACGCCAGCTCACACTGATCTGCGCTCTTTGGAACTGTTTTTAAAGATACGTTCAGAGGGCATGACATGGGAAGGGCCATCGATTCGTCGGTAACACGAACCGATGGTTTTTCAGGTTTAAGCGAGCGTTAGTCCTTCTTTAACTAGTGGGAAATTTCTGAGCGGTTTACCAAGCGCCGCAGAAATTGCGTTGATGATTGCGGGGCCAACGACACAAATTGTTGGCTCACCTACACCGCCCCAAAAATCCATTGTTGGGACTAGCACCGATTCTACTTTAGGGACTTGGGCAAGTTTGAGCAGTGGATAGGAGTCGAAATTTTGCTGCTTAATCCGGCCATTTTCTAGAGTAATTTCTTGATTAAAGATCGCACCGAGAGCCATCACCACAGACCCTTCAATTTGCTCTCGAACTAAGTAGGGGTTTACCACGTGTCCACAATCGAGTGCAAATACCAAGCGTTTAATCTTCACAAGGCTGCCACCTGTGACAGAGACTTCCGCCACGCAGGCTGAGTAGCTGCCATATCCCATAAATTGTGCTACTCCCCGATGGACCCCGCTCGGCAGTGGTTTACTCCAATTTGCTTTTTTGGCGGCAGCGTTGAGTACACCTAAATGTTTTGGATGATTTTTCATGAGCACCTGTCTGAATGCCACAGAATCTTTTCCAGCTGCGCGCGCGCATTCTTCGATAAAGCACTCCATGAATAGGCCATTTTGATTGGTATTGACTCCCCGCCATGGACCAACAGGAACATGGGAGTTACGCATGACATATTCAGTTAGTAAGTTGGGGAATGTATAGCCTAATTGC
This sequence comes from Betaproteobacteria bacterium, assembly GCA_009927445.1. Classification (GTDB taxonomy): domain Bacteria; phylum Pseudomonadota; class Gammaproteobacteria; order Burkholderiales; family Burkholderiaceae; genus Polynucleobacter. Next base: position 59,153 of record RFMZ01000191.1, read on the forward strand.
GCTCCTACTGGTTCAACACCTACATCAAACCCTTGTAATTGACGAGCATCCTTATTATTTTTGATGGCCATGGGGTTTAGGGTGGCATTAATTGACGGCCCGGATGTCCTAATATGCATACCCGTTAAATTGCCATTACTGTCCAGACCTGCTTGCATTTTAGCCATAGCAGTTGGATGGTAATAATCATGCGTCATATCCTCTTCACGACTCCAAATCATTTTGATTGGAATACCGGGAAATTGTTTTGCAATACGGATGGCTTGCGCAACGTATTCTTGGGTGCCACCACGACGACCAAGTCCCATGCCTGGGTCAAGCTTATAGATTTCGCATTGATTGAGAGGTAAACCCGAGGCTTCTGCTAAAGTGGCGTGGGAAGCTTCACCATTTTGTGTTGGTACCCAAGCCTCTGCTTTTTCATTGGTATAGCGTGCTGTAGCATTCATTGGTTCCATCGTGGCATGGGCTTGGAATGGTGTGCTATAGATCGCCTCAACTATTTTGTTAGAAGCTTTGATTGCGGCTGGCGCATCCCCTTCTTTGCGTCCCCAAAAATCGCCCTCAGCTTGTAAACCTTCTTCCATCTGTTTTTTAATTTCCACGCTAGAAATAGACCCATTGCCCATTTCATCCCATTCAATAGGAAGCGAGTCTAGAGCAACTTTTGCGCGCCACCAAGTATCAGCAACAACTGCAACGGCATTATCGCCAACCTGAACAGCTGCCCTTACACCTCGAAAATTTTTAACCTTATTGGCATCAAAGCTTTTTACTTTTCCGCCAAATACAGGACTCTGTTTAATGGCAGCACAGAGCATACCGGGCAATTGTAAGTCAGTACCATAGATTTTAGTACCATTGACCTTATCAAAAGTATCTAGGCGGGCAAGCGGTTTACCAGCGACTTTCCAATCTTTGGGGTTTTTTAATTGAATTGATTTAGGATCTGGTGGCGTTAATTTAGCGGCGGCTTCAGCAACCTTACCATAACTTATTTTACGTCCACTTGCCTTATGTGAAATGATACCTTTGTCGACACTGAGTTCACTCGGCGAGACATTCCATTGGTTTGCAGCTGCTTGCACGAGCATGATTCGTGCACCTGCAGCGCCACGTCTCACGTAATCTTCTGAGATACGAATTCCTCTACTACCACCGGTACTAAATTCTCCCCAGACACGTTTACGGGAGAGGCTTTGACCTGGAGTGGGTGATTCCGTAATAATTTTTTTCCAGTTGCATTCAAGCTCTTCGGCAACTAATTGCGCTAAACCAGTTCTAGTACCCTGGCCCATTTCTGATCGGACGATCCGAATCACGACGGTATCGTCAGGTTTGATATTTACCCATGCATTCACCTCTGGGGAGCTGGCTGACATCATTATGTTGGGATCATGGGGACTTGCACTTGCTGAAAAGCTGCCAATACCCAGCATAAGGCCTGATCCAACGATGGATGTATCAATAATGAAACGACGGCGAGATGCATTTTCTACGACTTGATTATTTTGTGTGGTGGTTGTCATGAGCAGATCCTCTTAAGCGCGAGATTGTGGAGTGGCTTCATAAAAAGCTAAAACATCAGCTAATTTCTTTTGGCCGGATGCTACGTGAATACCATCTCGAATTTTTTGATAGGTTCCGCAACGGCAGATATTAGACATCGCATTATCGATATCTGAGTCCGTTGGTTTTGGAATTCTTTTTAGGAGAGCTGCTGCTGCCATCACTTGACCTGATTGGCAATAGCCACATTGGGGAACGTCAAGAGCGATCCAAGCTTTTTGAACAGGGTGAGAATTGTCTGGGGATAGGGCCTCGACAGTTGTAATTTTCATAGCTCCAACTGCAGACACAGGAATTGAACAGGAACGCACGGGCTCACCATTCATATAGACTGTACAAGAACCACACTGGGCAACGCCACAGCCGTATTTTGTGCCAGTCAGACCAATGATTTCACGGATGGCCCACAGCAGGGGCATATTTGCTTCTACATCAATATTATGGACTTTGCCATTTACGGTCAATTGCATTGCGTGTCTCCAATTTGAGAAGTAGGTTGATAAACTTTTTTTAGTTTATCTCGAAAATGGAAATTATGAAAATAATTCAATTTATTTGAACAAATAAATAATTTAACATGAATAAACAGCAACTTACATTGATTAGGGTTAGTACTAATTGGTGCATCAATTACTCAGTTTTAGTCCAATACGCCACAAAAAATCGGGTTGTCAGCAAAGTTATTTGGCATCCACTATCCTTGCAAGATGACTAATTTTCGCTCTGAATTTCCTGCTTTTGCTTTTGTAGATATTGAAACGACTGGTGGTAATTTGGAGAGGGATCGAATCACCGAAGTTGGTATTGTATCCTTGCAAGATGGGGTTGAATCGCGTTGGGAGCATTTGATAAATCCCGAAACTTTGATTCCGTATAACATTCAAGTCCTCACTGGAATCTCTCCAGCAATGGTGCAAGAGCAACCAACTTTTAAGGAGCTCGCTCAGTTAATTCTGGATCAACTGCAAGACAAGATTTTTGTGGCGCATAACGCCCGGTTTGATTATGGTTTTTTGCGGGTAGCATTCAAGAGAATAGGGATTGATTTTCGGCCCAAAGTTCTATGCACTGTCAAATTATCCCGTTTTTTATTTCCCGAGCAGCCAAGACATAATTTGGATACTTTAATTACAGTGCATCATTTAAAAGTTCATGCTCGACATCGTGCGCTTGGTGATGCTGAGTTACTGCGACAATTTTGGTATTGTTGTATTGATCAATTTGGTATTTCAAAAATGCAGGAGGCAATTGATCAATTGCTACCCCAGCAGTCCTTACCGCCAAATATTGACGAAGCGATGATTAAGGATTTACCCGATACGCCTGGGGTTTATCTGTTTTATGCAGATAATCGCCGACTTTTATACATTGGTAAAAGTAACTCGATTCGTGGGAGAGTTTTAAGCCACTTTAGTAGTGCTTTGCGGATTCGTAAAGAGATGAAGTTAGCTATGCAAATAAAAGATATTGATTGGATTGAGACTGCCGGTGAGATAGGGGCTTTATTATTAGAGTCAAAATTAATTAAAGAAAAACTGCCTAGTATGAATGTTCGGCTAAGAAAATCTACGGATTTATGTGCCTGGCAATTATTACTCAATAATGATGGCATATTAGTACCTAAGTTAGTTCGTCATCAGGATTTATCGCCTGGTCGTCAAGAAAATTTATATGGACTGTTTTACAGTCGTAGCGAAGCGATTAAAACATTGCAAGCACTAGCAAAAAAACACACTCTTTGTGAGGGCTTGCTTGGCCTAGAAAAGTTATTACCTCAAAAATCGTGTTTTGGTTATCAAGTAAAGCAATGCTTAGGCATTTGTATCGGTCAAGAATCAACTTTGAGTTATCACGAAAGACTATTGCATGCCTTGTATAAATATCGAGTTGGTATTTGGCCATATAAAACGGCCATTGGTATTCGCGAGGCTCAAGTTGTGCATGTCATTGATCATTGGTGTTATTTAGGGACTGCAATAGATGAATCGGAGGTCTTTGAGTTGTTAAACTCTGGTGTCCCAGAGTTTGATTTAGATATTTATAAAATTGTCAAAAAATCCTTAGGAAAAATGGGATCAGGTAGGATTGTTCCTTTACCAAAGCCTGCCCAAGCTGCCGAGTACGAGTCTTATTAATGTCAGTTATCTTGTACTCGTATCGTCGATGTCCATATGCAATGAGAGCTAGAAGTGCGTTAATATTAGCAAAGGTGATATTTGAGGTTCGTGAAATTAGTTTACGAAATAAGCCACCAAGCTTTTTAGTCTATTCATCAAAGGGTACAGTCCCTGTTTTAGTCATGCCAGATCAGTCAGTCATTGATCAAAGTATAGACATCATGAAATGGGCTTTGCAGCAGTCGGATGCACCAAATTATTTGCCAGAAGATGAAGAGTCAAAATTATTTACTCAGAAATGGATTATGACTAATGATGATAGTTTCAAAAATCTGCTTGACGCCTACAAGTATCCCGAAAGGTCTGTGGAAATTACACAAGAAAATTCTCTAGCCTGCGCCCTCGAAACGTATTTATTACCCTTGAATCAACTCCTTGGGCAACAACCATTTTTATTAGGTAGTTATTTTCAATTAGTCGATTTGGCTATTTTTCCTTTTATCCGACAATTTGCCATGGTAGATTTGGAGCGATTTAAACAGTTACCGTTACCAAATCTACAAAAGTGGTTAAACTTTTTCTTACAATCCGAATTATTTGAACAGGTCATGACAAGATACCCTTTATGGATCGATCCGAAATTAACCCTAACCAATTCTTGAGTATTCCTTTATTTCCTCTTGGAACCACTTTATTCCCTGGAGGCATAATGCCGCTCAAGATTTTTGAGGTTCGTTATTTAGATATGGTGAAGGCTTGCTTTAGGGATCACAAGCCATTTGGTATTGTCACAATTGCTCAGGGCAATGAAGTTCGCAAGCCGAATGAGGCGGTCACATTTTCACAAGTTGGAACTCTCGCGTCTATTGAGCAATTTGAAGCAGTGCAGCCAAGCCTCTTTGTTATTCAATGTTTGGGTAAGTTGAGATTTAAGATCATTTCTAGTGAGCTTCACAAGAATGGTTTGTGGGAGGCGCAGATACAAACTTTAGAAGATGATGTTCATATGCCAGTTCCTGATGAGTTGCAAAGTGCGTCACAATCATTGAAAAAAGTGATTGAATCACTGGTTGACCAGGGATTAACCAAGGAGCAAATGCCATTTTCAAAGCCGTTTGCGCTAAATGACTGTGGCTGGGTAGCTAATCGATGGAGTGAGTTATTGCCTCTACCACCAGGCCAAAAAGAGCACCTTCTTGGCTTAGATAATCCGCGTCTACGACTGGATTTAGTCTCTGAATTACTGCAAGAGATGGGTATTATGCAAGATGAATAGTCTTTTATCTTGGCTTTAGGCTATTTGATCTATCTTTGTTGCTAGGTTGATATCGAGCTGAGTTAGACCACCACTGTCGTGTGTTGAGAGAGTGATTTCAACTTTATTCCAAACATTAAACCACTCTGGATGATGATTGAGTTCTTCGGCAAAGATTGCAACTTTGCCCATAAAAGCAAAAGCCTCTAGGAAGTTTTGAAACTTAAACGTGCGCGTGATAGCATCCCGATTTCCCAATAGGATCCAATGAGGTACAGTCTGAGTCAGTGTCTCTCGTTGCTTCGGATTTAGTAAAGGTTGTTTCATTCGTGGATTATTTGGAGCAGTTTGAATTGATTAAGGCTGGCGAGCACGGATTCACAAGTAATTGTCGTCGCAATTCAGGATAGCTTGTTTTGGGATCAAGCCAGATGCCAAAAAATGATTTTGCAAAATCGTCACCAGCAATGTTCCCAATGGGTTTGCCATTGTGTAAAAAAGAGGTTCCTTTTTTGGGAATAAAAACAGCCATGATTTGATGACCACTCTCCACATCTGGATAAATTTTCTCGAGTGGTTTTTTCCATTGGCCAATTTGCTCTTCAGATGCACCTACGCGTTCTAGTTGCTTGATCGTCGAGGATACCAAATCGCTACTTGAGATTTTTCGAAGATAATTTAAACTCAGTGCAAAGCCCGTTTGTCCGGCAGGATCTTCTGCATAAAAGCTGGCATCGTACACTTTAAATCCCAAGTAGGTGAACTGTCCTTGTCCGAAATTTTTTACCCGTGGTAAATAGTCGGTAAGGAAGGGAGGGGGCTCAATTGCATGGCTGTTTCCCGCCAATAGCAAACAGAGCATGATTGGCAAGTAGCAATATTTTTTGAGGTTAAAGTTGTTGGTGTTCAATTTTAAGACAGCGATCCATAACAAATTCAAGGCCAGCATTACGAGCGATTAGCTCGGATTCTGGGCTGATAATGCCTAACTGTATCCAAATAGACTTTGCACCAATCACAACACTATCTTGGGTAATTGCTGGGCAATCTTTAGCAGTTCGAAAAACATTCACAAGATCTATTTTAAATGGAATTTCAGAAAGTTGTGCAAAGCTTTTTTGTCCAAAGATTTCCTCTGCAAAAGGGTTGACTGGAATAATTTGATAGCCCTGGCTCAACATATATGCTGAAACACGATAAGAGGCGCGCTCTGGATTATTCGATAAGCCCACTACGGCTATAGTTTTGGTTGATTCAAATAGTTTTTTAAAATGGCTCATTTTTTTCGATTGATATAGTTATAAGCATACAGAGCAAACAGAATCAATAACCATGCAATTCCAGCATACACGAATAAAATTGCACCAAGTCCTGCACCAAGGTACAACTCTGGCGAACTAATTGGTCGAGAGTATTTATTGAGTAATGGTTGACACAGGCCTGTAATAGCCCAGTAACTGGCAAAAGCCCCGACGATGAATTTGAGGACGAAGAGGATACTGTACAAGAATTGATTTTCCCTTAGAGAGATTGACACTGAAATACTTGTTGGTTCATCACTAATTTTCCTTGGGTTTGATTAAATGTAATCAGGGCATTGTTTGGACTAGTTTGACAGACTTTGTCGAAATAACTATTCGGCCCAATACTGCCGCAGTACTTGAACGTTGTCTGATCCATCTTTAAGGTAGGGCCTTCGAGAATCATGGTTATTTTACTTGCAGGAGAACTTTCTACAATGCATTGCCAGGTCACATAATCTCTTCTGTCGCAAGCTTGAAAAGTTAGTATGCTAACTAGAGGGATGCAGACTTTAATGATTTGGTTGATAATTTTCATATGAATCAGCAAGACGATAAGGCATACAGACAATGGATCTTCAAAAAGAATTGCTCTTTCACGCCTAAGCAAGTAGGTCTATTTTACCTAGCCCAATCGGTTTTTTCATTATTTGTCGCAGGTTTTTTCTTATTACAAGGTGTTTGGATTGTTTTACCATTTACATTTTTGGAATTAACTATATTAGCTATTGCATTATTGATTTATTCCAAGCATGCCACTGATTATGAAATTATTGCGATTGGAAGGGGTATTTTAAAAATTGAATTATGCAATGCTGGCAAAGTTGAGCAACTCATTTGGAATCCCACTTGGGTGCAATTGCAAAAAATATTGAACGACCGAAAGTTGATCGCTTTATCGTATCAGGGGCAGGAGCGCGAGATAGGTCGGTTCTTGCATGTGACTGCGCGGGATCAATTTTTACAAGACTTAAGGAGTCAACTGCGTTTAGTGACTTAATTTCAGACTTTTTAAAGGGCAGTAAAAATGGGTCACCGAACAACGAGTAACCGCGATCAAAGCCGAGCTAGCTATTTAGCCAAAAAAGTTCTTCACATGCTTGGCTGGACATTGGATTTTGAAGGCTTACCAACTTCACATGGCATTATTGTTGTATACCCGCACACATCGAATTGGGATTTTTGTCTGGGGATGCTTGCTAGGTGGTCTATTGGAATCCAAATCCATTTTTTGGTCAAAGATAGTTTATTTAAGTACCCATTGCTGGGTGGATGGTTAAGAAGTATTGGTGGACAATCAGTCAATCGCGATAGTCCTCATGGTTATGTAGCTTTTTTGGCTAGCCAAATGCAAAGTCAGTCTAATTACTGGTTAGCGATTACCCCTGAGGGAACCAGAAAGAAAACTCCAGGCTGGAAGAGTGGGTTCTATCATTTAGCTAAAGAAACAGGTTATCCAGTTGGGTTTGCTTATATTGACTATCCAAGGAAAAGTATTCAATTAAGAACTTTTTTGTATATGACAGGGGATATCGATCAAGACTTTAGTTTGATTCGAGAGGTATATGACGGAAAATTAGGCCTATATCCAGAAAAAATGTCGCCAATACAGTTTATTCCTAGGGGTAAATAGAAAGCAGGCTTACTGTAAAAATAAACAGTAAAAAAACAACAATTAGCTTATAATTGTCTAAATGCTCTTGAAAACTGTATAAATATACAGTACTATAAATACTTAACAATCAAGGAGAGCATTATGCGAACAATCACTGTTGGCCTTAAATCATTTTTAGTTTGGTTAATTTTTGCTGAAAGTGTTGGCGAATTCAAGCGTACGGAGTGGGTTTGTCGGGATTTCGTTGAATAAGTTTTAGGCAATAAGTCCATTCACTTTCCAAGCTGGGTCTTGCAGAGTTACGTTTT